>NZ_JBEOSZ010000009.1:0-223242 GCF_040303285.1 Streptomyces sp. NPDC096046 | reverse complement strand
GCAGCCAGGCTCCCAGGAACGGGTTCTGGTACGTCGAGCCCACGAACTGGGTGCTCTCCGTGCCCGCCTTGCGGAGTGCGCCCGCGATCTGTGCGCACCGGCCTCGGCGGCCCCGGGGATCCCGTCCGGACCCGTCGTGCACCACTCAACGAGCGATCACGCCAGGAGAGGCGATGCCTCAGGGGACGGGCTGGCCGGGTGCGTTGCCTGCCTGTGAAGCTCGCCTCTCCATGATATGGCCGGTGGCCGCATAGGCTTCGTTGCCCGCCAGGCGTCCGGTCTTGGTCTCCACGATGACGAACCCCTCACTCAGGTACAGCCCCAGAGCCCGCTCGTTGCCCGCCAGGACCGTGGTCTCCACCCGAGGGCCGCCGTAGGCGATGGCGTGTCGCAGCAGCACGGTACCCACCCCTCGGCCGTAGCACGACGGATCCACGTAGAGCCAGGTGACCTCGTCGTCCGCCAAGGCGACGAAACCCACGACAGCCTCGGGAGAGGTGCCGGGGGTCCCCTCCGCCACCCACACCTGGCCGTCGAACAGCCCCTCGGTGGCGTAGGTGTCGGCCAGGGACAGAAACGCCTCCACGCCGACCGAGCCACGCAGTTCGTCCATGCGTGCGGCGTCGTGGACTCGGGAGATCGCCTGCCAGTCCGTCTGCTCGTAAGCGCGAACCCGCCATCGCCCTGGGCCTTCGTTCCAAGCTTCACCCGCAGCCATGCAGGCATGGTGAGGCGGCGGCGTGACCGGGCGCAACGGGTTTTGAGGCGGGAGACAACCCGTCGGTCCGCTCCGTCGTCCTCCCAGCAGAGAATGGACGCGGGTGCTGCGGTCCGCGGCATCCGCCGGGCAGAAGGGCGTGCCGTACCGGGCACGAGCGAGACCCTTCAAGGGCAGGGAAGAAAACTGATGGCAAGCGGGTCCCGTGTCGGCAGGGCACGTCCGAGAGCGACAGAGGCGGCGTACGCCCTGTTGATGACCGCGGTCGTCACAGAAGTGGTCACCTGGGTCCTGGGCGCGTTCGTCGTCTCCCCCACCGGGCTGGCCGAGCTGCGTGCCGAGAGGGGGACGGGTGGCGCCCTGGCGCAGCTTTCCCTGTCTGCCGGCCTGCTGCTGGTGGTGACCGCCCTCTGGACGATCGGTGCGGTGAAGATACGCGCGGGCAGAAGGTGGGCCCGTGCCGTTCTTCTCGCCGTCGGTATCGCCGGCCTGCTGTTCACCCTCTCCGAGTTCAGCATGAACGGCGTCGGGTGGGAGAGCGCACTCGGGGCTCTGCCCCTGCTGCTGACTGCCACCGCCGTCGTCCTCGCCTACGCGCCCTCGTCCCGGCCCTTCTTCGCCTCGTGAGCGCACGGCCTCCGGGTCCTCACGACGGCGGGAGACGGCGCGCCGGTGACCGGGAGTGCCTGGCTGCGATCGATCAGCTGTGGCCGGACGCACGTCTGCGCCCACGGCCATCGCGCGGGCCGACAGGGTCGCCACGAAGCCGAGCCATAAGGGCGCGGCCCCCCTCTGCCGCTCAACACCCCGCTCCTCACCGCTCGCTGCTGCCCTGGTGCGGTCATGACCGTTCCACGGTCAGAGCACAACGTCCTCCGCCAGGACCCGCGCCATCGTGCGTTCGGCGAGCGCGGTGATGGTCACGAAGGGGTTCACCCCGAGCGACCCGGGCACGAGTGAGCCGTCGGTGACGTAGAGCCTGGGGTAGCCCTTGACCCGCCCGTAGTCGTCCGTCGCCCGGCCCAGCACGCAGCCGCCCAGCGGGTGGTAGGTGAAGTCGTCGGCGAAGACCTTGCTCCTGGAACCGAACAGGTCGTACCGGTAGATCGTCGCGTTGGCCGCGTTGATCCGGTCGAACAGCTTCTTGGCCATGGCGACGGAGACCGCGCTGTGGGCGGCCGTCCAGCCGAGCCGCAGCCGGTTCGAGCCGGTGTCGTAGGAGAAGGACGCCCGCTCCGGGTTCCTGGTGATCGCCAGGTAGAGGCTCACCCAGTGCTCCAGGCCCGTCGGCAGCGGGGCGATCTCCGCGAACACCGGGTTGGCGGTGTTGGCCCAGTCGTCGATGCCCATGACCGGCATGGTCGACTGGTTCGCGCCGACCGTGTCCCACAGGTGGTTGGCCCGGCCCAGCATCACGTTGCCGTTGGTGCCCCAGCCGGCCCCGACACTGGCGTCGAGCGCGGGCAGGGCGCCCGTCTCCCGGGCGTGCAGCAGCAGTTCGGTGGTGCCGAGGCTGCCGCCGCCGAGGAAGAGGTACGTGCAGCCGTACTCCTTGGTCTCGACGACGCGGCCGGTCTCGTCGATCCGGTCGGCGGTCAGGACCCAGGTCCCGTCCGGCGCGCGGCTGACGGCGCGCACCTTCTCCAGGGTGTGGAGGGTGACGTTGCCGGTGCCGAGCGCGGCGGCGAGGTAGGTCTTGTCGAGGCTGCGCTTGCCGTGGTTGTTGCCGTAGATGACCTCGCCGCCGAGCGCCGACTTCGGGGCGGTGCCGGCCGCCTCGCGCCGCATGTGGCCGAAGTCGTAGACGCTCGGCACGAAGGTGGTCCGCAGACCGGTCTTCTCGGCGTGCCTGCGGGAGACACGGGTGAAGCGGTACCACTCCGTCGACTCGAACCAGGCGGGGTCGACGGTGTTCACGCCGAGGGCGGCCCGGGCGCGCGGGAAGTACGTGCCGTACATCTCGTCGGCGTCGACGGTGGGGAACTGCTCGGCGAAGTACGACCGGGGCGGGGTGACCGCCATGCTGCCGTTGACCAGGGAGCCGCCGCCGACGCCGCGGCCGACGTAGACCGACATGTGGTCGAAGTGCACGCGGTCCAGGACGCCCGGGTAGCGGCCGATGTCCCGGTTGACGACGTCCAGCCAGAGGAAGGAGCCGAGGGGGGCCTCGGTGCGGGTGCGGAACCACATGGAGCGGCTGTCGGGCGCGCTGGTGGTGCAGAAGACCTTGCCGTCGGGGCCGGGGGTGTTCCAGAGGCGGCCCATCTCCAGGACGAGAGTGCGGACGCCGGCCTGGGCGAGGCGCAGGGCGGCGACGGCGCCGCCGTAGCCGGAGCCGACGACGATGGCGGGGGCGGCGTCGACCGCGTCGGGCTGGGCGGCTCGGGCGCTCTGGATGCCTATGCGGGTGAAGCCGAGGGTTGCTGCGGTCTGCAGGGCGGCCATGCCGAGGATGTGACGTCTTGTCAGATGACGATGCGTCAGGTTTGATGTCATGGGCGCAGCATCGGCGGATTTTCGGGTTCCGCCTAGTGGGGGGCGGGCTGATTCTTGTGGGCGGGTGCGGGTTGTCCGTGGCTTGTCGCGCAGTTCCCCGCGCCCCTTTGGGCCGACCGCACTACAGCAAGTCTTTGAGGCGCTCCGCCAGCAGGTCCCAGCGCCACTTCTCCTCGACCCACTCCCTGCCCCGCTCGCCCATCCTGCGGCGCAGCCCGGCGTCGCCGAGGAGGGCGGTGATGCGGTCGGCGGCCTCCTCCGGAGAGCCGCCTCTCACCACCCAGCCGGTCTCGCCGTCGAGGACCGCGTCCGGCGCGCCGCCCGAGTCGCCGGCGACGACCGGGAGGCCCGTCGCGGACGCCTCCAGGTAGACGATGCCGAGGCCTTCGACGTCGAGGCCGCCGCGCCGCGTGCGGCAGGGCATCGCGAAGACGTCGCCGGCGCCGTAGTGGGCGGGCAGCTCGGACCAGGGCACGGCGCCGGTGAAGCGCACGGCCGGAAAGACCCCGGTCTCGCGCGCGAGCCGCCGCAGGTCGCTCTCGTAGGGACCGCCACCGACGATCAGCAGGACGGCGTCGGGCTCGGCGGCGAGAATGCGGGGCATGGCCCGGATCAGGGTGTCCTGCCCCTTGCGCCGCACCAGCCGGGAGACGCAGACCACCACCGGCCGGTCCGTCAGCCCCAGCCGGGCCCGCACCTCGTCACCGCCCGACGCGGGGTGGAAGGTCTTCTCGTCGACACCGGGCGGCAGCCACGCCATGCGCGCGGCGGCCTCGGGCCTCAGGGCCGGGGCGATGCGCGAGCGCGTGTACTCGCCGAGGTAGGTGATCGTGTCGGTGGCGTCGCCGATCCGTCGCAGCAGCCGCCGGGCGGCGGGCAGCTGGGCCCAGCCCGCCTCGTGGCCGTGCGTGGTGGCGACCAGGCGCTCGGCGCCCGCGCCCCGCAGCGCCGGGGCCATCAGACCGAGCGGAGCCGCAGCCCCGAACCACACCGAGGTGCAGCCGTGCTCCCGCAGCAGCCCGACGGCCCGGCGGGTGGCACCCGGCGTCGGCAGCAGCATGGTCGTGCGGTCCCGTACGACGGTGAAGGGCTGCTCGGCGTCGAAGGCGCGGGTCGCCTCGACGCCCTCCCCGCTCCGCTTCCAGGTCGAGGCGTAGACGACCAGCCGCTGCGGGTCCAGCCGCAGCGCCATGTTGTGCAGGAACGCCTGGATGCCACCGGGCCGGGGCGGGAAGTCGTTCGTCACGATCAGGGTCTTGCGCACGCCGCCGACCCTACCGAACCGCCCCTCACGGCTTCGCGCCGCGGCACATATGGCACGCTCACAGACGGCGGGCCCATCACGGCCCCCTCGACACGGCGGGCGAACGGGCGGGATCACGTGAAGACGACGCGCTTGAGGCGATCCCTGGCATGGCTGCCGGTGGTCTGGTGTCTCACGAGGCTGTTGCTGCTGCTGTTCGTCCTGAAGGTGTACGTCTTCCCCGGCCCGGACGTGACCAGCGACGTGCATGTGATCTACCAGGGCTGGTACGGCGTCCTGAGCAGCGGAACGTTCCCGCTGCACGACGTCACCTGGCAGTACCCGCCCGCCGCCGCGCTGGCGATCCTCTCCCCCGGCCTGCTGCCCTTCCTGGACTACGCGACCGCCTTCTTCGTGCTGGTCTGCGTCACCGACGCGGCCGTACTGGCCCTGATGACCTGGGCCGGACGCCGCCCGGGCCGCTCGCTGCGCGGCGCGTGGGTGTGGGTGATCGGCGTGCCGCTGCTCGGGCCGACGGTGTACGCCCGCTACGACGTGATGGTCACGGCGGTGGCGATGGCCGCGCTGCTCGCGGGCGCCCGGCACCCGCGGGCGATGGGGGCCCTGGCCGCCTTCGGTGCCCTGCTGAAGGTCTGGCCCGCGATGCTGCTGCTGGCCGCCCGCCGCCGCAGCGCCTGGGGGTCGGCCCTGGTGACGGGCATCGCGGTGATGGGTGTGTTCGCCCTGGCCATGCCGGGTGCGTTCGCGTTCCTGACGTTCCAGCGAGACCGGGGCACCGAGGTGGAGTCGCTGGGCGCGCTGGTCTTCCATGTCGCCCGGCACTTCGGCTGGCAGGGCGAGGTGAAGCTGAACTACGGCTCCATCGAGTTCCTCGGGCCGTATGTGAGCGAGGTGAGCACGGGCGCGCTGTTCCTGACCGGGGCGGCCTTCGGCTGGCTGGTGCTGTGGCGGCTGCTGGCCCGGCGCTTCGAGGAGCACACCCTCGCCGACGCGGCCTTCGTGGCGGTGCTGATGTTCACCACCACCAGCCGGGTGATCAGCCCGCAGTACATGGTGTGGCTGGTCGGGCTGGCGGCGGTGTGCCTGTACCACCCGGGGAGCCGGATGCGGCTGCCGGTCCTCCTGGTGCTGGTGGCGAGCTTCGTGACGGTGCTGGAGTTCCCGTTCTACTTCGGCAGCGTGGTGGCCGGCGACGGCCTCGGCCTGACCCTGCTGTTCCTGCGCAACGGTCTGCTGGTGGCCGCCTCGCTGATCGCGGCCCGGGCCCTGTGGAAGGCGACGGTCCCCGGCACGGCCCGCGCCCCCGTGCCCCCGCAGCCCGCCCGCGCCGGTGAGACGCCCGTCTCCCCCTGAGCCGGCACCCACCGCGACAGCCGTCCGGCCGGGTGACACCGCACACCCGTCGTCGGCGCCCCGGGGCAGCACCGGCCCGGCCGGGCCGTTCATGTGAAGAGTCCGAGCCGGACGGCCGTCCTTCCGGGGACCGGTGACGGACAGCGCAACGGCCGCGTTGCGCCCGGGAGCACCGGTTGAAACGCACGGCCTGCCGACCGATCGCCCGCCGCCCGTGACCGGCCCGCGTGAGACCGCGGGCGGCCGGCTCAGGTCAGCCCAGCTGCTCCCGCAGGGACTCACGCCACTGAGTCGTGAAGGCCTGCGGTGTCGTCCCCAGTACCTCCCGCATGGCGTCCTCCACCGCCCCGGCCCGCTTCTCGTGCGCCCCGACGGCCCGGTAGAACGCGCGCAGCCGGGACTCGCCCCAGCGGTCGGCGATCAGCCGGCACGCCGTCCAGCCGCTCTCGTAGGCGCGGGCCAGACGGCCGGCGTCGCCGGTGAAACCGAAGTCCTCGTCGTCCGGCAGCGCGGCGGGGATCCGGCCCTCGGTCACCGCCCGGGACAGTTCGGGTGCGGCCTCGGCGGGGGTGCGGCCGGCGGCGCGGTAGCCGACCCAGTCGGCGTACCCCTCGGACAGCCACAGAGGTGTGGCGGCGGTGGTGCGGGCACGGGTGGCGACGTGGGTGGTCTCGTGGGTGATGACGACCTGCTCACCCGGCCCGCCGAGGAGCGCGAACGCGTCCGGGTTGACGATGACGCGGTCCGCCGGTGCCTGTCGCCGCGCGCCCGTCTCGCCGGTGGTGACCGCCGCGATCCCGCGGTAGGAGGAGGCGGGCGAGCCGAGCAGCCCCGCCATCCCCTCCAGTGACTTCGGCACGAGCACCACGACCCGTCTGCTCCAGTCCGTGCCCCACGCGTCCGACACGGCGGGCACCGCGCGGTCGGCCAGGTCCGCGAAGTCGCGCAACGACCGTCCGGACTGCCCGACGCCCAGGACGAGGCTGTGCCGTCCCCGGACGAGCTGCACCGTCCCCTGGTCCCAGAGCTGCTGCGCGGCCTTCTTCGCGGGCCGGTCGGTGTCGACGGACCACTGCCCGTCCGCGTCACGGTTCAGCCGCAGGGTGCGCCCGGCGGTCATCGGCGCCGGGTCGTACCCGGCGACGCGGTAGCGCAGCTCGGCCTCGGCGGTGGCCGTGTCACCGCTGCGGCGCAGCCCGGTGACGCGGTACGACCAGGCGGCCACGGGCACCGCGCGCAGCCGGGCGAATTCGGTGCCCCGGCCCGTTTGGTCGTAGGCCCGCTCGTCGCGGTCGAGGACCGCGGCGGCCCGCCGGTCCAGGAGCCGCTGGACCTCGGCCGTGGCACGGTCGGCGACGGGCCGCCCGCCGCACCCGACCAGGGCCACGAGCAGCAGGACGAGCGCCACCACCCCGTATCCCGACCTTCGACCAGCCACGTTCCCGATCGTACGGGCGACGGGCCGCGCGGGTCAGACCCTGGTGACCGACGAGACGGGCATCATCCCGACCGGGTCGTAGCGCACGGGCGCGCCGGGGTAGGGCGCGTGGATGACCTGGCCGTTGCCCATGTACATCCCGACGTGGCTGGCGTCGCCCCGGTAGACGACCAGGTCACCGGGGCGCGCCTCGGACAGCGGGACCTGCCGGCCGGCGTGGCGCTGCGCCTGCGAGGTGCGCGGCAGGGCGACCCCGGCCTGCGCGTACGACCACTGCATCAGGCCCGAACAGTCGAAGCCCGAGGGCCCGTTGGCGCCCCAGACGTAGGGCTTGCCGAGCGCGCTGCGGGCGGCGGCGACGGCGGCGGACCCGCGTCCCGAGGCGGCGGCGCCGTCGAGGCCGGCCATGCCGTCACGGCCGGAGCGGGAGGCGCGGCCGTAGGCGTCGCGCTCGTCGTCGGGCAGGGAGTCGAGCAGCCGCCGGGCCGTGGCGAGTTTCCGCTCGACGGTCTTCTTGTGGGCGGCGACGGCCTTGCGGCTCCTCTCCAGTTCGCGGAGCTTGCCGGCGGCCTCCTCGCGGTCCTGGGCCAGTTCGCGCATGGCGTCCTGGAGCTCCCTCAGTTCACCGGCCTGGTGGGCGGTAAGGCGGTCGAGCCGGGACGCGTGGTCGAGGTAGTCGCCCGGGTCGTCGGAGAGCAGCAGGGCGAGGGAGGGGTCGATGCCACCCGAGCGGTACTGGGCGCCGGCGAGCGAACCGAGGGACTCCCGCAGGGAGTTGATCCGCTGCTGCTGGCGGGCGACGCGGTCCCGGGCGGTGCCGACCTCGGCGCGCAGCTCGTCGGCGCGTTCGTCGGCCGCGTTGTAGGCCTCGGTCGCCTTCTCGGCCTGCTCGTAGAGCCGGTCCACCTTGGCCCGGGTGTCGTCGTACGGTGCGGCGTCGACCGGTACCGCCCCCAGGGTGGCGGCGGCGACGGACAGGAAACCGACGGCGACACTGGCGCCCCGGTCGAACCCGGACGTGGCAAGGCGGCGATGGGACCCCACGGGAAGCCGCTCTCCTTCCGCTGGCGGACTTGGAACGCGGCAGACAGTAGCCCCGTGACAGGGAGCCGCCAACGACCATCCGTGGGTATCCGGCACGACGCCCCGCCGCTGACGCAGGTCAATGGCGGGGCGTGGGCTCACTCGGAGCTGTCGTGATTCGCCCGAACGGCGGACACGGTGTCTTGATCTTCGGGACGCCGGGGAGAGTTCGAGGGCCCCTCGCGGCGCGAGGATCAGACCCGGACGCCGAACATGAACGGGCCGCCGATGGTGTTCATCGACTCGTAGCGGACGACCGTGCCGGTGCGCGGGGCGTGGATGATCTGCCCGTTGCCGGCGTAGAGGCCCACGTGGTGCAGGTCGTTGAAGAAGAAGACCAGGTCGCCGACCTTGAGCTGGCTGACCGAGTAGATCTTGGTGCCGGCCCCGGTCTGGGCCTCGGAGGTGCGCGGAATCTGTACGCCGGCCGAGGCGTAGGCCCGGGAGGTGAGGCCGGAGCAGTCGTAGGAGCTCATGCCGGTGGCGCCGTAGACGTAGGGCTTGCCGAGCTGGCTCTGGGCGAAGGCGAAGGCGGCGGCGGCGCGGCCGGAGCCGGGCGGCACGTCGGCGGTCAGGGCGTCGCGCTCGGCGGTCCGGCTGGCGCGGTTCTGCTCGGCGGCCATTTCGGCCTTCTGGGCGGCGGTGAGGCTGTTGAGCAGCTTCTGCGCGGAGGAGAGCTTGCCCTGGACTTCCGACTTCTTCTTGCCGAGTTCGGTCCGGGTGGAGGCGAGGTCCTTGAGCTTCTCGGAAGCCTCGGCGCGCTCCTGGGCGAGTTCGCGCTGCTTCTCCTGGACCTTCTTCAGCGCCTCGACCTGCTGGCTGCTCAACTGGTCGAGCGTAGAGGCCTTGTCGAGGTAGTCCTCGGGGTTCGCGGAGAGGAACAGCTGGACGGAGGGGTCGATGGAGCCGGTGCGGTACTGCGACGCGGCGGCCAGGCCCAGGCTGTCGCGGAGCTCGTTGAGCTCCTCCTGACCGCGGGCCACGTTGTCCTGGATGGTGGAGATCTCCTTCTGGAGCTTCTCCTGCTTCTCCTTGGCCCCGTTGTACTTCTCGGTGGCCTGCTCCGCCTCTTCGTAGAGCTTGTCGACCTTGGCCTTGACCTCGTCCTTGCTCGGCTTCTCACTGGGGGCCGCGTTGGCGGCCTGCGAGCTGAAGGCGACGGCAGCGGCGGCGGCGGTGGTCAGCACGGTCACACGTGCGCGGCTCGGCTGCTTCGGACGACGGTGGGACGCCACGGGTGAAAAGCTCCTTCTGGCCCCTCCGCCGTCTCTCCCGATGAGTGATCACCCGAGCGGAGGTTCGGCCTGACCCTAGTGACCTTCCTGTGATCAGTTCAAATCCTCAGATGAAAAATCGCGTCACGGTAGGCCAACTTTTCCCCGGGACTCACAGACGGTGAGGCTCACTTGACGCATCGTGGCCCACAGGCACCATCAATTCGGGCATCACGCCCGGACGTTACGCATGGGGCGTACGCCCCCTAGGCCCGCGAAAGGCGCTTGAGGAGCATCGCCGAGGCCACCGGGCGGGCACCGGCCCGGGCGACTCCGTCGGCGACCTCGCGGTCGGTGGACGCCACGATGACCGGGCGGCCCGGCGGTTCGGCCCGCACCAGCTGGCGGATGAGCTCGTCGGCGGTGACGCCCGGCTTCGAGAACAGCACGCGCACCCCGCGCGGCGGGGCCAGCAGTACCGGTGCGGCGAGTTCGGCGCCGTCGAAGACGCAGGTCACCTCCGCGCCGCTCTGCGCGGCCAGCTGGGAGAGCTGTCCGAGCAGCCTGAGACGCTGCTTCTCCAGCGGCATCTGCGGATAACCCGTTTTGGTGACGTTGTAGCCGTCGACGACCAGATGGGCCTGCGGCAGCGCCAGCAGCTGGTCGAGGACCTGCGGGTCGTTCTCGGACAGGGCGCGGGCGGCGATGTCCTTGGGGGTCATCCGGCCCGGCTCGACGGCGTCGACGGTCTCGGCGGGCCGCACCGACACCGGCGGCAGGGCCAGTTCGCGCCGGAGCCCCTGCGTCGCGTCCAGCAGGGTGTCCAGCAGCAGCCGTACCCGCATGTCCTCGACGCTGCGGCCCTCGCGGGCGGCCCGGCGCGCGGCCTCCAGGGCGGCCTCGGTCTCGCCCAGCCGGGACTTCAGCCGCCGGGTCTCGCTCTCGGCGGCGGACACCTGGGCGTGCCCCTCGGCGCGGATGGCCTCGATCTCGCCGTGCGCCTTGCGCAGGGCGGCCTCGCCGCGCTTGACGTCGCTGAGGGCGGCGCGCAGCTTGCGGTGCAGGGAGTCGGCCTCCTTCTTGGCCGATTCCAGCTCCGTGCGCAGCCGCTCGGTCTCGGTCCGGGTGTGATCGCGGGCCCGGTCGAGTTCGGTTCGCAGCCGCTCCAGCTCGGCCCGGCTCTCCTCGTCGGCGCGTTCGGCGTCGGCCCGCTGGGCCTCCTCGCCGGCGGCGGTGACCAGCTTCACCCAGCCGGGCGGCCGCAGTACGTAGGCCGCGGCCGCCACGTCGAGCGGGTCCGCGGCCGGGGGCGGGGAGCCTGAGTCGAGAGCGCCGGTCAGTTCCGGCTGGGCCTCTCTGAGCTTCTCCCCGATGCGCTGCCGGAACAGCGGATCGGTCTCCAGCGCCGCGGCCATCGCGTTGCCGGCGAACTTGGCCCTGCGGTTCGGGGCGAACCTGGCGTACTGCCTCAGCTGGGCGGGCAGCTCGCCCACCGTCAGCGACCCGAAGCCGTCGGAGACGATCTGCACGACCCTGCGGCGCACACCGTCGAGCAGGGGACGGTCGAGCACCTCGGCGGCGCCGTCCCCCGGCCCCCCGCCTGTGGTCTCCACCATCCGTCACACCCCAATGCCTGTGCGGGGCCGCCTCCCGTCAGGAGCCGGCGCCCGGCCTGTCCACGAGTTCCACCTGATCCACCGCGTTGCACCAGCGGCAGCGCACCGACTCGATGGTCTCACTGAGCACCTCGCGCTCCTCGACCTTCGGCTCTCCGGCCAGGTCGAGGTGGACGTACTCGACGACCTTCGCCGAGCGGGTCACGTCGAACCTCGTGAGGTTGCCGCAGAGGGTGCAGCGCCACCGCGTCTCGGCGGTCGGCAGGGGAACCGTCATCGTGACCTGTTCTCTTTCCTTCTAGTGTCCGTGACGCGACCGGCATCCCCGGTGCGTATGGCTCGTAACCCTACGGCCTGGCAGGTCCTCGCCGCCTGCCCGTCCGCGGCGGCGAGGCGGTCCGGGCGGTTGCGTCCGATTGCGTCATGCTTTGTGCTCATGATCCGCAAGTGGAGTGCGCCGATCGTCCGGGCCGGCAGAGCGGCCGGGTGGTCGTCGGCGCCGGTGACGTACGCACTGATCGCCCTGTGCTGTCTGTCCTTCCTGGCCGGACCCGTCTCGGGCCTGAATCCCGCGTACGGCACCGGCGACGAGCTCCTCGCCGTACAGCGGGCCTACTTCCGGCGCTGGGGGGTGATTCCCGCAGAACTGTTCGAAGGGTCCGCGGGGTCGGCCCTCACTCCCGCGACGGCGCTCTTCGTCCACGGCAGCTGGGTGCACCTGCTCGGCAACATGCTCTTCCTCTACGTCTTCGGGGCGATGACCGAGGAACGGATGGGCCGCGTGCAGTTCACCCTGTTCTACGTCGGCTGCGGTTATCTGGCCCTGCTGGGCTACGCCGTCGCCAACGCGCACTCCGAGCAGTCCCTGGTCGGCGCCTCGGGGGCGATCTCGGCGGTCCTCGGCGCGTTCCTGTACCTGTTCCCCCGCGCCCGGGTCACCAGTCTCCTGCCGTTCCTCTTCTTCCTGCCGGTGCGCTTCCCGGCGTGGGTCGTGCTGCCGTTCTGGGCGGCGCTGCAGTGGCTGGCGGCGGGGCGGGCCTCGGACGGGCCGGGGGTGGCCTACCTCGCCCACCTCATCGGGTTCGGTCTGGGCTTCGGCTGTGCGTCCGTCCGCTACGGCCGCCCCACCGGCCCTACTAGAGTGAAGGCCGCCCCTGCTCCGGCCCCCGAGGGAGAGAACCAGCCGTGATCACCGCGATCGTCCTGATCAAGACCAGCGTGGACCGGATCCCCGAGATCGCCGAGTCGATCGCGGCGCTGGACAGCGTCAGCGAGGTCTTCTCCGTCACCGGCACCTACGACCTGATCGCGATGGTCCGGGTGAAGGAGCACGAGGACCTGGCGGAGGTCATCCCGGGCCGGATCAGCAAGATCCCCGGAGTCGAGGGCACCGACACGCACGTGGCGTTCCGCACGTACTCGCAGCACGATCTGGAGGCGGCGTTCTCGATCGGCCTGGACAACTGAGGCCGTCGCGTCCCGCCCGCGCGTGACCTGCTCACGGGCGTCCCCGAGCCCGCCGGGCGGATGATCGCCCCCGGCAGCCGCCCACCGGCTCAGGCGGAGGTGTCCGGCACGCAGCGCCCGTCCTCGGTGCGGTAGCTCCACTGCGCCCCGTCCGTCACGAGTTCCTTCACCGCCCGCACGAACCGCTCCACGTGCTCGTCGGGCGTGCCCGCGCCGAAGCTGACCCGGATGGCGTTGAGCGACTTCTCCCCGGGCGCCGCCTCCGGCGACCCGCACTCCCCCTGCGTCTGCGGGTCGCCGCCGAGCAGCGTGCGCACCAGCGGATGGGCGCAGAACAGCCCGTCCCGCACGCCGATGCCGTACTCGGCCGACAGGGCGGCGGCGAAATGGGAGCTGTTCCAGCCCTCGACGACGAAGGAGAGCACCCCGACCCGCGGCGCGTCGTCCCCGAAGAGGGACAGGAACCGCACCCGGGGAACGTCGGCGAGACCCTCGCGCACCGTGCGGACCAGGTACTGCTCACGGGCCACGAGGGTGTCGAAACCGGCCTCGGTCAGCGCCTTGCAGGCCGAGGCGACGGCGTAGGCGCCGATGACGTTGGGCGAACCGGCCTCGTGGCGGGCGGCGCTGTCGTGCCACTCCACGTCCACTCCCCCGTCCTCTCGCCGGCCGACCTTGCGGCTGGCGCCGCCGCCCGCGAGATACGGCTCGGCCGCGCGCAGCCAGTCGGCCCGCCCGGCCAGGACGCCCGAGCCGAAGGGCGCGTACAGCTTGTGCCCCGAGAAGGCGACCCAGTCGACACCGAGGCCGGCGACGGACACCGGGTGGTGCGGGGCCAGCTGGGCGGCGTCCAGCACGATCCGCGCACCATGGGCGTGCGCCGCCGCGGCGAGTTCCCGTACCGGCCACAGCTCGCCGGTGACGTTCGAGGCGCCGGTGACGCAGACCAGGGCCGGCCCGTGGCCCCCCGCCGTCGACCCGGTCCGGCCGGCCAGGGCGCGCTCCAGGGTCTCGACGGCCTCACGGGGGCCGCGCGGGGCGTCGAGGTACGTCACGCGGGCCTTGCGCCAGGGCAGCAGGGCGGCGTGGTGCTCGGTCTCGAAGACGAAGACCTCGCAGTCGGTGGGGAGCGCGGCGGCGAGGAGGTTGAGGGAGTCGGTGGTGGAGCGGGTGAAGACCACCTGGTCGTCCTCACGGCAGTCGAGGAACTCCGCGACGGCCCGGCGGGCGCTCTCGAACAGGTCGGTCGACAGCTGGGACAGGTACCCGGCCCCGCGGTGCACGCTGCCGTAGTAGGGCGCGTAGGCGGCCACGTCGTCCCAGACCCGCTGGAGCGCCGGAGCGCTGGCGGCGTAGTCGAGCGCGGCGTAGGAGACCTCACCGCCGGTCACGAGCGGGACGGTGACATCCCGTCCCAGAACGGGCAGCGGGGCACAAACGGACTGATCGGCGGCAACGGTGGAGACGGACATGGGTGAACTCCCGTGAAGGCAGGTGGAATCCGCCCGCGAGCACGTACGGCTACACGCGAGCACGTACGGCTACAAGCGGGGGTGCGGGAAAGAGGGGTGCGGAGGCGGGGCTCTGCGGCCCTATCGCATTCGCTGGTTCACGAGAGACTCCTCGTCACGCGCTTGCCACAGACCTCGCTGCCTGCGGCCCGGTCTTCACCCGGGGCACCCCGCCACGGACGGAGGGTTGCCGGACAGTCGGCCGGGGCCTCATGACTGTCACTCATGACCTGCCAGGAACGTACGCGAAATGATCGATGTCCCGCAACCCGAGTCCGGATCGCGGGACACCGTCCGGGTTCCCTACGTATTGCTCGCGGCCACCCAGCGCTCCAGCGTCCGCTTGGCCGCACCGGAGTCGATCGACTCGGCCGCCTTCACCATCGCGGTACGGATCTGCTCGGCCAGGGGCGCGGTGGTGGGCTCCAGGGCCACCAGGGCCGCGGCCGAGTTCAGCACCACCGCGTCCCGCACCGGCCCTGTCTCTCCGTCCAGCAGCCGCCGCGCGACCTCCGCGTTGTAGGAGGCGTCCGCACCGCGCAGGGCCTCCACGGGGACCAGGGGGAGGCCGACGTCCCGGGGGTCGAAGGCCTCCTCGGTGACCTCGCCGTCCCGGACGATCCACACCCGGGACGTGGCCGTGGTGGTGAGCTCGTCGAGGCCGTCGTCACCCCGGAAGACCAGGGACGAGTTGCCGCGCTCGGCGAACACGCCCGCGACGATCGGCGCCATGCGGGGATCCGCCACACCGACGGCCTGGGACCGGACCCGGGCCGGGTTGGTCAGCGGGCCGAGGGCGTTGAACACCGTGCGGATGCCCAACTGGCCGCGGGCCGCTCCCGCGTGCCGCAGCGCCGGGTGGAACTTCACCGCGAAACAGAAGGTGATCCCCGCCTCCTCGGCCACCTCGACGACCCGGTGCAGCGGCAGCTCCAGGTTGACCCCGAGCTTCTCCAGCACGTCGGAGGCCCCGGACGCCGAGGACGCGGCCCGGTTGCCGTGCTTGACGACCTTCGCGCCGGTGCCCGCGACGACGATCGAGGACATCGTGGAGATGTTGACCGTCTTCGCGCCGTCACCGCCGGTGCCGACGATGTCGACCGTCGCCCCGGGCACCTCGATCACGTTGGCGTGCTCGTACATCGTGCGGACCAGGCCGTTGATCTCCTCGACGGTCTCGCCCTTGGCGCGCAGGGCCACGACGAACCCGGCGATCTGCGCCTCGGTCGCCTCGCCGCGCATGATGCGGTCCATCGCCCAGGCGGTGTCGTCGGCGCTCAGGTGCCTGCCGTCCAGCAGGCCGTTCAGCAGCAGGGGCCAGGAGCGGCCCGCCGCGGTGTCGCCTCCAGCGGGGATCACAGCGCTCATAAGCCGCTCCAGGGTCAGGCGTCCCGCAGTGCGGGACGAGAGTCTCAACGAGGTCCACCCTATCCAGCCGCGGGCAGGGCGAAGGGCCCCGTCCGTTGAACCGACGGGGCCCTTCGTGTGGCGTGGCGACGCAGTGATCAGTGGTGGCCGTGGCCGCTCGTGATCTCCCGGTACTCCTCGGCGGTGGGCTTCGGGATCTGGGCACCCTCGCCGTAGTAGGCGTCGCTGAGCTTGGCGCGCAGCTTCTCGGAACCCTTCACCTTGCGCTCGACACCGTTCTCGTCGACCGTCGGGCCGATCTCGGCCGGCTGGTACTGCTCGTGCGCCGTGAGCGTGTACATCTGCTCCTGGCTGAGCGGCTCGTGCACCTCGATGAACTCACCGTGCGGCAGGCGCTTGATGATGCCCGACTCGCGGCCGTGCAGCACCTTCTCCTTGTCCCGGCGCTGCAGGCCGAGGCAGATGCGCTTGGTGACGATGAAGGCGATGACCGGTCCGAGGAAGAACCCGATCCGGACGAACCAGGTGACCGCGTTGATCGACAGATGGAAGTGCGTGGCGACGATGTCGTTGCCACCGCCGATCAGCATGATGATGTAGCCGGTGATCCACGCGACACCGACGGCCGTGCGGGTCGGGGCGTTGCGCGGACGGTCCAGGATGTGGTGCTCGCGTTTGTCCCCGGTGACCCACGACTCGATGAACGGGTACAGGGCGATGATCGCGAGGAACACACCGAACAGGACCAGCGGGATGAACACGCCGAGGACGAGCGTGTGACCCCAGAAGTTGATCTCCCAGCCCGGCATGGCGCGGACCAGACCCTCGGCGAAGCCCATGTACCAGTCGGGCTGGGCACCGGTCGACACCTGGTCGGCCCGGTACGGCCCCAGGTTCCAGATCGGGTTGACGGTCGCGATGGCGGAGATGGCCGCGATGAAACCGAAGACCAGGAAGAAGAAGCCTCCGGCCTTGGCCATGTAGACCGGCAGCAGCGGCATGCCGACGACGTTCTTGTTGGTCCGGCCGGGACCCGCGAACTGGGTGTGCTTGTGGTAGAAGACCAGGATCAGGTGGGCGACCACGAGCCCGAGCATGATGCCCGGCAGCAGCAGGATGTGGATCGAGTAGAACCGGGCGATGAAGTCGGTCCCCGGGAACTCCCCGCCGAACAGGAACATCGAGATGTACGTGCCCACGATCGGCACGGACAGGATCGCGCCCTGCGTGAAGCGGACACCGGTGCCGGAGAGCAGGTCGTCCGGGAGCGAGTAGCCGGTGAACCCGGTGAACATGCCCAGGACGAACAGCAGGAAGCCGAACAGCCAGTTGATCTCACGCGGCTTGCGGAACGCGCCGGTGAAGAAGACGCGCATCATGTGCACGAACATGCCGGCGAGGAAGATGATCGCCGCCCAGTGGTGGATCTGCCGGATGAGCAGACCACCGCGGATGTCGAAGCTGATGTCCAGCGTGGAGGCGTACGCCTCACTCATCAGCACGCCCTGCATGGGGACGTAACTGCCGTGGTACTCCACCTCGTTCATCGACGGGTGGAAGAACAGCGTCAGGTACACACCCGTGAGGATGATGATGATGAAGCTGTAGAGGCAGATCTCACCGAGCATGAAGGACCAGTGGTCCGGGAAGATCTTGCGCATGTTGGCCTTGGCCAGGGAGTAGATCCCGAGGCGGCCGTCGGCCCAGTCGGCTACCCGCTCACCCGCGGGCGCCTTGCGGCGTGTCTGTGCAGTGCTCATCCGCGCTCCCAGAAGGCAGGGCCGACGGGCTCCGCGAAGTCGCCGAGCGCCTCGAGGTAGCCCTCGTCGTTCACGCCGATGCGGAGCTGCGGCAGGGCGTGACCGGCGGGGCCGAAGATCACTCGGGCACCGTCGGAGAGGTCGAAGGTGGACTGGTGGCAGGGGCAGAGCACGTGATGCGTCTGCTGCTCGTACAGGGAGATCGGGCAACCGACGTGGGTGCAGATCTTCGAGTACGCGACGATGCCCTCGTGCGACCACTCGAGTTCGCGCTTGTCCTTGATGTTCTCCGGCTGGATCCGGACGATCATCAGGGCGGCCTTGGCGATCTCGTTCTGGAAGCCGTGGTCGTGCTCCTCCAGGCCCTCGGGCTTGGCGAAGGTCAGCGAACCGACCGCGACGTCGGAGGGACGCAGCGGCTCGTTCGTGTTCATGTTGACGAGCAGCTTGCCCCTGGACCACAGCGTGTGGCGGAGCTTCTCGCCGGGCAGCGGGCCGAGGTCGCGCAGCAGCACGACGCCGGAGAGCGGCACCAGCGTGAGCGCGCCGAGCATGGTGTTGCGGATCAGCTTGCGACGGCCGAGCGCCGACTCCTTGGCGCCCTGCTTGAAGTCCGCGAAGACCTTCTCGCGGACCTCGGGCCCCGCCTCGATCGGGTGGCGCTCGTCGGCGACCTCGACGTCCGACATCAGGGTGCGGGCCCAGTGGACGGCGCCCGCGCCGATGCAGAACAGCGCGATCCCGAGCGTCATGCCCAGCGCGAAGTTCAGCGCGCTGATGTGACCGAGCGGGAAGATGTAGACCGACTCGTCGACCGGGATCGTCACGAACGAGGCGATGAAGGCGATCGTGGCCAGCATCGACACCGTGAACATCAGGGCGACCGAGCGCTCGGACCGCTTGGCGGCCCGCTCGTCGACGTCCTGGATGCGGTGCTCGTGGGGCGGCAGGCCCGGGTCGGCGAACGGGTGCTTGTCGTCCGCGACGCTCATCGCACCGTGCTCGTCGTGTCCTGCGGACCGCGCGGCGGGCAGGTTCTCTTCTGGAATGTCTTGGCTACTCATGACTTTTTGGCCTTTGCGGTCCGGGCGGCGACCCACACGGCGACGGCGATCAGTCCGCCGAGACCGAAGATCCAGCCGAACAGGCCCTCGCTGACCGGCCCGAGGCCGCCCAACGCGAGGCCGCCGGGGCTCTCGCTCCGCTCGCTGTTGACCGCGTCGAGGTACGCGATGATGTCCTTCTTGTTCTGTTCCGTCAGCAAGGTGTCGGGGAAGGACGGCATGTTCTGCGGGCCGGTCTGCATGGCCTCGTAGATGTGCTTCGCGGAGACACCCTCAAGCGACGGCGCGTACTTGCCGTGCGTCAGTGCGCCGCCCTTGCCGGTGAAGTTGTGGCACTGCGCGCAGTTGTTGCGGAACAGCACACCGCCCTCGGCGATGTCGGCACCCTCGGGGCTGTACTGCTCCTCCGTCGGGATGGCCGGACCGGCGCCCAGCGAGGCGATGTACGCCGCGAGCTGGTCGATCTCGGCCTGCGAGTAGATGTTCTTCTTCTCCGGGACCTGGGGGCCCTGGGAGGTCGCGGCCGGCATGCGGCCGGTGGCCACCTGGAAGTCGACGGCCGCGGCGCCCACACCCACCAGGTTCGGCCCGTCGGAGGTGCCCTGACCGCCGGTGCCGTGGCAACTGGCGCAGCCGACGGCGTAGAGCTTCTTGCCCTCCTCGATGGTGAGGGACTGGGCGGTTTCGTCGGCCTGTGCCTTGTCCGCGGGTGCGAACACGGCGTACAGCCCCCCGGTGCATGCCAGCGCGAGGAGTAGGACGACGAGCGCCGCCAGCGGGTGGCGTCGTCGTGCGGAGAGCTTTTTCACGGATTACCCCGGTGTCAGGATCTTCTGCGTCGATGCTTCTGGGATGCGCGCTTCGTCGAGCACGCGCGGATGCGGGCCCTGCTACTTGATCATGTAGATCGTGGCGAAGAGACCGATCCAGACGACATCGACGAAGTGCCAGTAGTAGGACACGACGATCGCGGCCGTCGCCTGCTCGTGGGTGAACCTCCGAGCCGCGTAGGTCCGGCCCAGGACCAGCAGGAAGGCGATGAGACCGCCCGTCACGTGCAGGCCGTGGAAGCCGGTGGTCAGGTAGAACACCGAGCCGTACGGGTCGGAGGACAGGGTCAGGCCCGCCTCCTTCACCAGCTCCGTGTACTCGAAGACCTGACCGCCGATGAAGATCGCACCCATCACGAACGTGACGATGAACCACATCCGGAGCTTCTTCACATCACCGCGCTCGGCGGCGAAGACGCCGAGCTGGCAGGTGAGCGAGGAGAGCACCAGGATGGTGGTGTTCGTCGCCGAGAACGGGAAGTTGAGATGGGCGGCCATCTCCTTCCAGTGATCAGGACCCGTCACCGATCGCAGGGTGAAGTACATCGCGAAGAGGGCCGCGAAGAACATCAGCTCGGAACTCAGCCAGATGATGGTTCCGACGCTGGTGAGGTTCGGCCGGTTGACCGACGGGTGCGCGTGCCCGGTTTCTACTGTCGTTGCTGTCGCCACGACCGACATTATGTCGGTCGCTTATCCCGCCCTCACTCCGGGGGGTGCCGTTCGGAGTGTCTAAGGCGGTCGTACCGGTGTTGACGTGGTGTTCAAGGGAGTAGCATCCGGCCCGACAGGCCTGTCCTTACGACGCTGACGTCACGGAGGAACAATGCAGCCGACCGCCACGGTGCTGGTCTACAGCGACGACTCCAACACCCGGGAGCAGGTGCGGCTCGCCACGGGACGGCGGCCGGCTCCCGACGTTCCCGTGGTGGAGTTCGTGGAGTGCGCGACTCCCGCCGCGGTGCTCACGCAACTGGACCGGGGTGGGATCGACGTCTGTGTGCTGGACGGCGAGGCCGTGCCGATGGGCGGCATGGGGATGTGCCGGCAGATCAAGGACGAGGTGTTCGACTGCCCGCCGGTGCTGCTGCTGATCGGACGGCCGCAGGACGCCTGGCTCGCGACCTGGAGCCGGGCCGAGTCCGCGGTGACGCTGCCGGTCGAGCCGGTGGAGTTCGCCTCCGCGCTGGCTTCCCTGCTGCGGGAGAAGGCGGCCTCGAACGCCTAGGGGCTCGGCTCGTCTCGTTGTGCGGCGGCTGCGGGCGCGTGGGGGTTGTTCGCGCCCACGCGGCGGAGCCGCGTATCCGATGCGGCCCCGCGCCCCTTCAGGTCAGACGCTCTGAGGGCGTAGACGGGCCCTGTCGGCCGCTGTGGGGCCGTCCGGGGTGCCGCCCATCAGGGCGCTGCCGGTGCGCCACTTCGCCCAGTCGAGGTTCCAGTCGCCGAAGCCGTTGCCGAAGGGCGCCATCGTGTCGCCGCCGGAGTTCACGACCTTGACGATGTCGCCCTCGCGGACGGTGTCGTAGAACCACGCCGCGTTCTCGGTGCTCATGCCGATGCAGCCGTGGCTGACGTTGGCGTAGCCCTGGGAGCCGACGGACCAGGGGGCGGCGTGGACGTACTCGCCGCTGTGGGTGACCCGGACCGAGTGGTGCACGACCAGGTCGTAGAAGTCGGAGGCGCCGATGCTGGCGCTGGTCATGCGGACGGTGCCCTCCTTGGCCAGGACGACCTTGACGCCGTTGCGGGTGTCGTAACCCGGCATGCCCGTGGTGACCGGTATCTGCCGGACGATCTCGTCGTTCCGGTAGACGGTCATCTGGTGGGCGGCGGCGTCCGTGACGGCTATGAACTTGTCCGCGGTGGTGATGGTCAGCGGCTCGGCCTCACCGCCCCACATCCGGTCGCCGATCTTGATGCCCTGAAGGTTGCTGCGGACCTGGACGGTGGCCCGGGCGGGCCAGTAGTCCTTCGGGCGGTAGTGGAGCTTCTTGTCGTCCACCCAGTGCCAGGCGCCGTCCGTGGAGGGCGTGGAGGAGACCTTGAGGGCGCGTTCCACGACGGCCCGCTGGGCCTTGTCCTTGACCGGCTGGCTCAGCTCGGCCGTGATGGGCTGGCCGACGCCGTAGGTGCCCGCCTTGGGGCCGAAGGTGACGTCCAGGCGCTTCTTGGTGGCCGGCATGCCGGTGTCGAAGGTGACGACCTTGCGCCCGGGCGCGCCGTCCTCGTCCTCGGTGCTCACCCGGACCGTGTAGCTGGCGTTGGCGGCGAGCGGGGAGGTGCTGTGCCAGCGGCTGCCGTCGGCGGCGAGTTCGCCCGCCACATAGCGTCCTGAGGCGTCGTGGGCGGTGACGTCCGTGATGCGCCCGTCGGAGTCCTCGACGACTTCCAGGGGCTTGTCCGGGTCGGCCTTCCGGTTGCCCCCGGAGGGGGCGTTGAAGGACACCTGGTCCGCGGCGTCGTAGGGGCGGGCGGCGAGCGGGTTGCCGTCCGAGCCGCAGGCGGTGACACCAGCGCAGAGGGATATCACCAGCAGCGTGCAGCCCACGGCGGTGCGGGGGCGGGAGATCACTGTGTGGCTCATGACCCCACGCTAGGAAGCGGAGTCAACAGCGGCACGCCGAATGACTCGTACGAGTGACATGTAATTGCGGCATACGCAGGGGCCCGGACGCTCCTCTCGGAGTGTCCGGGCCCCTGTGGCGCTCGGCGCGTGTTACTGGGTGCGGTTCTCACCGCGGTAGTACTCGAAGACCCAGCCCCAGAGTCCGATCAGGATGATCGGCAGCGAGAAGTACATCAGCCACCAGCCGATCGCGATCGACAGGAAGGCGAGGGCGCCGCCGATGGCCAGCGAGAGCGGCTGCCAGCTGTGCGGGCTGAAGAACCCGACTTCGCCGGCGTCGTCCGCGACGTCCGCCTCCTTGTTGTCCTGCGCGCCCACGTCGACCCGCCTGGCCGTGAAGCCGAGGTAGAAGCCGATCATGATGCACAGGCCGAAGGTCAGGAAGAGGGCCGTGGTGCCGGCCGGTTCCTGCGACCAGAAGCCGTAGACGACCGCCATGACGAGCACGAACGCGCCCAGCCACATGAACATCTTGCCCTGGATCTTCACTTGCCGGCCTCCTTGCCGCCAGCGAGGGCCTTGTCGCCGTGACCGGTGTTCTCGAGCTGGTCGAGAGCGGCGATCTCGGGGTGGTGCAGGTCGAACGCCGGGGATTCACTGCGGATCCGCGGCATGGTGATGAAGTTGTGCCGCGGCGGCGGGCAGGAGGTCGCCCACTCCAGGGAGCGGCCGTAGCCCCACGGGTCGTCGACGCCGACCGGCTTGCCGTACTTGGCCGTCTTCCACACGTTGTAGAAGAACGGCAGGATCGACATGCCGAGCAGGAACGAGCTGATCGTCGAGATCGTGTTCAGCGCGGTGAAGCCGTCGGCCGCCAGGTAGTCGGCGTAACGCCGCGGCATGCCCTCGGCGCCCAGCCAGTGCTGGACCAGGAACGTGCCGTGGAAGCCGATGAACAGCGTCCAGAAGGTGATCTTGCCGAGGCGCTCGTCCAGCATCTTGCCGGTCCACTTCGGCCACCAGAAGTGGAAGCCGGAGAACATCGCGAAGACCACGGTGCCGAAGACCACGTAGTGGAAGTGGGCCACCACGAAGTACGAGTCGGAGACGTGGAAGTCCATCGGCGGCGAGGCCAGGATGACACCGGTCAGACCACCGAAGGTGAAGGTGATCAGAAAGCCGGTCGCCCAGAGCATCGGCGTCTCGAAGGACAGCGAGCCCTTCCACATGGTGCCGATCCAGTTGAAGAACTTCACACCGGTCGGGACCGCGATGAGGAACGTCATGAAGGAGAAGAACGGCAGCAGCACACCGCCGGTGACGTACATGTGGTGCGCCCACACCGTCACGGACAGACCCGCGATCGCGATGGTCGCGCCGATCAGACCCGTGTAACCGAACATCGGCTTGCGGGAGAAGACCGGGATGACCTCACTGATGATGCCGAAGAACGGCAGGGCGATGATGTACACCTCTGGATGGCCGAAGAACCAGAAGAGGTGTTGCCACAGCAACGCGCCGCCGTTGGCGGAGTCGAAGATGTGGGCACCGAACTTGCGGTCCGCCTCCAGGGCGAACAGGGCCGCGGCCAGCACCGGGAAGGCGAGCAGGACCAGGACACCGGTCAGCAGCACGTTCCAGGTGAAGATCGGCATGCGGAACATCGTCATGCCCGGGGCGCGCATGCAGATGATCGTGGTGATGAAGTTGACCGAGCCGAGGATGGTGCCGAAGCCGGAGAAGGCCAGACCCATGATCCACATGTCGGCGCCGAGGCCCGGGCTGCGGACGGCGTCCGAGAGCGGGCTGTAGGCGAACCAGCCGAAGTCGGCCGCACCCTGCGGGGTGAGGAAGCCGCCCACCGCGATGAGCGAGCCGAACAGGTACAGCCAGTAGGCGAACATGTTCAGCCGCGGGAACGCCACGTCCGGCGCGCCGATCTGCAGCGGCATGATCCAGTTCGCGAAGCCGGCGAACAGCGGCGTCGCGAACATCAGCAGCATGATCGTGCCGTGCATCGTGAACGCCTGGTTGAACTGCTCGTTCGACATGATCTGCAGACCGGGGCGGGCGAGCTCGGCGCGCATGAGCAGCGCCATCACACCACCGATGACGAAGAACGCGAACGATGTGACCAGGTACATCGTGCCGATCGTCTTGTGGTCCGTCGTCGTCAGCCACTTGACCACGACACTGCCGCGGTTCTGGCGCCGGACCGGCAACTCGTCCTCGTAGTGGGACCCAGCTGCCGCGGCACCCTTGGGTTCATTCAGGATGCTCACAGTACGTTCGACTCCCGGTTCTTCTCGTGGCCCGCCTGCTCGATGCCGGCGGGTACGTAACCGGTCTGCCCCTTCTTCACGAGGTCCTTGAGGTGCTGCTCGTAGCGCTCGGGGGAGACGACCTTCACGTTGAACAGCATCCGGGAGTGGTCGACGCCGCAGAGCTCGGCGCACTTGCCGAGGAAGGTGCCCTGCTTGTTGGGGGTCACCTCGAAGGCGTTGGTGTGGCCCGGGATGACGTCCTGCTTCATGAGGAACGGCACCACCCAGAAGGAGTGGATGACGTCACGCGAGGTCAGGACGAAGCGGACCGTCTTGCCCTCGGGGAGCCAGAGGGTCGGGCCCGGGTTGTTGGTCTGCGGGTTCCGCGTACCGGGGGTGCCGCAGTCGTAGGTGCCGCCGGCGTTGGCCGGGAAGTCCTCCTTGAAGCGGTCCGGGATCGCGTCCAGGTCCCTGGAGGTCTTCGCGTCACCGGAGGAACCGGCGACGGGCTCGATGTAGTTGAAGCACCAGCTCCACTGGAAGCCGACCACGTTGACCGTGACGTCGGGCTTCTTCTTGAGGGTGAGCAGCTCGGATTCGTCACGGGCGGTGAAGTAGAACAGCACCGAGACGATGATGAGCGGGACCACGGTGTACAGCGCCTCGATGGGCATGTTGTACCGGGTCTGCGGAGGAACTTCGACCTTGGTGCGGCTGCGCCGGTGGAAGAAAGCACTCCACAGGATCAGACCCCACACCAGCACGCCGACGGCGAGCGCAGCCGCCCAGGACCCCTGCCACAGGGAGAGGATCCGCGGAGCCTCTTCCGTGGTCGGGGTGGGCATACCAAGGCGGGGGAAGTCTTCCCAGTTGTACGAGCAACCGGTGGCTGTCGCCAAGACCAGGCCCGCGGTCAGTGCCTGCAGCAGCTTCCGCCGCATCGGGCGCCGCGGCGAGCGGTCGGAGCCGTTGGGACTCACGTAGCGCCTTCCCGAGAGTCTCGCCCGCGCGGATCGGCTGCGGCCTGGCCTTCTCGCTGGTCGGTCGCGGCCCTGCGTCGGGCAGGGGTTTGGATGTTTATGCGGACCAAACCCTAGCCGACGCCCTCAGGGGGTTCTCCAGGAGGGGTGCCTACTCACCCGGGTGGTTCGCCGATTTGGCGGCTGCGAATGGTTTGTGGCTGTTCGCGCGGTTCCCCGCGCCCCCGGGGCCCACCGCGCCCGAGGACGTTCTAGCGTTGCCGTGTGGCCTACTTCGACGCTGCTTCCGCTGCTCCGCTGCACCCGATCGCCCGGCAGGCTCTGCTGGCCTCGCTCGACGAGGGGTGGGCGGATCCCGCGCGCCTGTACAGGGAGGGGCGGCGAGCCCGGGTGCTGCTGGACGCCGCGCGGGAGGCCGCCGCCGAGGCGGTGGGATGCCGGCCGGACGAGCTGATCTTCACCTCGTCCGGAACCCGTGCCGTGCACACGGGGATTGCCGGGGCGCTGGCCGGGCGGCGACGGGTCGGGCGTCACCTGATCGTGTCCGCGGTCGAACACTCCTCTGTACTGCATTCGGCGGAGCTCCTGGAGGCGGCCGGAGGAAGCGTCACCCAGGTGGGGGTGGACCGCACCGGGTGGGCGGATCCGGCGGCCTACGCCGCTGCCCTGCGCGAGGACACCGCGCTGGCCTGTCTCCAGTCCGCCAACCACGAGGTCGGGACCGAGCAGCCCGTCGCGGTGGTGGCCGAGGTGTGCCGGGAGGCCGGGGTGCCGTTGCTGGTGGACGCGGCGCAGTCGCTGGGGTGGGGGCCGGTGGAAGGGGACTGGTCACTGCTCGCGGGCAGTGCGCACAAATGGGGCGGTCCGTCCGGGGTCGGGCTGCTCGTCGTGCGCAAGGGTGTGCGGTTCGCCGCGCAAGGTCCGGTGGACGAGCGGGAGTCGGGGCGGGCGCCCGGTTTCGAGAACATCCCGGGGATCGTGGCGGCGGCCGCGTCGCTGCGGGCCGTACGGACGGAGGCGGCCGAGGAGGCGGCGCGGCTGCGGGAGCTGACGGAGCGGATCCGGGCACGGGTGCCGCGACTGGTCCCCGACGTCGAGGTGGTGGGCCATCCGGTGCGCCGACTGCCCGGGGTCGTCACCTTCTCCTGCCTCTACGTCGACGGCGAGGCGCTCCTGCACGAGCTGGACCGCGAGGATTTCTCCGTCTCGTCCGGATCGTCCTGCACGAGCAGCACGCTGACGCCGAGCCATGTGCTGCGGGCCATGGGCGTGCTGAGTGAGGGAAACGTGCGGGTTTCGCTGCCGCCGGGGGTGGCCGAGGAGGAAGTGGAGAGGTTCCTGGCCGTCCTTCCCGGGACCGTGGCGGCCGTCCGGGAGAAGCTGGGCGCGCCGGTCGCCTCCGCGGTCGCCCGCGAGGAGGACGTCCTGGTCGTGGACTCCCTCGGCAAGCGCTGCCCGATTCCGGTGATCGAGCTGGCGAAGGTCATCGGCGGTGTGCCGGTGGGCGGGCTGGTGCGGGTCCTGTCCGACGACGAGGCGGCCCGGCTGGACATTCCCGCGTGGTGCGAGATGCGCGGTCAGGAGTACGTCGGGGAGGAGCCGGCGGACCGGGGGACCGCCTATCTGGTCCGCCGGGTGGGCTGACCGGCCCGACGGGACGCGGGGGACTGTGCGACCGGCCCCCGCGCGTCCGCGCGCGGACGACGGTCAGGACAGATGCGCCTGCACCTCCGCCGCCGCCTCGTCCCCGTAGGCCTTGGTGAACCGCTCCATGAAGTGCCCGCGACGCAGCTGGTACTCCTGCGTCCCCACCGTCTCGATGACGAGCGTCGCCAGCATGCACCCGACCTGCGCGGCACGCTCCAGGGAGACACCCCACGCCAGACCCGAGAGGAAGCCGGCGCGGAAGGCGTCGCCGACGCCCGTGGGGTCGGCCTTGCGCTCCTCGTCGGGCGTGCCGACCTCGATCGGGTCCTCGCCGGTCCGCTCGATGCGTACGCCGCGGGCGCCGAGGGTGGTGACCCGGTGGCCCACCCGGGAGAGGATCTCGGCGTCGCTCCAGCCGGTCTTGGTCTCGATGAGGCCCTTCTCGTACTCGTTGGAGAAGAGGTACGTCGCCCCGTCCAGCAGGATGCGGATCTCCTCGCCGTCCATCCGGGCGATCTGCTGGGAGAAGTCCGCGGCGAACGGGATGTTCCGGGAGCGGCACTCCTCGGTGTGGCGGAGCATGGCCTCCGGGTCGTCGGCACCGATGGAGACCAGGTCGAGACCGCCGACACGGTCGGCGACGGTCTTGAGCTCGATGAGGCGGGCCTCGCTCATGGCACCGGTGTAGAAGGAGCCGATCTGGTTGTGGTCGGCGTCCGTCGTGCACACGAAGCGGGCGGTGTGCAGCGTGTCGGAGATGCGGACGGAGTCGGTGTCCACACCGTGCCGCTCCAGCCAGGCCCGGTACTCGTCGAAGTCCGCGCCCGCGGCGCCGACCAGGATCGGCCGGGTGCCGAGCTGTCCCATGCCGAACGCGATGTTCGCGGCGACGCCGCCGCGACGGACGTCGAGCTTGTCGACCAGGAACGACAGCGAGACCGTGTGCAGCTGGTCCGCTACGAGCTGGTCGGCGAAGCGGCCGGGGAAGGTCATGAGGTGGTCGGTGGCGATGGAGCCGGAGACTGCGATGCGCACGGCGTGGACTCTCCTGAGGGAGGCGGACCTTGACGGTTCACGCTATCGGGTGGGCGGGGCGGCTCTGAAGGCATCGAAACTACCCGATAGTAGATCTTTCTCCGTGAGCTCGACCGTGCGTACGGTGCCGTTATGACGAACCTCAAGTTCCACATGCCCGTTCCGGTCGATCTGGAAGGCGAACTGGCGTCGCTGCCGGGCGACGGGGCACGGATGGCTCCGCACTGGGCGGTCCCCGACCGGGTCGCCTCCCGGCCGGTCTCCCCGGCCCTGATCCACGGCGTGTCCGTACCCCCGGCTTCCGCACGGCTGCTCGACGCCATGGAGGACTACGGCGACTGAACGGCGCATTCGCGGGAACCGTGTGCTCCCCCGCTGCGTCCCATCGCTGTCCCCCGTAAAGGGGAGGCGGGATACGACCCACCAGCGGGCCCGTACGTGACGGGCCGGGTCCCATGGGACAGCTGTGCAGCCGAAGGAGCGATGCGGTGAACACCGAGCGACCCGACAAGGACGACGACGCCAGGGAAGCGGCCGGCGCGACCGCCGGCTCCCCGGAGGCCGAGCAGCCGGGTACGGCGGATGCAGGTACCTCGGCGCGGGCCGAGGCGTCGGCCGACGGCGAGGTGTCGCCGGGTACCGCCGGGTCCGAGGAGGCCACCGAGTCCGCCGAGGCCTCCGGCGCCCCCGATGGGGGGCCGCGGGCCGCGGACGACGGGACGACGGAGGGCGACGAGTCCGAGGCGGCGGCCCCGGAGGCCGTCCAGTACGGGGCGCCGGAAGCCGCGCAAGCGGACGAGCACGGGGTGCCGGAAGCCGCGCGGACGGATGGACATGGTGCGCAGGCGGATGAGCACGGGGCGCGGGAGGCCGCGCAGGCGGACGCGCCCGAAGACCGGCAGGCCGGCGACGAGCGGGCCACGGCGACCGGGGCCCGGGAAGCCGGTGCCGGGTCGGTCCCGGATCGCGAACCCGCCACCGAAGACGCGGGCATCGTCGGCACGGCCGCCGAAGGCGCGGGAGCCGAAGACCCGGGAGCCGAAGACCCGGGAGCCGAAGACCCGGGAGCCGAAGACCCGGCAGCCGAAGACCCGGGCATCGAGGAGGCCCACCCCGTCCCGGGACCGGCACCGGGACCGGCCCACGACGCCACCTCGGACGACACCGGCACCCGGAAAACCCACCCCAACGCCACCCCCGGACCCGCCCACGACGCCACCTCGGACGACACCGGTGCCGGGGCAGCCCGCCCTCGTGCCACCGCGGCACCGGGTGACGACCTGGTCCACCACGCAGGTGGCCGTCCCCGTACGCCCGCGATCATCGCCTCCGTCGCCGCCGCCGTGCTGCTGATCGGCGGGGGCGGGGCCTGGCTCGCCTCCAACGCGTCCGGTGGGGCGGGCGGCGGTACGACGTCCGGCGCGCCCGGCGGGGACGGCACTCCCCCGCCGCTCGCGCTCGACGGGCACTCGGAGTCCACGGCGGACAGCGGGGACGGCATCGCGCCCGGCGAGCCCAACCCTTACGGCGTCACCTACCGGGCCGACGGCACGCTGCCGGACGGTCCGGGCGAGGCGGCGGTGTACCGGGCGCGGGGCGAGGTGAGCAGGGAGGACGCGGCCCGGCTGGCGAGGGCTCTCGGGGTCGACGGGGCGCCGGTGGCGCAGGCCGAGGCCTGGAGGATCGGGGGTAAGGACGGGTCCGGGCCGAGCCTCCAGGTGGACAGGCAGGCGCCCGGGGCCTGGACGTTCAGCCGGTACGCCCCGGGCACCGACAACTGCAAGGGCACCGACACCTGCACCCCTCGGCTGCCCGGGGGTACACCGGTGAGCGAGGAGGTGGCCGAGAAGGCCGCCGCGCCCGTGCTGAAGGCCGTGGGTCAGGACGACGCGAAGCTCGACGCGAGCCAGGTCATGGGGGCCCAGCGGGTGGTGAACGCCGCCCCCGAGATCGGGGGACTGCCCACGTACGGCTGGACGACCGGTATCACGGTCGGCTCGGACGGGGAGGTCGTCGGCGGCAGCGGTCGGCTCGAGGCGCCGGTGAAGGGCGACACCTACCCCGTGGTCGGCGCCGGGAAGGCGCTGGAGCTGATGAACGGACAGCCCGAGGACGATCCCCGGGCGGGCATCGGCGGCTGCGCCTCCCCGGTGCCGCACAAGGACCGGCTGGAGGAGCCCTGCGAGCAGTCGGCGAGCGGCGCTCCGAAGCAGGACGCGGTCACGGTCGAGAACGCGGTGTTCGGGCTGGCCGCGCACGTCGTGGACGGACGGCAGGCGCTGGTGCCGTCCTGGCTGTTCGAGGTGACGGCACCGGGCGCGAAAGACCCGTTCACCGTGACGTACCCGGCGGTGGAACCGAAGTACCTGGTCTCCCCGGGGACGGAGACGGACGGGCCCGGCGACCGGCCGACATCGACTCCCGGTCCTCGCGAGGTGAAGGTGAACGGCTACCGGGCCGAGGGCTCGGAGCTGACGGTGACCTTCACGGGCGGGGTGTGCTCCGACTACGACGTGAAGGCGAGCGAGAAGGGTGACGAGGTGACGGTCACCGTGACGTCGACCCCGTGGCCGAACAAGGTCTGCATCCTGATCGCCAAGGTGTTCCAGAAGACCGTGCAGCTGGACGAACCGCTCGGTGACCGGGCCGTGGTGAACGCGGACGGCAAGGCGATCCCGCTGGCCAAGGAGGGCCCACGGCTGCCGGCTCCCCCGACGCGGGAGCGGTAGGAACCGCCGTACAACGCGAAGGCGGCGGCCCCGTCGGAGGGGGCCGCCGCCTTCGTCGTGTGCGCGGTCGCCGCCGGCGGCCCGGCAGGCTCAGCTGAAGGAGTCGCCGCAGGCGCAGGAGCCCGTCGCGTTCGGGTTGTCGATCGTGAAGCCCTGCTTCTCGATGGTGTCCACGAAGTCGATCGTGGCACCACCCAGGTACGGGGCGCTCATGCGGTCGGTGACGACCTTCACACCGCCGAAGTCCTTCTCCACGTCGCCGTCGAGGGCGCGCTCGTCGAAGAAGAGCTGGTAGCGCAGGCCGGAGCAGCCGCCGGGCTGGACGGCGACACGCAGCGCGAGGTCTTCGCGGCCTTCCTGGTCGAGCAGCGCCTTGACCTTCGACGCGGCGGCGTCGGTCAGGATGATGCCGTCGGTGACGGTGCTGGTCTCGTCCGATACGGACATCTACATCTCTCCCGGGTTGTACGGAGACTGCTTGCCGACGGTTCCAACCGGCGGGGCCTCGGATTCATTCCGGGGCCTGGCGCTCGATCTCGGCTTCTTTTCATGCTCGCACACGCACCGGCAACCGGAAAACGGCCCTTTCCGGGTCGTCCCGGGAATGAACGGCGGCTCGCCGGGATTCACGTCACACAGACGCTATGGACATCGTCAAAGTGACGTGAAGCGGTTATGATAGATAGCGTCAAATCGACGAAAAGTCGCAGAAACAGAAAGGGTGCGTGTCGTGACCACCGCCCAGACCCAGGACCTCGACGTACAGCCGACGCCCCTCGCCCTGCTGCTCCTCGGCCGTGAGGCCGACCCGAAGAGCGAGCGCGGCGTGGAGTGTCCCGGCGACCTGCCCTCGCCGTCCGACCCGGACCTGGTGGAGCGCGCCCGCAAGGCGAAGGAGAAGCTCGGGGACAAGGTCTTCGTGCTCGGCCACCACTACCAGCGCGACGAGGTCATCCAGTTCGCCGACGTGACCGGTGACTCGTTCAAGCTGGCCCGGGACGCGGCCGCCCGCCCGGAGGCCGAGTACATCGTCTTCTGCGGTGTGCACTTCATGGCGGAGTCGGCGGACATCCTGACGTCCGACGACCAGAAGGTCGTGCTGCCCGACCTCGCCGCCGGCTGCTCGATGGCCGACATGGCGACGGCCGAGCAGGTCGCCGAGTGCTGGGACGTGCTGACCGAGGCCGGCATAGCCGAGCAGGTCGTGCCCGTCTCGTACATGAACTCCTCCGCCGACATCAAGGCGTTCACGGGCAAGCACGGCGGCACGATCTGCACCTCCTCCAACGCCAAGCGCGCCCTGGACTGGGCCTTCGAGCAGGGGGAGCCCTCCACCACCAAGGTCCTCTTCCTCCCGGACCAGCACCTGGGCCGCAACACGGCCGTGCGGGACATGGGCATGTCCCTGGAGGACTGCGTCCTCTACAACCCGCACAAGCCGAACGGCGGTCTGACGGCCGAGGAGCTGCGCGCGGCGAAGATGATCCTGTGGCGCGGCCACTGCTCGGTGCACGGCCGCTTCAGCCTGGACTCGGTGAACGACGTGCGCGAGCGCATCCCGGGCGTGAACGTCCTGGTCCACCCCGAGTGCCGGCACGAGGTCGTGGCCGCGGCGGACTACGTCGGCTCGACGGAGTACATCATCAAGACCCTGGAGGCCGCGCCGGCCGGCTCCAAGTGGGCCATCGGCACGGAGCTGAACCTGGTGCGCCGCCTGGCGAACCGCTTCGCGCCCGAGGGCAAGGAGATCGTCTTCCTCGACAAGACGGTCTGCTTCTGCTCGACCATGAACCGCATCGACCTCCCCCACCTGGTCTGGGCCCTGGAGTCCCTGGCCGAGGGAAACCTCGTCAACCGCATCGAGGTGGACCAGGAGACGGAGGCGTTCGCGAAGCTGGCCCTGGAGCGGATGCTGGCGCTGCCGTAGCCCCGGTCCCGCTCCCTCGTCACCCCGAGCGCGGTTTCCGCTCGGGGTGCGCGGGGTCGAGACTGAAGACGCTGCCGCCGGGGTGGCCGCGACTGGCCGGTCTCGGTCAGCGTCTGGTGGTTCTCCGCCGCGCGGGAGATGCCGAAGTCGATGACCCGCGGGCCGTCTTCGGCCAGCAGGACGTTGGCCGGCTTCAGGTCCCGGTGCACGACCCCCGCCCGGTGGATGTCGCGCAGGGCCTCCACCAGGCCCAGGGCCAGCCCACGCAGTTCGGTGTCCGGCAGGGCGCCCCGGTCGCGGATCCGCCGGGCGAGCGAGGGCCCGGGCACGTACTGGGTGGCCATCCAGGGCCGGGCCGCCTCCGGGTCCGCGTCCAGGACCGGTGCCGTGAAGGCTCCGCTGACCTTGCGGACCGCCGCGATCTCCTGCCGGAACCGGGCGCGGAAGACGGCGTCCGCCGCGTACTGGGCGTGCACGACCTTGAGGGCCACGTCACGGCCCGAACGCGCCCTGGCCCGGTAGACGACGCCCATGCCCCCGGCCCCGAGCCGGTCGAGCAGCCGGTAGCCGCCGACCGACTTCGGGTCGTCGCTGTGCAGCGGCACGCCCGAATCCCCCTCCCCCGTTGAGCGGTTCGAGACCACAGGATACGGAACGCGTGCACGGGCGGCCGGGCACCGGCCCCGCGGGTCCGGTGCCCGGCCGCCGCCGGATCAGGCCGTCAGACGTTCGCGGGCTCCGGCTCCGGCGCGTCCGTCCGCTCTGCGGGCAGGCCCTTCTTCGCCGCCCGCCTCCTCGCCCGGCGCTCCTTGCGGAGCTCGACCATCGCGTAGAGCGTCGGCACCAGCAGCAGGGTGAGCAGCGTCGACGTCACCAGGCCGCCGATGACGACCACGGCCAGCGGCTGGGCGATGAAGCCGCCCTCGCCGGTGATGCCGAGGGCCATGGGCAGCAGGGCGAAGATCGTCGCCAGGGCGGTCATGAGGATCGGGCGCAACCGGTGCCGGCCGCCCTCGATCACGGCCCCGACGACGCCGTGGCCCTGCCGGCGGTACTGGTTGATCAGGTCGATCAGCACGATCGCGTTCGTCACCACGATGCCGATCAGCATCAGCATGCCGATCATGGCGGGGACGCCCATCGGGGTGCCGGTGGCGATCAGCAGGCCGATCGCGCCGGTGGCGGCGAACGGGATGGAGACGAGCAGGATCAGCGGCTGGATCAGGGACCGGAAGGTGCCCACCAGCAGCATGAAGACGATCGCGATGGCCGCCAGCATCGCCAGACCCAGGTTGGCGAACGCCTCGTCCTGGTCCTCGGAGACGCCGCCGATGGACGCCGTCGCGCCGTCGGGGAGCTTCAGCGCGTCGATCTCGGACTGGAGCCGGGTGCTGACCGCGCCGGTGTTGTCGCCGGTCGGCTTCGCGGTGATGGTGGCCGCGCGCTGCCCGTCGATGCGGGTCATGGAGACCGGGCCGTCGACCAGCTTGACGGTGGCGATGTCGCCGAGCTTCACCGTGCCGCCCAGCCGCAGGTCCTGAAGCTGCTTCAGGGTCGTGGCGGGCTTCGCCGAGCGGATGACGACGTCGCGCTCGGTGTCGTCCAGGGTCGCCTGGGCCGCGGTGGTGCCGCGGACCGCCTGGGCGACGGCCGCACCGAGGGTCCGGTCGTCGAAGCCGGCCGCGGCCGCCTTGTCGCCGGCCGTGACCGAGACGCGGGGCACGCTGGTCGCCAGGTCGCTGCTGACGTCCGTGACGTCGTCGAGGGAGGCGACCGTCTTGCGGACCTCCTCGGCGGCCGTGCGCAGGACGTCGGCGTCGGCGGCCTTGACGACCACGCTGAGGTCCTGGCTGCCGAAGCCGTCACCGGCGGCGACGGTGGTCGTGCCGATGCCCTTCAGCCCGGCCAGGCCCTTCTCGATGCGGCTTTGGACGTCCTCGTAGGACGCCGAGCCCTCCAGCATCACCTGGTAGGAGGCCTGGTTGGTGTCGGTGCCGCCGCCGAAGGCCGCCATGAAGCCGGACGAGCCGACCGTGACCTGGTAGTCCTTCACGCCCTCGGTGCGGGCGAGCAGCTTCTCGACCTTCTTCGCCTGGGCGTCGGTCGCGGCCAGGCTGGTGCCGGGCTTCAGCTCCTGCTTGACGGTGAGGACCTCCTGCTCGCCCTGGTCGAAGAAGTTCGTCTTCAGCAGCGGCGCCATGCCGAAGGTGCCGACCAGGACGACGAGGGCGATGGCCACGCTGGTGAGGCGGCGGCGGGTCGCGAAGCGCAGGACGGGGACGTAGCTGCGCTGGAGGCGGCTCTTGGCCTCCTTCTCCTCGGCCAGCCGGCGTGCCTCGGCCGCGTCCTCGGGGGTGCCCTTGGGCGGGCCCAGGAACCAGTACGACAGGACCGGCACGACCGTCAGGGAGACGAGGAGGGACGCCAGCAGGGCGGCCGTCACGGTCAGGCTGAACGAGCCGAACAGTTCGCCCACCATGCCGCCGACCAGACCGATCGGCAGGAACACCGCGACCGTGGTGAGCGTCGAGGACGTCACCGCGCCGGCCACCTCGCGGACGGCGTTGAGGATGGCCGAGTGGCGCTCCTCGCCGTAGCCGAGGTGGCGCTTGATGTTCTCCAGGACCACGATCGAGTCGTCGACGACCCGGCCGATGGCGATGGTCAGGGCGCCCAGCGTGAGGACGTTCAGCGACAGGTCGCGCGTCCACAGCACGATCAGGGCGAGCACCACGGACAGCGGGATGGACACCGCGGTCACGAGGGTCGAGCGGATCGAGGCCAGGAAGACCAGGATCACCAGGACCGCGAAGAGCAGACCGAGCGCGCCCTCGGTGGTCAGGCCCTTGATGGACTTCGACACGGCCGGGCCCTGGTCGCTCACGATCGTGAGATTCGCGCCGGATCCGAGGTCCTCGCGCAGGTCCGGGAGCTTGTCCCGGACGGCGTCGGAGATGGCGACCGCGCTGCCGTCGCGGTCCATGGTGACGGCGACGGCGAGGCTGGGCCTGCCGTCGGTGCGGGTGATGGAGTCGGCCGTGGCCTCCTGCTGCCGCACCGTGGCCACGTCACCGAGGCGCACCGGCTTGCCCTTGGCGCCGGGCTCGCCCGTGACCATCAGGTCCTGGATCTGCCGCAGCGAGGTGAGCCCGCCGCCGACCCGGACCGTGCGGTTGGCGCCGCCCTCGTCGAAGGAGCCGGCCGGGACGGTCGCGCCGCCCGCCTGGAGCGCCTGGGCGAGGGACTGCGAGGTCAGACCCGCCTTGGCGAGCTCGGCGTCGTCGGGTGTGACGGTGACCTGGAGGTCGCGCACACCGTCGACGGTGACCTGGCCGACGCCGTCGATGCTCTTCAGCTCCGGCACGACGGTCTGGTCGAGCTGGTCGGCCAGGGCCTGCTGGTCCCGGCCGGAGGTGACGGCGAGGACGACGGTCGGCATGTCGTCCGTGGAACCGGCGACGACCTGCGGGTCGACGTCGTCCGGGAGCTGGACGCGGGCCCGGTTGACGGCCTGCTGGACGTCGGCGACCAGTTGCTTGGTGTCGTTGCCGTAGTCGAAGGACGCCATGATCACGGCGTTGCCCTCGCCGGCGGTGGAGGTGACGCCGCTGATGCCGTCGACGGCTTCGAGGGTGTCCTCGAGGGGCTCGACGACCTGCTTCTCGACCACGTCCGGTGACGCGCCCTGGTACGGCGCCAGCACGGACACCACGGGCAGTTCGATGGTGGGCAGCAGCTGCTGCTTGAGCTGGGGTATCGCGATCGCCCCGAAGACGAGCGCGATGATCGACATCAGCCCGATCAAGGCCCGTTGCGCGAGGCTGAACCTGGACAGCCAGGACATGGGTGAGGGTCTCTCTTCTGTTCGGCGGCAGAAGCGGCAGCGGACGCGCGGAAGGGCGCCCGCCCCTACACCCTGGGCCATGGGGGAACGGGGTTTCGTAGGCCCCAGGTCCATTTCCTTATGCGGCGCATACTCCCGCCGCAGTACGCCCGCGTCGGGCTCACTCCACCCTCGGACGGACCAGGCCCGACTCGTACGCGGTGACCACGAGCTGAGCCCGGTCCCGCGCTCCGAGCTTGGCCATGGCCCGGTTGACGTGCGTCTTCACCGTCAGCGGGCTGACTTCGAGGCGCTCGGCGATCTCGTCGTTGGAGTGCCCGCCGGCGACCTGCACGAGCACTTCGCGCTCGCGGACGGTGAGCGAGTCGAGCCGTTGGCCGCGGGCCGGGTCGCATTCGTCGTCGGCCGGGTCCCTGGTGGCGAGGAACCGGGCGATCAGACCCGTGGTGGCCGCCGGGGAGAGCAGGGCCTGGCCGCCGGCCGCGATACGGATGGCGTTCAGCAGTTCCTCGGGCTCGGAGCCCTTCCCGAGGAAGCCGGACGCTCCCGCGCGCAGCGACCGCACGACGTAGTCGTCCACCTCGAACGTCGTCAGGATCACCACCCGGACCTCGGCGAGGGCGGGATCGGCGCTGATCATGCGGGTCGCGGCGAGGCCGTCGGTGCCGGGCATGCGGATGTCCATGAGGACGACGTCCGCGCGCCGCTCCTTCGCCAGCCGTACCGCCTCGGCGCCGTCGGAGGCCTCGCCGACCACCTCCATGTCGGGCTCGGAGTCGACGAGCACGCGGAAGGCGCTGCGCAGCAGCGCCTGGTCGTCGGCGAGCAGGACACGGATGGTCATGCGGGGTCCTCCCCGGTGGGTGTGCGGTTCCTGACCGGCAGGATGGCATGGACGCGGAAGCCGCCGCCGTAGCGGGGACCGGTGGTGAGGGTGCCGCGCAGGGCGCTGACGCGCTCGCGCATGCCGAGCAGTCCGTGGCCGCCGCCGCTGTGCCGGTCCTCGTTCTCGCCGCTGCCGTCGTCGAGCACGGTGATCTCGATGTTCGGTCCGACGCGTACGACGCTGACCTCCGCCTTGGCCCGGGGCCCGGCGTGCTTCTGCACGTTGGTGAGGGCCTCCTGGATGATCCGGTAGGCGGCCAGGTCGACGGCCGCGGGGAGGGTGGTGCCCTCCTGGTCGGCGCGGGCGACCTCGATGTGCAGGCCGGCACTGCGGAAGGTGCCGGTGAGTTCGTCGAGGCGGTCCAGGCCCGGGGCGGGTTCGGTCGGGGCCTCCGGATCGCCGGACTGCCGCAGCAGGCCCACGGTGGCGCGGAGCTCGTTGAGGGCGGAGCGGCTGGCCTCGCGGACGTGCGCGAGTGCCTCCTTGGCCTGGTCGGGGCGCTTGTCCATGACATGGGCGGCGACTCCGGCCTGGACGTTGACCAGGGCGATGTGGTGGGCGACGACGTCGTGCAGGTCCCGGGCGATGCGCAGGCGCTCCTCGGCCACCCGGCGCCGGGCCTCCTCCTCGCGGGTGCGCTCGGCCCGTTCGGCACGCTCCCGGATGGCCTGGACGAAGGCGCGGCGGCTGCGGACGGCGTCGCCGGCGGTGGCGCCGATACCGGTCCAGGCGAAGATCGCGAGGTTTTCCTGGGCGTACCAGGGCAGGGATCCGGCCGACATGGCGGCGCCGGTCAGCACGGTCATGGTGAGCAGGCCGACGCGCCAGGTGGTGGGGCGGTCGGTGGTGGAGGCGACGGTGTACAGGGCGACGACGGCGGACATGGCGACGGGGGCGCGGGGGTCGCCGGTGACCGACTCGACCACGGAGACGGCGCCGGTGAGGGCGAGGACCGTCATCGGGGCCCGGCGACGGAAGACCAGGGCGGCGGCGCCGAGGGCCATGAGGACGAGACTGAGGGCGTCGGGGGTGCGCAGGGCCCAGCTGACGCTGTCTTGGTGCCGGGGCTCCACGAACGAACCGGCGACCATGCAGAGAAGGACGGACGCGGCCAGGACCGCGTCCATGGCCAGGGGATGCGCCTTGGCCCGGCACCGGGCCCGCGCGAGAGTGCTCACGGCTGTCCACGGTAGCCGGACCGGGGCCGCCCCCCGGCCCTCCTCGGTCCGGCCACGGGGTGCGGCACTCAGCCCGGGATCAGACCGTCGTCACTCAGGAACTCCCTGACGTCCTCCAGCGTGGCGTCCGGAGAGGGCAGGATCAGTTCCGAAGGCTCCAGGGAGTCGTCGGGCAGGGGGTCGCCCAGGTCGCGGACCCTGGACAGGAGGGCCTGGAGGGTGCGGCGGAAGCCGGGGCCGTCGCCGTTCTCCATCTCCGCCAGGAGTTCGTCGTCCAGCTTGTTCAGCTCGGCGAGGTGGCCGTCGGCCAGGCTCACCTGGCCCTCCCCCATGATCCGTACGATCATGTCGCCCTCCTAGGCGTGGACCCTACTGCTTGTCGAAGCGCGGAGTGTCCTGCGGCTGCTGCGGGGACTGCTGCCCGTTCGCGCCGCCTTCGATGGCCTGCTGCCCGCTGCCCGAACCGCCGGCCAGCTCGGCCTTCATGCGCTGCAGTTCCAGCTCCACATCCGTACCACCGGAGAGCCGGTCCAGCTCGGCCTGAAGGTCGTCCTTGTGCATGCCGGAGGGGTCCTCCAGGGCACCGGAGGCGAGCAGCTCGTCGATCGCGCCGGCGCGGGCCTGGAGCTGGGCCGTCTTGTCCTCGGCACGCTGAATGGCCAGGCCGACGTCGCCCATCTCCTCGGAGATGCCGGAGAAGGCCTCCCCGATCCGGGTCTGTGCCTGGGCCGCGGTGTACGTCGCCTTGATCGTCTCCTTCTTCGTGCGGAAGGCGTCGACCTTGGCCTGGAGCCGCTGGGCCGCGAGGGTGAGCTTCTCCTCCTCGCCCTGCAGCGTCGCGTGCTGGGTCTCCAGGTCGGTCACCTGCTGCTGGAGCGCGGCCCGGCGGGAGAGTGCCTCGCGGGCCAGGTCCTCACGGCCCAGCGCGAGCGCCTTGCGGCCCTGGTCCTCCAGCTTGCCCGACTGCGACTGCAACTGGTTCAGCTGGAGTTCCAGACGTTTGCGGGAGGTCGCCACGTCGGCGACGCCGCGGCGGACCTTCTGGAGCAGCTCCAGCTGCTTCTGGTACGAGTAATCGAGGGTCTCGCGCGGGTCCTCGGCCCGGTCCAGGGCCTTGTTCGCCTTCGCGCGGAAGATCATCCCCATACGCTTCATGACACCGCTCATGGGCTTCGCGCGCCCCCTTCTGACCGACTTCGGCAGCTGCTCCTGCGACAGAACCCACAGTACGGGCCCTGCATCCATTACCGCACTGTTCGGGGACGGATGCGCTCATCCCCAAGGACGACTGCGTACGCTCCCGCTCCGGCGTAGGGAGTAGGTGATCCCCGGGGCCGCCGGAGCCGTACACCCCGAGAGGCATCCGAAGACGTACGCAACGTCCCCTCTGTCCCCTTACTGACGACTGGTGTTGCCGGATCGTTCCCCGCGGGGCTGGGGTCCATGCCCCGAAGCCCTTACCCTTGGGTTTTGTGTTCCGTAGCCGTGCGAAGGATGAGAAGGCCCAGGCAGCCGACAAGGCGCCGGTGACCGACTCCAATCAGCCCCGTCACCCCGAGGCCCCCAAGGGCCGCCCCACGCCCAAGCGCAGCCAGGCCCAGACCCAGCGCCGCAGCGTGGCCAACACGTCGATGACGCGCAAGGAGGCCGCCAAGCGACAGCGCGAGGAGCGCCGTGCCGCGATGGAGCGGCAGCGCCAGGCGCTGGCGAGCGGCGACGAGCGGTATCTGCCCGCGCGGGACAAGGGACCGGTCCGCCGGTTCGCGCGCGACTTCGTCGACTCGCGGTTCAACATCGCCGAGTTCTTCCTGCCGATGGCCGTGGTCATCCTCGTGCTGAGCATGGTGCGGGTGGCGTCGCTGCAGAACATCGCGCTGCTGCTGTGGCTCGTGGTGATCGTGCTGATCGTGCTCGACTCGTTCGCGACGGCCTTCCGTCTGAAGAAGCAGCTGAACGAGCGCTTCGCGGGTGACAACAAGCGCGGCGCCGTCGCCTACGCCCTGATGCGCTCCCTCCAGATGCGCCGGCTCCGGCTGCCGAAGCCGCAGGTCAAACGTGGAGAGCGGCCCTGACCACGACGCCGTTCTCCGGGGGTGCGGCGCAGGCCTGGCTGGACAGGCTGGGCGGGCTGCGCGATGTCGTGCGACAGGAGCTGGTGGCCCGCCAGCTGGACGAGCAGATAGTCGGCCGGTTCCCGGTCGGTCAGCGCCTGCGGGTGCTCGACGTGGGGATGGGCCAGGGCACGCAGGCGCTGCGGCTGGCCCGGGCCGGGCACCAGGTGACCGGTCTGGAGCAGGACGCGACGATGGTCGCCGCGGCCCGGGAGTCCCTGGCCGGGGAGCCGGAGGGCATCCGGGAGCGGATGCGCGTCATCGAGGGCGACGGCCGGGACACCGGTGTGCACTTCCTGCCCGGCAGTTTCGACGTGGTGCTGTGCCACGGCGTCCTGATGTACGTCGAGGAACCCGACCCGCTGCTGGCGGGCCTCGCCCGGATGCTCGCGCCCGGCGGGCTGCTGTCCCTGCTCGTGCGCAACGGCGACGCGCTCGCGTTCCGGCCGGGCCTGTCCGGTGACTGGCCGGGGGCGCTGGCCGCCTTCGACACGGTGTCCTACCGCAACCGGCTGGGGCTCGACGTGCGCGCCGACCGGCTGAAGGACCTGACGTCGACGCTCGCGGGGATCGGGGCGCCGCTGCACGCCTGGTACGGGGTGCGGGTGTTCACCGACACGGCGGCGGACGGCGCGCAGGTCCCGGCCGACGTGGAGACGCTGCTCGCGGTGGAGGAGAAGGCCGGGCGGACGGATCCGTACCGCGGGGTGGCCGCGCTGCTGCACCTGTGCGGCGTGCGCGGCTGACACACGGACGACGCGCACGAGGGGTGGGCGGGGGCCTCGGCCCCCGCCCGGGCTCACGCCTCGGCCGCGTGCAGGCTCATCGGCCCGTAGATCTCCGCGGCGTCCTCGAACAGCCGCACCTGGTCGGCACCGCCCTCCTGGAGGGCCTTCCAGTGCTCTCCGATCCAGGACTCGGCGTCCCCCTGGGTGGGGAACTCCTCCGGCGGCACCGCGGGCTGGACCTCCGTCCCGTCGGTCTTCTCGAACCGCCACGTCCATGCCGCCATGTACGCCTCCCATGTGTGTGAGCACACTGCACAGCGAAAAGCCGGATCTTGGTCCGGCTCCCGCCCCGAGCCTATGCGCTCGACCGGGTGTCCCGTCACAGGACCGCGGGTGACCGGTTGCGCGCGGGTGGTCACCCACGCTTCCCGTACGGAGCCCGCGCGGGGGCTCCATCCGGGGTGCCAGGCGCGCAGGAGCCGGGCGGGCAGGCGAAAATCGGTGCCGTGGAACTCACTCTGCTCGGCACCGGCGCCCCGGCGGGCCTCCCCCGCCCCGACTGTCCCTGCGCGGCCTGTGCGGCCGCCCTCGGCCCGGACACGCGGGCGGCCACCGCGCTGCTCCTGGACGGCGCCCTGCTGCTCGACCTGACACCGGGCGCGGCGTTCGCGGCGGCGCGGGCGGGCCGTTCCCTGACGGGCGTACGGCAGGTGCTGCTGTCGCATCCGCACGACGGGCCGGCGGTGGAGGTGCCCGCGGGGCTGCCGCAGCCGGGGCGGGTGCCGGACGGGCGGGAGTTGACGCTGCTGACGGGGCACCGGGTGCGGGCCGTGGCGCTGGACGCGCCGGGCACGGGATACGCGGTGACCGGGCCGGAGGGGCAGCGGCTGCTGTATCTGCCGCCGGGCGGGGCGCCCGCGGGCCTGGAGGCACCGGCCGCGTCCTACGACATGGTCCTGGTGGACGTCGTGGGCCGGCCGGACGCGCTGGCGAAACTGCGGGCGGTGGGGGCGGTCGGGCCGACGACCGATGTGGTCGCCGTCCACCTCGACCACGACGTGCCGCCCGGCCCCGAGCTCGGGCGGCGGCTCGCGGCGGCCGGGGCGCGGGCCGTACCGGACGGGGTGACGCTGGTGGTGGGGGCGTACGAGAACGTGCCGGACGTGCCGCGGCGGACCCTGGTGCTGGGCGGGGCGCGCTCGGGCAAGTCGGTGGAGGCGGAGCGGAGGCTGGAGGCCTTCCCGGACGTGCTGTACGTGGCGACGGGCGGCTCGCGCAACGGGGACACGGAGTGGTCCTCGCGGGTGGCGGCGCACCGGGACCGGCGGCCGGGATCGTGGCAGACGGTCGAGACCTGTGATCTGGTGCCGCTGCTGGAGGCCGAGGGGCCGCCTCTGCTCATCGACTGCCTGTCGCTGTGGCTGACCGACGCGATGGATTCCGCCGGGGCATGGGACGACGCGGTGTGGGCGGAGCACGGGGAGAAGGCGCTGCGGGAACGGGTGCGGGAGCTCACGGAGGCGGTACGGATCACCCGGCGCACCGTCGTCGCCGTGTCGAACGAGGTGGGCTCGGGGATCGTGCCGGCGACGGCGTCGGGGCGACGGTACCGGGATGAACTGGGGCGGCTGAACGCGGGGTTCGCCGACGAGTGCGAGCACGTGCTGCTGGTGGTGGCGGGGCAGGCCGTGGTGCTGCGGGGCTGACGGAGGCCAGGGCTGCGCCCCGGTCGGCTACGGGGCTTTGCGGGCGATCACCCGGTAGGTGTTCGCGCACCGCGTGCGGCGGGCCACCGGGGCCAGGAACAGGTCCGCCACCGCCGCCAGGGCCACCAGCGGGATGCCCGCGCGGAGCAGAGCGGTACGGGCGTGCCTCTGGACGGGGGGCGGGGGGATCGCCCGCCAGGGGGTGTCCGGGGCCGGCAGGGCGTGGGAGAGGGCCAGCGACATGGCGCCCGCGAGGTCGTGGGGGACGTGCACCGGGCGGTGGTCGAGCGTCAGGACCGTGCAGCCGGCCGCCTCCAGTTCCGCCCGGAGGTTGGGCGGGGGGATCAGGTGGAGGTGGCGGGGCTGGTCGTGGGCGAGCCACCAGCGGCCCAGGAGGACGGCGAAGAGGCTGCGGGGGTCCAGGGTCTCCAGCAGCAGGTGGCCGCCGGGACGCAGGACGGACAGGGCCGCGTGGAGTTCCGCTCGCGGGTCCGGGGTGCCCTCCAGGTGGTGGAGCATGCTGACCACGTCGTAGCGGGCGCGCAGGGGCTCGGTGAGCCGAGGGTCCGTCAGGCGGCCGACGTGGGCCTCCTCGACGCGGTCGGCCGCGCGGGCGCGGACCACGCGCGGGGTGGGGTCCAGGCCGTCGAAAGCGGTGTACGGGAAGAAGCGCCGGGCCGTGGCCGGGAAGCGGGCATGCCCCGTCCCCACGTCGAGCCAGCTCTCCGGCTCGCCGAAGCGCAGCATCGCGCGGGCTGCCGAGCGGTGGCGGCGCGGACCGGCGCGCAGGGCCAGGAGGCCGTCGCTCGCCGGGTCCCTGGGCTCCCCGCGCACGGTCCGGTGGTAGAGGGCCAGGCCCTGCGCGGTGAGACGGGGGTTCTGGAAGGTGTGGCCGCAGTCGCGGCACGCGTCGACGGTGAAGCTGCCGGGCTTGTACTGCCGCAGGTCACCGGTGCGCAGCCGGTTGCGGAGCCGGGCGGAGCCGCACCAGGGGCAGTCCTCCCGGCGCGGTTCGTGGACCCGCGTGGTCGCCTGCGGGGCGGGGGGTGCTGAAGGGGCGGGATGTGCGGGCATGGGCGGCTCCCGGGCGCGGCGGCGTACGGCAAGGACGTACGGCGGGGACGTCGCACGAGCCACGTACGACAATCCTCTGCAAACCGGAACGTATGGGATGCCGATCTCGGGTGCAATGACGTCGCCTCGACGGAGTGGTGATGTGGCGCCGTGCTGTTCGACCGGTGCCGGTACTGTTCGGCGAATGAGCTCGCTTAATCTCGACGACTTCACCGATCTGATCGAGCGTCCGGACGGCGGGATCCGCCGGGACGCCGAGGCGCGCCGGGAGCGACAGGTCGTGCCGCCCGGGTCGCTGGGCCGCCTCGACGAACTGGGTGAGTGGCTGGCGGCGGCGCGGTCCGCCGTGCCGGTGCGGCCGGTGGAACGGCCGCGGGTGGTGCTCTTCGCCGGTGACCACGGCATCGCCGAGCTGGGCGTCTCGGCCCGGCCGGCGGGCGGCGCCGGGGAGTTGGTGCGCGAGGTGCTGGCGGGCGGCCGGCCGGTGTCGGTGCTGGCACGGCGGCTGGGCGTGCCGGTGCGGGTCGTCGACATGGCCCTGGACTGCGACCCCGACTCGCTGCCCGGCGACGTCGTACGGCACCGGGTGCGGCGCGGCAGCGGGCGGATCGACATCGAGGACGCGCTGACGGCGGAGGAGGCCGAGGCGGCGTTCCGCGCCGGGGTCGCGGTGGCCGACGAGGAGGCCGACTCGGGCACGGACCTGGTGGTGCTCGGTGATGTGAGCGTCGGCGGGACCACGGTGGCGGGCGTGCTGGTCGCGGCACTGTGCGGGGTCGACGCGTCGGTCGTCACCGGGCGGGGCGGGCTGGCGATCGACGACCTGGCGTGGATGCGCAAGTGCGCGGCGATCCGGGACGCGCTGCGCCGGGCGCGGCCGGTGCTCGGGGACCAGTTGCGGCTGCTGGCCGCGGTGGGCGGAGCGGACGTCGCCGCGATGACCGGCTTCCTGCTGCAGAGCGCGGTGCGCAAGCTGCCCGTGGTGCTGGACGGGGTCGTGACGGCCGCGTGCGCGCTGGTCGGACAGCGGATCGCGTTCCGGGCACCGGACTGGTGGCTGGCCGCGCACGACAGCGGGGAGCCCGGGCAGGCGAAGGCGCTGGACCGGATGGCCCTGGAGCCGCTGCTGTCCCATGGGGTGACCGTCGGCGAGGGCGCGGGCGGCCTGCTGGCGCTGCCGCTCGTGCAGGCCGCGGCCGCGCTGGCGGCGGAGCTGCCGGAGAAGCCGAAGGACTCCGAGGAGCCGGCCGTGCCGGACGCGTCCGAGGCGTCCGAGGCTGAGTCTGAGTCTGAGGCGTCTGAGTCTGAGGCATCTGAGGCGTCCGCCAAGCAGTAGCGCCCCGGAGCCGGCAGGTCGGCCAGGCCGGACGCGTCGAGGCATCCGGGGCGCTCCGGGGCGTCCGCCGGGCAGTAGCGCCCCGAGAGCCAGGTCACTCCCGCCTGGCTCAACTTCGTCCCGTTCCGGTCGGTCTTGGAACGTGGTGTCGGCTTGACCGAGTCGCGGACACCCTCAGACGTTTCCACGCACGGACGAGGACGACCGCCGGATGACCACGCTCGCCCGCTGGGCCCGCGCTGAATGGGGTGCGCTGTTCGCCGCGGTGCGCGGGCCGCTGGCCGAGCGGCGGTGGCGTGCCGTGCCGATGGCGGTCACGGCGGTGTGCCTCACGGCCGTGCTGCACCTCGTGCACCACCAGGCGTGGGGCTATCGGTTCGTGCAGGACGTGGGCGGCGTGCGGGCCGCGGACCCGTTGTGGGTGGCACTGCTGCGGACGCCGCTGTCGCTGTTCGTTCCGGCGCTGGATCTGCCGGTGTGGGGGGCGCTCGCGCAGATCCTGCTGGTGTTCGGCATCGCGGAGCTCTGCCTGGGCTGGTGGCGGACGCTCGCCCTCGCCTACGCCGCCACGCTCGCGGGCACGCTGTACGCGCGTCTGGGCATCGGGCTCGGTCCCGACGCGCCGCTGGGTCTGCCCGCCTCGGACCGGTGGGTGGTGGACACCGGGCCGTCGGCGGCGGTGGTGGGTCTGGCCGTCTTCCTCGGGTGGCTCTACCGCGCCTGGGTCACGGCCTCGGTCGTGGTCGTGGCGATGGTGGTCGAAGTGGTGCTGAAGGAGAACCTCGCGGGCAAGGAGCACCTCGCGGCGATCGTGGCGGTGCTGATGCTGTGCGCGCTCGGCGCGCCGCGTCAGCGGCGATCGAGGGACCGGGCCGGCTCGGGGTCGGGCGCGCCGCCGATCCAGTCCTGGAAGGCACGCCGGGGGCCCACCCAGCGGCGGTCGTGGTGGTAGGCGCGCAGGGTGGACTTCGCACGGGCGCGAGGGCGGTTCCCGTACAACCGCTTGGCCCACGGGGAGGCGGGACGGGCCAGCCGCACGGCGGCGACCAGTGCGACGAGCGGGACGATCACGCCCAGGACCGCGAGGCGCGTCTTGCCCTTGAACAGGGCGATGAGCGCGAACGCGAAGTTCACGAGGATGTTCCCGAGGACGACGGCGCGGTTCTGCTGCTGGTCCTCGTTGAGATCGTTCACGCCGAGCGGCGAGAAGCCGATCAGGAGCAGGCCCACGAGCGAGGCGGTCAGGACGACCATCTCCACGCTCTTGCGGCCGTCCGGGGTCCAGTAGACGTCGGCGAGATACAGGACCAGGGCGAACTCGTCGAGAACGAGGCCCGCGCCGATGCCGAAGATCACCGCGGCCAGCGCCGAGCCGAAGCCGTACTGGCCGCCGGCGACCGCGCCGAAGCCGCCGATGATCGTCAGGATGACACCGGGGACCACGTGGTGGACGTGGACACCGCCGCTGCCGCTGATGTTGCGGAAGGGGCCCTTGCCCGCCCGGATGAGACGGGTGATGCCCCGGGTGATCAGGAAGGTCAGGACGAAGGAGACGAGAGCGAGAAGCAACGGCAGCTTGCCGGGTTCCATGATGTTCCGCTCGAACCATCCCATATGTGAACTTTATCCACGGCTGCCGTTCCCGCTCTCCTGACCGGCCGGTAGCCTGCGCCGGTGCCCAGTACCTCGCCCCTCGACGGACTCCGCTTCGCCTTCGGCACCCTCACGGTGATCCCGGTCCGGGTGACCCGGTGGGACCGGGAGGCCGCGCGCGGCGGCATGCTGTGCGCTCCGCTGGCCGGGCTGGCGGTGGGTGCGGCGGCCGCCCTGCTCGGGCTGGTCCTGCTGACCCTGGGCGCGGGGGCGCCGCTCGCCGCCGTGGCGACCGTCGCCGTGCCGGCCGTACTCACGCGCGGGCTCCATCTCGACGGGCTCGCGGACACCGCCGACGGGCTGGGCAGCGGAAAGCCCGCCGAGGACGCACTGCGGATCATGAAGCAGTCGGACATCGGGCCGTTCGGGGTCATCACCCTCGTCCTCGCCCTGCTCGCACAGGTCGCCGCGCTCGCCCAGGCGTACGAGGCCTCCTGGGGCCGGGGCGCGTGTGCCGCCGTCGTCTCCGCGACACTCGCCCGGCTGGCCCTGACCCTCGCGGCCCGGGCGGGGGTGCCGGCGGCGCGGCCGGAGGGGCTGGGGGCGGCGGTGGCCGGTGTGGTGCCGCCGCGGGGGGCGGTGATCGCCACCGTGGCCGTCGCGGGGGCCGCCGCGGCGGCCGGGGCCCTCCTCGGGCCGTACGACATGGTCCGCGGCGTGCTCGCGGTCGTCGTTTCCCTGGCCGCCGCCGAGACGCTGCTGCGCCACTGCACCCGCCGCTTCGGCGGAGTGACGGGGGACGTCTTCGGCGGCCTGGCGGAGACGGCGGCGACCACCTCGCTGGTCGTTCTGGCACTGGGCTGAAACGATCTCCTCGTCATTCTCCTGCGGCCGCCGGTCCCTCGCCGAGCGGATCGCGGGCACGACGGTCACCGGGACCGGGCTCAGCAGGCCCGTCGCCACACTCCCAGTTCGTACTTCTTGAGCAGCGAACTGAGCTTCAGGCGGCGCGAGTCGGCGCAGAAGCGGCCGGTGGGAACCTCGTACTCGACATGGAAGACGGCCTTGCCCGCCTCGATGAACGGCGTGAGGGCCGCGCACTCGCCGTACTGGGCGCACTGTTCGTTGACCGCGAAGTCGAAGTTCCCGACCAGTTCGGGGATCTGGTCCAGGTCGTTCTTCAGCCCGACCGCCAGGCCCCGGTCGTGGGCCAGCCCGGCGATGAGGCGGTTGTAGCGGAGCTGGTCGGCGGCCGTCAGGGGGAAGCCGGTGTCGTTGCGGTAGCCGTCCATGTTGTCGGGCTCCACCGCGTCGAAGCCCTTGTCGCGGCACATGTCGATCCGGGCCGCCATGAGCGGCTCCAGGACGTCGGTGCGGCGGATGTCGAGCCAGCGCTCCCCCTTCCAGCCGTTGCCGCGGCCGAGGACCGACTCGGGGAACTTCTCCGCGTCGGGGCGGAACTCCTCCCAGGCGCCGGTGGAGAGGTAGCAGATGACCTTGCGGTCCTCGCGGTGCAGCCGGGCGACGGTGTCCTCGGAGTGGTCGAAGCCGTCGATGTCGTAGACGGGCACGTCGACGGAGGTGTCCAGGCGCCCGCTGAGCTGCCACTGCCAGTCGGTGCCGGGGCGGGGCCGCCAGCGGGGGCCGGGCTTGTCGTCCGGGGCCTGGGCGCACCCCGCGAGCAGCACGAGGAGCAGGGCGACGACGAGAAGGGGCAGGCGTCTCACGGGGTGTTCTCCGCGTTCTGGAGGTGTGCGGCAGGGTGCCCCACGGATGATCTCCGGCCCCGGGCACCGCGCAGTGCACCGCCGCGCCCCGCGCCCGGGCCAGACCTTCCGGGTCGACGCCGGGCGGGACGTCGTACACCAGGTGGCACAACCGTAACCACCAGCACCCTCAGGTCGACGCGGGGTTGCTCGGCGGCCGTCGCCCCGGGCGCGGAGGCCCCGGCCGTGATCAGGCCCGCCGCCGTCATCGCGGCGGCCGTGTTCCTCCATCCGCGCGCACGCCGCGTCATGGTTCCTCCCCAGAAGATCCCCGGCATCTTCGTGCGGTCGAGCAGAGGGGGGAGCCGTGGGAATCGTGCAAAGCGGCGAGCAGGGCGCTCACCGGATCGCGACGAGTGTGACCCAGTTCACCGGTGTGAGGGATCAGGAAATGGCCACTACGCCACCGACGGGTGAACGCCCGCAGGAATGAGCGAACGGGACCACGCGCGTAGTCTCGACGTCGAGTGTTCGCCGTACCGGGGAAGGCCCCGTGGATACCGGACCCTGAGGTCGGAATAGGGTCGGCTGTCGGGCCCGGTCGACCCACATCGTTCGACCACTGCAACTTCACATCGGAAGCGAGATTTCACCACCGTGACTGCTCTCACTCTCAGCACCGCCGCGGCGTCCGGTCTGCGGGCCGACGCGATCGTGATCGGTGTCGCCAAGGGTGCCAACGGGCCGGTCGTCGCACCGGGCGCCGAGGCCGTGGACAAGGCGTACGACGGCAGGCTCGCCGGCGTTCTGGAGACTCTCGGCGCCTCCGGCGGCGAGGGCGAGGTGACGAAGCTGCCGGCGCCGTCCGGCTTCAAGGCACCGCTCATCCTGGCGGTCGGCCTGGGCGCGGCCCCCGAGAAGGACGCCGACTACGACTCCGAGGCCCTGCGCAAGGCCGCCGGTGTCGCCGCCCGCGCCCTGGCCGGGTCCAAGAAGGCCGGTTTCGCGCTGCCGCTGGGCGACTCCGCCGCCGCCGGCGCGCTCGGGGAGGGCGCTCTGCTCGGCGCGTACTCCTTCGACGCCTACAAGGCCAACGGCCAGGACCCCAAGGCCAAGAACGGCAAGGCGCCCCTGGCCGAGGTCACCCTGCTCGGCGGCAAGCCCCGCGACAAGGCGTACAAGGCCGCGATCGAGCGTGCCGTCGCCGTGTCCGAGGAGCTCAACCGCGCCCGCGACCTGATCAACACCCCGCCGAACGACCTGAACCCCGAGTCGTTCGCCGCGGTCGCCCAGGCCGCGGCCAAGGAACACGGCATCAAGGTGCAGGTGCTCGACGAGAAGGCCCTGGTCAAGGGCGGCTACGGCGGCATCCTCGGTGTCGGCGCGGGCTCGGCGGCCGGACCGCGCCTGGTCAAGCTGTCGTACACCTCCTCCAAGGCCAGGAAGCACCTCGCCTTCATCGGCAAGGGCATCACGTACGACTCGGGCGGCATCTCGCTGAAGCCGGCCGGTCACAACGAGACGATGAAGTGCGACATGAGCGGGGCGGCCGCCGTGTTCGCCGCGGTCGTCGCCGCCGCGCGCCTCGGCCTGGAGGTCAACGTCACCGGCTGGCTCGCCCTGGCCGAGAACATGCCCTCCGGTTCCGCTACCCGTCCGGGTGATGTGCTGCGGATGTACAGCGGCAAGACCGTGGAGGTGCTCAACACCGACGCGGAGGGCCGGCTGGTGCTGGCCGACGCGCTGTGGGCGGCCTCGCAGGAGAAGCCGGACGCGATCGTGGACGTGGCGACGCTGACCGGAGCGATGGTGCTGGCGCTCGGCAACCGGACGTTCGGGATCATGGGCAACGACGACGCGTTCCGTGCGGCGCTGCACGAGGCGGCGGAGGAGGTCGGGGAGCCGGCGTGGCCGATGCCGCTGCCGGAGCACCTGCGCAAGGGGATGGACTCGGCCACGGCCGACATCGCGAACATGGGCGAGCGGATGGGCGGCGGACTGGTCGCCGGTCTGTTCCTGCGCGAGTTCGTGGGCGAGGGCATCACCTGGGCGCACCTGGACATCGCCGGTCCGGCCTTCAACGAGGGCGGACCGTTCGGATACACGCCGAAGGGCGGCACGGGCTCGGCCGTACGGACGCTGGTGCGGGTCGCGGAGCTGACGGCCGCGGGCGAGCTGGGCTGAGTCCCCGGAGAGCCCGGTCTCGCCGGTGGTGCGGCGAGTGCGGGGGCGTGGGGCTGTTCGCGCAGTTCCCCGCGCCCCCCGGGTTCGCCGTCCCCGCACCCGCACGGCGCAGCCGCAGACCCGATACGCCACCGCGCCCCCCGGGTTCGCCGTCCCCGCACCCGCACGGCGCAGCCGCAGACCCGATACGCCACCGCGCCCCCGGGTTCGCCGTCCTCACGCCCGCGCGGCGCAGCCGCAGATCGGATACGGCTCCGCGCCCCTGCGAGCACGTCCCGCCGTCGGTCGCCGGTGCGCGTGAGGACTGGTCGCGGCCGCGCGGCGCAGCCGCAGATCCGATACGGCACCGCGCCCCCTGGGTTCGCCGTCCTCGCGGCTGCGCGGCGGAGCCGCAGATCAGACACAGCACCGCGCCACTCGGGCTTCGCCCCCGAAGGCGGCTCATCTGAACGTGGGGTGTCTCACACCGCAGCCCGGCGTCTCCTTGTGTGCTGACAAGTGCGAAGATGGGGCTCGGCAGGACAGGGCCCCACCGAAGGGCCGAAGAACGAGCGGCCGGACACCAGCCGCCTGCCGGTCACCGAAGACCGGCTCACGGCGCACATGCATGGAGGACGTGACGTGGCGAACGACGCCAGCACCGTTTTCGACCTAGTGATCCTCGGCGGTGGCAGCGGTGGTTACGCCGCGGCCCTGCGCGGGGCGCAGCTGGGCCTGGACGTCGCCCTGATCGAGAAGGACAAGGTCGGCGGCACCTGCCTGCACCGGGGATGCATCCCCACCAAGGCCCTGCTGCACGCGGGCGAGATCGCCGACCAGGCCCGCGAGAGCGAGCAGTTCGGTGTGAAGGCCTCCTTCGAGGGCATCGACATCGCCGGGGTGCACAAGTACAAGGACGGCGTGGTCGCCGGCCTGTACAAGGGCCTGCAGGGGCTCGTCGCCTCCCGGAAGGTGACGTACATCGAGGGTGAGGGCCGACTGTCCTCCCCCACCTCCGTCGACGTGAACGGCCGCCGCGTCGAGGGCCGCCACATCCTGCTCGCGACCGGCTCCGTGCCGAAGTCGCTGCCCGGCCTGGACATCGACGGCAACCGGATCATCTCCTCCGACCACGCCCTCGTGCTGGACCGCGTGCCCAAGTCCGCGATCATCCTGGGCGGCGGTGTCATCGGCGTCGAGTTCGCCTCCGCCTGGAAGTCCTTCGGCACCGAGGTCACGATCGTCGAGGGCCTGAAGCACCTGGTGCCGGTCGAGGACGAGAACTCCTCCAAGCTCCTGGAGCGCGCGTTCCGCAAGCGCGGCATCAAGTTCAACCTGGGCACCTTCTTCCAGAAGGCCGAGTACACCCAGGACGGCGTCAAGGTCACCCTCGCCGACGGCAAGGAGTTCGAGGCCGAGGTCCTGCTGGTGGCCATCGGCCGCGGCCCGGTCTCCCAGGGCCTGGGCTACGAGGAGCAGGGCGTCGCCATGGACCGCGGCTACGTCCTGGTCGACGAGTACATGCGCACGAACGTGCCGACCATCTCCGCCGTCGGCGACCTCGTCCCGACCCTCCAGCTCGCGCACGTCGGCTTCGCCGAGGGCATCCTGGTGGCGGAGCGCCTGGCCGGTCTGAAGACCGTTCCGATCGACTACGACGGTGTTCCGCGGGTGACGTACTGCCACCCGGAGGTCGCCTCCGTGGGCATCACCGAGGCCAAGGCCAAGGAGATCTACGGTGCGGACAAGGTCGTCGCTCTGAAGTACAACCTCGCGGGCAACGGCAGGAGCAAGATCCTGGGCACCGCGGGCGAGATCAAGCTCGTCCAGGTCAAGGACGGTGCCGTCGTCGGCGTCCACATGGTCGGCGACCGCATGGGCGAGCAGGTCGGCGAAGCCCAGCTGATCTACAACTGGGAGGCGCTGCCCGCCGAGGTCGCGCAGCTCATCCACGCCCACCCGACCCAGAGCGAGGCGCTCGGCGAGGCCCACCTGGCCCTGGCCGGCAAGCCCCTCCACGCGCACGACTGACCCCTCGGTCGACGAACGCGACGACACAGACTTCCGCACTTTCCGTAAGGAGCAACCGAAACCATGGCGGTTTCCGTAACCCTTCCGGCGCTCGGCGAGAGCGTCACCGAGGGCACTGTCACTCGCTGGCTGAAGGCCGAGGGCGAGCGCGTCGAGGCCGACGAGCCGCTGCTCGAGGTCTCGACCGACAAGGTCGACACCGAGATCCCCTCGCCCGCCGCCGGTGTCCTGGCCTCCATCAAGGTCGCCGAGGACGAGACGGTCGAGGTCGGCGCCGAGCTGGCCCTGATCGACGACGGCAGCGGCGCGCCCGCCGCCGAGCAGGCCCCGCAGGCCGAGCAGGTCGCCGAGCCCGCTCCCGAGCCGGCCCCGGCCGCCCCGTCCACCGAGCAGGCCGCCCCGGCGCCCGCTCCCACCACCGACACCGCGGCCGGCGGCGGCTCCGCCGAGGGCACGGACGTCGTCCTGCCCGCGCTCGGCGAGTCCGTCACCGAGGGCACCGTCACCCGCTGGCTGAAGTCGGTCGGTGACAGCGTCGAGGCCGACGAGCCGCTGCTCGAGGTCTCCACCGACAAGGTCGACACCGAGATCCCGGCGCCCACCTCGGGCACCCTGCTGGAGATCGTGGTCGGTGAGGACGAGACCGCCGAGGTCGGCGCCAAGCTCGCCGTCATCGGCGAGGCGGGTGCCGCTCCGGCCGCCGCCCCCGCGCAGGAGGCCCCGGCCGCCCCGGCGCAGCCCGAGCCCGCCCAGGCCCCGGCACAGCCCGAGCCCGCTCAGGCCCCGGCCCCGCAGCAGGCCGCCCCGGCCCAGCAGGCCCCGGCCGCCCCGGCTCCGGCTCCGCAGGCGCCGTCCGCCCCGGCTCCGCAGGAGCAGACCGCCCCGGCTCCCGACCCGGCCCCGGCCGCTCCGGCGCCCGCCCCGGCTCCGGCCCAGGCCCCGGCCGCTCCGGCCGCCGCCAAGCCGGCCGACGACGGCGCCTACGTGACCCCGCTGGTGCGCAAGCTCGCCGCCGAACAGGGCGTCGACCTGGCCGCCGTCAAGGGCACCGGCGTCGGCGGCCGTATCCGCAAGCAGGACGTCGTCGCCGCGGCCGAGGCCGCGAAGAGCGCCGCCGCCGCCCCGGCCCCCGCCGCTGCCGCCCCGTCGGCCGCGAAGAGGGCCCCGTCGCTGGAGGCGTCGCCGCTGCGCGGCCAGACCATCAAGATGCCGCGGATCCGCAAGGTCATCGGCGACAACATGGTCAAGGCCCTGCACGAGCAGGCCCAGCTGTCCTCGGTCGTCGAGGTCGACGTCACCCGCCTGATGAGGCTGCGCGCCCGTGCCAAGGACGCGTTCGCGTCGCGTGAGGGCGTCAAGCTCTCCCCGATGCCGTTCTTCGTCAAGGCCGCGGCGCAGGCGCTGAAGGCGCACGCGCCGATCAACGCCAGGATCAACGAGGCCGAGGGGACCATCACCTACTTCGACACCGAGAACGTCGGTATCGCGGTGGACTCCGAAAAGGGCCTGATGACCCCGGTCATCAAGAACGCCGGTGACCTCAACCTCGCCGGTATCGCCAAGGCGACGGCCGAGCTCGCGGGCAAAGTCCGGGCCAACAAGATCACCCCGGACGAGCTGTCCGGCGCGACCTTCACCATCTCCAACACCGGGTCGCGCGGCGCGCTCTTCGACACGATCATCGTGCCTCCGGGCCAGGTCGCCATCCTCGGCATCGGCGCGACGGTCAAGCGCCCCGCCGTCATCGAGACGGAGGAGGGCACGGCCATCGGCGTCCGCGACATGACGTACCTGACCCTGTCCTACGACCACCGCCTGGTGGACGGCGCCGACGCCGCCCGTTACCTGACGGCGGTCAAGGCCATTCTGGAGGCGGGCGAGTTCGAGGTCGAACTCGGCCTGTAGTCGCCGACCGGCAGTACGCCATCGATGCCCCGTCCGGCTTTCCCGGGCGGGGCATCGTCGTCCCCAGGGGCGCGCGGCTGTATCGATGTGCGGCTTCGCCGCGTGGGCGCGACCGGACCACAACGGCGCCGCAGGCGAACGACCACCCCACACCCCTGGTGTAAGTCTCGTCTCACCTGCGTCAAAGCGCCTCAACCCGCCCCACCCGCGGCGGGAACCGGCCGTATTGTCTAAACGTCGATCCCGCGTAAGGAGCCCTCATGACCGCGCCCGTCATCCACTCGCTCCGCGAGCAGATCCGCGAGCACATCCTGGAGGGGATCATCAGCGGACGCTGGCAGCCGGGCGAGCGGATCGTCGAGCGCCGGATCGCCACCGAGCTGGAGGTCAGTCAGACCCCGGTCCGTGAGGCCCTGCGCGAGCTGGAGTCCCTGCGCCTGATCGAGTCCGCTCCGAACAAGGGCGTGCGCGTCCGCAACCTCACGGCCGCCGACCTGGAGGAGAGCTACCCGGTCCGGGCCGGTCTGGAGGCCATCGCCGCGGAGCTGGCCGCCCAAGGGCTCGCGGAGGACTGCTCGGCGCTGGAACCCCACGTCAGCGCCCTGTACGAGGCCGACCGCGTCTCCGACGGCACGGCTCAGGTGCGGCACACCGTCGCCTTCCACCGCGAACTGGTCCGCGCCGCGGGCAACTCCGTTCTGCTGCACACCTGGGAGGGGCTCGGCATCGAGGTGTTCACGGCCCTGTCGATCCGCTGGCTGGGCACCCGGCAGCAGTCGTACGCGGAGGAGCACGAGGAACTCGTCGCCGCGTTCAAGCGCCGTGACCCCCGGATCGCGGAGCTTGTGAAGGCGCACGTCCTGGGCTGCGCGCCCCGGGCGTGACACCCGAGCGCACCCTCGCTCAAACACCTCCGACCTGCGAAAACCATGCGAAAACAGGTCACCGCGTGCCACCGCCGGAGGCACCCCGTGCCTACTTTCTCGTGATCAAGAGGTTTTACCGCTCAACCCTTTGATCGATCATCGATCAGCGAGTTACAGTCGCCGACGGGCCACGCGGCGGAAGCCGCAAGGTGTCACAGCACCCGAGGCCCGCGCCCTGTCCTGCCAAAGACCAAGGGCACCCCCGATCCCCTTTTGTGAGGGAACCCCCTTCGACTGAGGAAGGCGGCGACATGACCGACCCCCACGCCATCCAGCCGAGCGAGCTCGACCAGCTCCCCGACCGGGACCCGGAGGAGACCGCCGAATGGCAGGCCTCCCTGGACGCGGTCACCAAGGCTGCCGGGCCGCACCGTGCCGCATACCTGATGCGCCGCACGCTGGAGCGCGCCGAGGGCGCCGGCATCGCGCTGCCGAAGCTCCTCGAGACCGACTACGTCAACTCCATCCCCACCTCCGCCGAGCCGGCGGTGCCCGGTGACGAGGCGATGGAGCAGCGGATCACCGCGTGGAACCGCTGGAACGCGGCCGCGATGGTGACCCGGGGCAGCAAGTACGGCGTGGGCGGCCACATCGCCACCTTCGCCTCCGCCGCCTGGCTGTACGAGACGGGCTTCAACCACTTCTTCAAGGGCAAAGAGGCCGACGGCTCCGGCGACCAGCTCTACATCCAGGGCCACGCCTCCCCCGGCATCTACGCCCGCGCGTTCCTCGACGGCCGTCTGAACGAGCAGCAGCTCGACAACTTCCGCCGCGAGTCGGGCGGCAACGGCCTGCCTTCCTACCCGCACCCGCGCCGCCTGCCCTGGCTGTGGGAGTTCCCGACCGTCTCCATGGGTCTGGGCCCGCTCTCCGCCATCTACCAGGCGCGCTTCAACCGCTACCTCACCAACCGCGGCATCAAGGACACCTCCGCCTCGCACGTGTGGGCGTTCCTCGGCGACGGCGAGATGGACGAGCCCGAGTCGACGGCGGCCCTCGCGCTCGCGGCCCGTGAGGAGCTGGACAACCTCACCTTCGTCATCAACTGCAACCTGCAGCGTCTGGACGGCCCGGTCCGCGCCAACTTCAAGATCGTGCAGGAGCTGGAAGCCCAGTTCCGCGGCGCCGGCTGGAACGTGATCAAGACGCTGTGGGGCACGGCCTGGGACGAGCTGTTCCGGCTCGACACCACCGGCGCGCTCGTACGCCGTCTGCGCCAGGTACCGGACGCACAGATCCAGACGTACCAGACCCGCGACGCGACCTACATCCGCCAGGACTTCTTCGGCGGCGACCCGGCGCTCGTGGAGATGGCGAAGCTGCTGAGCGACGACAAGATCCTGGAGTGCTTCCACCTCTCGCGCGGTGGTCACGAGGCGCGCAAGGTGTACGCCGCGTACAAGGCCGCCGTCGAGCACAAGGGCGCGCCGACCGTGATCCTGGCCCAGACGGTCAAGGGCCACACCCTGGGCGAGGGCTTCGCGTCGAAGAACGCCAACCACCAGATGAAGAAGCTCTCGGTGGACGAGTTCAAGAACATGCGCGATCTGCTCGGCCTGCCGATCAAGGACAGCGACTTCGTCGACGGCGTGGTCCCCTACGGCCACCCGGGCGCCGACTCCCCCGAGGTCCGCTACCTCCAGGAACGGCGTGCCGCCCTCGGCGGTCCGGCTCCGGCCCGGCGCGTCCACCCGGTCGCCCCGCTGCCCGCCCCGGCGGAGAAGGCGTTCGCCTCCTTCGACAAGGGCTCGGGTGCGCAGAACGTCGCGACGACGATGGCCTTCGTCCGCCTGGTCAAGGACCTGGTCCGCGACAAGGAGACGGGCAAGCGCTGGGTGCCGATCGTCCCGGACGAGGCGCGCACCTTCGGCATGGAGTCGCTGTTCCCCTCGCTCGGCATCTACTCGCCCAAGGGCCAGACGTACGAGCCGGTCGACCGCGACCAGCTGATGTACTACAAGGAGGCCAAGAACGGCCAGATCCTCAACGAGGGGATCACCGAGGCCGGTTCGATGGCCGACTTCATCGCCGCTTCGACGTCGTACGCGACGCACGGCGAGACGATGATCCCGTTCTACATCTTCTACTCGATGTTCGGCTGGCAGCGCACGGCCGACCAGATGTGGCAGCTCGGTGACCAGCTCGGCCGCGGCTTCCTCGTCGGCGCCACGGCCGGCCGCACGACGCTGACGGGCGAAGGCCTCCAGCACGCCGACGGCCACTCCCCCGTCATCGCGGCGACGAACCCGGCGGCGCTGTCGTACGACCCGGCGTTCGCCTACGAGGTCGCCACGATCGTCAAGGACGGTCTGCGCCGGATGTACGGCGAGGCGGCCCCGGACGAGGACCAGGACGTCTTCTACTACCTCACCGTCTACAACGAGCCGCTGCCGCAGCCCGCGAAGCCGTCCGTCGCCGGGATCGACGAGGGCATCGTCAAGGGCCTGTACCGCTTCAACACGGCGGAGTCGGCGGGCATCACCCCGCCGGCGAACGCCCCGCGGATCCAGCTGCTCGGCTCCGGTACGGCGATCCACTGGGCGCTCAAGGCGCAGCGGCTGCTCGCCGAGGAGTGGGGCGTGGCGGCCGACGTGTGGTCGGCGACGTCCTGGAGCGAGCTGCGCCGGGACGCCCTGGAGGCGGACGAGGCCGGCTTGCGCGGCGAGGAGCGGGTGCCGTTCGTGCGGCAGGCGCTCCAGGGTGCCGAGGGCCCGGTGCTGGCGGTCTCCGACTACATGCGCCAGGTCCCGGACCAGATCGCGCAGTGGGTCGAGCAGGACTGGTCCTCGCTGGGCGCCGACGGCTTCGGCCTCTCGGACACCCGTGAGGCGGCCCGCCGCCACTTCGGGGTGGACGCCGAGTCGATCGTCGTCGCGGCCCTGGCCCAGCTCGCCAGGCGCGGCGAGGTCAAGGCGACATCGGTGAAGGAAGCGCGCGCCAAGTACGGTCTGTGAAGAACCCTGCGGACGGCGAAGCGGCCGTCGGCCTCCCGTGGTTCGGGAGGCCGACGGCCGCTTCCGTGGTACCGCCCGGACGCTACTCGGTGTGCGGGACCGTCGCCTCCTCGGCGTCCGGTCCGGGGTCGGGGTGGCGGCGGAGCTGGACGATGGCCAGCCCCAGGCCGCCCCAGACGATGAGGATCGCGATGATCATCATGATGATGGCGCCGCCGGACATCAGCGGTCCTCCTCTCCGGGCCGCTTGCCCTTTCGGTGGCCCTCGGCCTCGTCGAGGGACTCCATGTCCAAGTCGCTCAGCCCGCCCTCGGCCGCCTTCCACGGGATGAGGGAGAGCAGCACGCCGACCACCAGCGCCGCGATCGCCACGCTCCAGCCCGCTCCCAGCAGGAAGTCGGTGGGATAGCCCTCGTAGTTCTCGTCGAACTCCGAGCGCAGGCTGTCGACCATCATCCAGCCCAGCACCAGCGGGGTGATGACACCGAGGCAGATCCGCCACCAGTGGCCGAGCCGCACGGCGGAGGTGGCGTCGGCGTCGCGTTGCAGTTCGGGCAGCTTGCGCATGAACCAGGCCACCGCGATCACCCCGACCAGCGCGGCCATCGCGATGCCGTACTGGTTGATGAAGTGGTCGGAGGCGTCGAGCAGGTAGACGCCCTCGTTGGTCGGGAACAGCAGGATGGAGGCCACCGCCACGGCGCCGCCCACGCCCAACACGGCGGGGACGCGGCGCATGCCGGTGCGGTCCTGCACCGCGGAGACCACCACCTGGACGATCGAGATCAGCGAGGACAGGCCCGCGATCACCAGGGACACGAAGAACAGCACGCCGAAGGCGCCGCCCAGCCACATCTCGGAGATGATCGTCGGGAAGGCGACGAACGCCAGCCCGAGCCCCGCGGTCGCCACGTCGCCGACCGGCACCCCCGCGGCCTGCGCCATGAAGCCCAGCGTGGCGAACACGCCGATGCCGGCGAGGATCTCGAAGGAGCTGTTGGCGAACCCGGCGACCAGGGCGGAGCCGGTGAGATCGGAGCGGCGCCGCAGATAGGAAGCGTAGGTGATCATGATGCCGAAGCCGATCGACAGCGAGAAGAAGATCTGGCCGTAGGCGGCCACCCAGACGCTGCCGTTGGTCAGCTCCGACCAGTCGGGGCGGAAGAAGGCGTCCAGCCCCTGCGCCGCACCGTCCAGGGTGAGGGCCCGGATCACCAGGACGACGAAGAAGACCACCAGCAGCGGGATGAAGATCTTGTTGGCCTTCTCGATGCCGCGCCGGATGCCGAACGCCAGGATGCCCAGCACCACGATCCAGACGGCGATGAGCGGCCACAGCACCCCGGAGACGTAGCCGGAGACGAAGCCCGGCGTCTCGGACGCCTTGAGGAAGCTGCCGAAGAGGAAGCCCTCCGGGTCGTCGCCCCAGGCCTGGTCGGCGGAGAAGCCGATGTAACGGACCGCCCAGGCGATGATGACCGCGTAGTACGTGGCGATCACGAAGGAGATCGCCACCTGCCACCACCCGATCACCTCCGCCGGGCGCGCCATCTGCCGCAGCGCCGCCGGGGGCGAGGTCCGGTATCTGCGCCCGATCGCGTATTCCATGATCAGCAGCGGGATACCGGCGGTGAGCAGGGCGATGAGATAGGGGAAGAGAAAGGCGCCGCCGCCGTTCTCGTAGGCGACGGCGGGAAAGCGCCAGATGTTGCCGAGCCCGATGGCGGAGCCGATCGCCGCCAGCAGGAATCCCGTGCGTGTGGCCCATTGTTCGCGAGGCTGTTTCGTCATGTGTGTCCTCGTCGAGGGACGTCCCGATTGATCCACCGAACCTCTGCATCCTGAACTCCGACCGACGCTAACAGTGGTGACGGCATGATCACACCGTGTGTACACCCAGGCGGGTGGCACGCCCGGCACAATGGCGGTCATGCGTGCTGCCCGGCTGATCAAGATGGTGCTGCTGCTCCAGTCCCGGCCCTCCATGACGGCCGCCGAGCTCGCCCGTGAACTGGAGGTGTCCGAGCGGACGGTCACCCGGGACGCCCAGGCGCTGTCGGAGGCGGGCGTGCCGGTGTACGCGGACCGGGGCCGGGCCGGCGGCTACCGGCTCGTCGGCGGGTACCGGACGCGGCTGACCGGCCTGCACCGCGGCGAGGCCGAGGCACTGTTCCTGTCCGGAGTGCCCGGGGCGCTGCGCGAGATGGGTCTGGAGGACGCCGCCTCGGCGGCCCGGCTGAAGGTGTCGGCGGCGCTGCTGCCCTCCCTGCGGGACGCCTCCCGGACGGCCTCCCAGCGGTTCCATCTGGACGCGCCCAGCTGGTTCAAGGAGCCGAAGACGCCCGCGCTGCTGCCGGCCGTCGCCGACGCGGTGTGGGACGACCGGCGGATCGGCGCCCGCTACCGGCGCGGGGAGGACGAGATCGTCCGGGAGCTGGAGCCGTACGGGCTCGTGCTGAAGGCGGGCGTCTGGTACCTGTGCGCCCGGGTGGCCGGGTCCGCGTCCTTCCGGGTGTACCGGATCGACCGGTTCACGGCGGTGGACACGGACGGGGAGCGCTTCGAGCGGGAGCCGGACTTCGACCTGCCCGCGTTCTGGGAGGAGCGGGCCGAGCAGTTCGCGCGGTCCATCCTGCGGGCGCGGGTCGTGGTGCGGCTGTCCCCCGACGGTATGCGCGCCCTGCCGTACGCCCTCGACGCGATGACCGCCCGGGAGGCTCTGACGGACGCCGACGCCCCGGACGAGAACGGCTGGGTGACCGTGACGCTGCCGGTGGAGTCCGAGGAGGTGGCCCACACCCAGCTGGCGGCCCTCGGTCCGGAGGTGGAGGTGCTGGCGCCGGAGAGCCTGCGCGAGCGGTTCGCCGCGGACGCGGCGCGGCTGGTCCGGCTCTACCGGCCCGAGGGCGGCGCATAACGATCGTGCGCACTCCGGGTGCGCCCGTGTGTCCCAGGGCCGATGCTTGACCCGTGATGGACGAGACGGAGTTCTGGGAGCTGATCGACGATGCCCGGGAGGCCGCCGAGGGCGACCCGGAGGAGCAGGCCGACCTGCTCGTGGACCGGCTCGCCCAGCTGGATCCGGACTCGGTCCTGGACTTCGCCCGGCACTTCGAGTCCCGCTACAACCGCGCCTACCGCTGGGACCTGTGGGGCGCCGCCTGGGTGCTGCTCGACGGGGCGAGCGACGACGCCTTCGACTTCTTCCGGTGCTGGCTGATCGGGCAGGGCCGCGAGATCTTCGAGGGCGCCGTGCACGACCCGGACGCGCTCGCCGATCTGCTGGGCGACTTCGACGAGGAGATCGACGGCGACGGCGAGGAACTCGGCTACGCGGCGGACGAGGCCTACGAGCAGCTCACCGGCGTGGTCGCCCCCGACCTGGAGGTCGCGCCGCCGCCCCCCGAACCCGAGGGCACCGCGCTCGACTTCGAGAACGAGGGGCTGCTCGCCGAGCGCTACCCCCGGCTGTGGCAGCGCTTCAGGGGCTGATCAGGCGACGCGGCGGCGGCCGGTGTCGGACGGGAGGTACGCGTGTACCGGACCGGCCTGCACCGCGTGGTGCAGCGGAGCGGTGTTGGCCTGGTCGAGGGCGGACGCGGTGACCGCCGCCGGGCCCAGGACGACCGTCACGGCCGCGCAGAGCACCGCCCAGGGGCCGCGCACGGCCCCCGCCCGCACACTCGCGCTCCCCGCGTCCGCCGGGGCTTTCCCACGACCGTCGTTCATGGTCACCACCTCCAGTCGGCTGCCTGTGGGCATGACCGCAGGGGGCCGGGATCTCAAGACGCCGTGCGTTCGCTGTGGCCTTCCCGTGGACCGTCGGGCCGGCCCTGGAGGCGGGCGGCGAGCTGTCTGATCTCGGGCAGGCGGGCGCGCAGGGCGGCGCCCGGGCAGCTGGTCATATAGCCGTCGCTGTGACCCGCGAGGGCGGGAAGGCGGACGGTGGTGCCGGCCGCGTACCGGCTCAGGCCGTTGCTGGAGACCAGACGGACGTCCGCGCGCGGGTCGGTGCCGGTCAGGCCCAGCTTCCAGGCGGACAGCGCGGCGATCGCGCGGATCATGGGCCGGGGCACGGGCATGCCCTCGGTGAAGGTGCCGAGGGCCGCGATGCCTGCGGTGCGGTGGTTGAAGCCCTGGGTGTGGGCGCCCGTGACCGCGCGTTCCACGCCCCCCGCGCGGCCCTCGTAGAGGGTGCCGCAGCGGTCGACGACGAAGTTGTAGCCGATGTCGTCCCAGTCGCGGGTGCCGGTCTGGCCGGTGTACAGGCCCCGGATGATGCGGGGCGCGTCGGCGCAGTCGTAGCCGTTGGGCGAATCGGTGTGGTGCACGAAGACGGCGGCGACCCGGTCGTCGTAGCGGGGGCGGGGTTGCGCGCGGGCGGCGTCGCCCAGCCACCGCGCTCTGGGCACGATGAGCGGGCGGGGAGCGGTGTGGGGCGCGGCGGTGGAACGGGCCGTGCCGGCGCGGGAGCCGGTCTCGGCGGCGTTCTCGACGCCGTGGGCGCACAGCACCAGCGCCACGGCGGCGGCGAGGCCCGGCAGGCAGCCGAGCACCACCCGGGCCGCGCGCGGCAGGCCGGCTGTGCCGGGTGTCCCGGCGACGGAAGGCCTGCGTGCGCCACGCCGTCTTCGCACGACACGCATGGTCCCACTGTCGGCCTGATCCGGTCCGTCCGCGATGTGTGATGTGCCACCCGGTGGAACCATCGTCACGGTCCGCGACGTTTCTCCGTGTGCACGTCCGCGGGCCGATTCCGATCATCCCGTGCGCGTGTGACTGATCACCGGGCCCTCCCCCCGCGTATTAAGGGGTTCCGAGAGAAAGGCGGCGTGCGTGGACCTGCTCGACATCCTGCTGTTGCTGGTCGTTCTGGCCTACGCGGCGTCCGGGTACCGGCGCGGCCTGGTGGCCGGCTGCGTGTCGCTGGCGGGCTTCGTGGGCGGTGCGGTCGTCGGCGTGTGGATCCTGCCGTGGGTCATGGACCTGGTGGAGCCGGGCACCACGCGGGCGACGGTGACGGCGGTGTTCACGGTGCTGCTCCCGGCGGTGGTGGGGCACGAGTTGGCGGGGCGCCTCGCGCTGCGGCTGCGGCGGGAGCTGGACCGGGGACCGCTCAGGGTGGCGGACGGGATCGGCGGGGCCGTGGCCAACTCGGTGGCCGTGCTGATCGTGGCGTGGGTGGTCGCGAGTGTCCTGGGCGTGTCCTCGTCGCCGCTGGTCACCTCGGCGATCCGGGACTCGCGGCTGCTCGGCGCGGTGCAGCGGACGATGCCGGACACGACGCCGGCCTGGTTCTCGGGGGCCACGTCCGCGCTCACGCAGGCGGGCTTCCCGCAGGTCTTCAATCCCTTCGAGAACGAGTCGACGGCCGAGGTCGCCAAGCCCACCGGCGACAGTGTCACGGCCGCCGCCACCGAGGCCGCCAAGCGGAGCACGGTGAAGGTCGAGGGCGTCGCGGGCACTCAGGGCCGCGAGGGCAGCGGGTTCGTGTACGCGCGCGAGCGCGTGATGACCAACGCCCATGTGGTGGCCGGCATCGACGAGCCGACCGTGCAGATCGGCGGTGTCGGGCGGACGTACGAGGCGCGCGTGGTGCTCTTCGACCCGCGGAAGGACGTGGCCGTGCTGTACGTGCCGGGTCTCGAGGCGCCCGTGCTGCGGTTCGACGACGACGCCGAGCGCGGCGACTCCGCGGTCGTCGCGGGCTATCCCCAGGACGGCGACCTGAACCTCCAGGCGGCCACGGTCGCGAACCGGGTGCGGGCGACGGGCCAGAACATCTACAACGACGGGACGGCCACCCGGGAGATCTACTCGATCCGCTCCACGGTCCGCCCGGGCAACTCCGGCGGCCCCCTGCTCACGACGGACGGCCGGGTGTTCGGCGTGGTCTTCGCCCGCTCCACCTCGGACGCCGAGACGGGCTACGTCCTGACGGCGGACGAGGTCGCCTCCGACGCGCGCGACGCCGCGGGCGCCACGGCACCGGTGGACACGGGCGAGCCGGCCGCCTAGACCGTCACGTTCATCCGCCAGCGCGCGAACTCGATGCTGATGCCGAAGCGGGCGGCTACGGCTAGGGGGCTTCTGATGGATCTACGTGGAAGAAGGAGCGGCGTTCGGTGCGTGCGATCGGCGTGCGCCGTGAACGGTCATGTGGCGGAGCCACCTGTCCGTTCACGGCGTGCGGCGAGCGTGCGTGCCGGGCGTCGTGACGCCGCGGAGATCCATCAGAAGCCCCCTAAGTGTTCACAGGAAGCGCCCCATGAACACGTCGTCGACGTACTTCCCGTCGAGCAGGAACTCCTCGGGCAGGATCCCCTCCACCACGAACTCCTGTGCCTCGTAGAGGGCCCGGGCGGGGGTGTTGTGCGCGAGGACTCGCAGGGTGATGCGGCGTGCGCCGCGCCGTCGGGCCTCGTCGGTGGCGGCACGCACCAGCGCCCGCCCGACCCCCCGGCCGCGTGCCTCCTCGGCGACGGCGAGTCCCTGGATCTGCAGGACGTGCCGGTTCGAGTCGAGCGGAGTGGGGCAACCGAGGTGGACATAGCCCGCGAGCCGGTCGCCGAGCTCGGCGACCAGACAGTCACCGGGGTTGTGCCGCTCGCTGAAGAAGGGAGCGTACGGCGGCTGCGGCTCGGGCATCACCGCGTGCAGGTGCGACCAGGTGAGCCGGTCGAGCAGGGCCAGCTCGCCGTCGTCCTCGGGCCGGGCGGCGCGGATGCGCGGTGCGGGGCGCTCGGGCATGGGCGTCACCCTACGGTGAGCGGATCGAGGCCTTGCAAGGGATTTACGGAGCCACCCGGCAGGATGGGTTCATGGAGCGTTCGAGAGTGGCGGTGGCGGGTGCGTCCGGCCTCATCGGCAGTGCCCTGGTGCGGTCCCTGACCGCCGACGGACACGAGGTGCGCCGCCTGGTGCGTGGCACGCCCCGGGCGGCCGGAGAGATCCGCTGGGACTCCGAGGGCGGGCACGTGGACGCGGCCGGGCTCGCCGGGTGCCACGCGGTGGTGAACCTCGCGGGGGCCGGCGTCGGCAACCGGCGCTGGACGGAGGCCTACAAGCGGCGGATCCGCGACAGCCGGGTGAAGGGCACCGCGGCGCTCGCCGAGGCGATCGCCTCGCTGGAGGGCGCGAGCCGGCCGCGGGTCTTCGTGAACGGCAGCGCCATCGGCTACTACGGCGAGACCGGCGAGCGGGCGGTGGACGAGAGCGCGCCCCCGGGAGTGGGTTTCCTGCCCGAGCTGTGCGTGGAGTGGGAGGGGGCCGCCGCACCCGCCCAGGAGGCCGGTGTGCGCACGGTGTTCACACGGACCGGGCTGGTCGTCTCCCGTGCGGGCGGAGCCTGGCAGCGGCTCTTCCCGCTGTTCCGGGCGGGACTGGGCGGACGGATGGGCGACGGGCGGCAGTACTGGTCGTACATCGCCCTGCACGACGAGGTCGCCGCGATCCGGCATCTCATCGACACCGACGGCCTGTCCGGGCCGTTCAACGTCACCGTCCCGAACCCCCTGACGAACGGTGAGATCACGGCGGCGATGGGACGCGTGCTGCATCGCCCGACGCTGTTCGCGGTGCCCGCGCCCGTCCTGCGGAGCGTGCTCGGCGAGATGGCCGGGGACGTCCTCGGCAGCGCCCGGGTGCTGCCCACGCGCCTGCTGGAGTCGGGTTTCCGGTTCGCGTTCCCGGAGATCGAGGGAGCGATCCGGGCGGCGCTCTGACGGCCCCCGGTCAGGTGTTGCGCGGTCCCGCGAGAGGTCCACCGGTCTCCGGGCCCGGCCGCAAGGGGCCCTCGCGACGCGGACCGGCCGTCTGTCCGAGATCCGACCGGCAGGTCCGAGATAGCTCCTCGAGCCGCGCACCAGCCTCCTGCGACCACTTCATGCCCACGAGACATCCGTATGCGACCGCCGTGCGACCGTGCCCTGTTCATGCGCGACTCCCGCTGACCGATCACGGCCCTACCCTCGACCAGAACTCGCGTATCCCTGCGGCCTGTTGAGGGCATGACGTCTCCAGCGCCCGCGCAACCTCGAGGAGGGGCACGTGCTTGAGCCCGCGTACCAGGCGGACGTGGTCGTCGTGGGGGCCGGGGTCGCCGGACTCTCGGCCGCGCACCGGCTGACCCGCGCAGGAGTGACGACCATGGTCCTGGAGGCCGCCCATGGGGTCGGCGGCAGGATGGCGACGGAGAAGGTCGACGGCTTCCGGCTCGACCGGGTCGGCCAGTTGCTGTCGACGGCGTATCCGGAACTACGACGCACGCCGGGTCTCGACGGGCTGGTGCTGCGGCCCTTCGCGCCGGGCGTCCTGCTGCACGGCGACGGACGCCACCACCGGGCCGGCGTCCAGCCGGGCGCGGGGGGCGCACGGGGCGCACTGCACGCGGTGCGCGCCCTGGCGGCTGTTCCCCGGCCGCCGTCCGCGCCCAGGCGGCCGGTGGCCGTGCCCGGACGGCAGGTCTCCGTCCCCCGGAGCCGGTCCGGTGCCCCGCTCGGTACGGCGGTCGACCAGGCCCGGCTGGGTGCCGCCCTGACCCGGCTGGCGGGCACACCCGCCGAACGGCTGCTGGCCCGGCCGGAGTTGCCCGCCGGTGAGGCCCTGGCGGCACGCGGGCTGCCCGCCCGTACGATCGACGGCTTTCTGCGTCCGCTGCTCGCCGCCCTGCTGTGCGACCCGGGCCTGACGACGTCCAGCCGGTGCGCGGACCTCGCGCTGCGTTCCTTCGCCCGGGGCCGGCTGTGCCTGCCGGAGGGCGGTGCCGAGGCCCTGCCGGAGCTGCTCGCGCGCACGCTGCCGCCGGGCACGGTGCACACCGGCGTGCGCGTCACCTCCGTCTCGACGACCTCGGTGACGACCGCCGAGCACGGCGAGATCCGGTGCCGGGCGGTGCTGGTGGCGACGGACGCCCGGGCCGCGGCGGAGCTGTTGCCGGGCCTTCGGGTGCCGGAGTTCCATCCGGTGACGGTGGTGCACCACACGACCGACGAGCCGCCCGAGACGGAGGCGTCGCTGCTGCTCGACGCGGACCTGGGCGGGCCGGTCGCGCATACGGCGGTGATCAGCCGGGTCGATCCGTCCCGGGCGCCGGCGGGACGGGCGCTGGTGTCCTCGACGGTGCTGGGACGGCCGCCGGGGGACGTCGACACGGCGGTGCGGATGCATCTGGCGCGGCTGTACGGGGTGTCGACGGCCCGGTGGGAGACGCTGGCCGTGCACCACACGGCCGAGGCGGTGCCGGCGATGCGGCCGCCGCACGACCTGCGGCGACCGGTGCGCTTGCTTGCGGGCCTGTACGTGTGCGGGGATCACCGGGACACCAGTACGGTCCAGGGTGCTTTGCACTCCGGGCACCGGGCGTCGGCGGCGATTCTGACGGACTTGGGGGCGGGGCGGTCGATGCACGCTGCCGACCCGCTGCCGGCTGTGCCGCGGGCTGCCTAGTGCCGCGGTGGGCGACGTTCGCCCATGGAGGAGCGGCGTCCGGTGCGTGCTCTCGGCCGGCCGGAAGTCCTCGTCCTGGACGTCTTGGGCTTTCGGCCGGTGCGGCGGTGGGGGCCCCTCCCGTTCGAGCGAAGCCGAGAACGGGGGAGCGTGCCGGACGCCGCGACGGGGCGAACGTTGCCTGCCGCGGCACTGGCCGGCACGTCGGGTGCGGGTGCATCGTGGTGGTGCGCGCGGTGCCCCGCGCCCCTGAGCCCTTCTACCCGAGGGCCGCCACCTTGTCCCGGTACGTGCGCACCGGGGCCGCGTCCTTGTACGGCTCCAGCCGCCGCTCGAAGTCCCTCACGTACTCCATCGCCCGTACCGAGCGCATCTCGGCCGCCTGGCCGGCCGCTTCCGCGGCGAGCTGGCAGGCCTGGTCGAGTTCACCGAGGCCCAGGCGGGCGGTGGCCAGGACGATCCGGCAGAAGAGGCGGCTGCGGGCGTAGGACGGGGCCCGGAGCTGCAGGGAACGTTCCGCGTGCTGGGCCGCGGCGCGGAACTGCTGGAGGTCGCGGTGGCAGTGGCCGAACTCGTCGGCGAGTTGTGCCTCGTCGAAGAACCTCGCCCAGTGCGGCACGTCGTCGCCGGGCCGGGCCGTCTCCAGGGCGCGTTCGGCGCGGACCAGGGCCGCGGTGCAGGCCCTGACCTCGCCGAGCACCCCGTGTCCACGCGCCTCGGAGGCGTGCAGCAGGGCCTGGACGACGGGCGGCCCGGAGGTGCCGACGCCCTGCTGCGCCACCCGGGCGAGCTGGACGGCCTCCCGCCCGTGCCCGAGGTAGACGGCCTGGCGGCTCATGGTGACCAGCACATACGCGCCGTACGTCCGGTCCCCGGCCGCCTGGGCGAGCCGCAGCGCCTGCACGAAGTAGCGCTGGGCCAGACCGTGCGCGGCGATGTCGTACGACGTCCAGCCCGCGAGCCGGGTCAGGTCCGCGGCGGCCGCGAACAGCCGGCGGCCGGTCTGCTCCCCGTAGGTGCCGCGCAGCATGGGCTCGCACTCGTGCTCCAGGTAGCGCACGAGGGCCTGGCGGGCGTGGCCGCCGCCGTAGGCGTCGTCGAGGGTGCGGAACAGCTCCCCGACCGAGCGCAGGGCGGCGATGTCGCCGGCGGTGACCTTCTGGCCGGGGCCGCGTTCGGCCTGGCCGCGCTGGCGGGGCAGGGGCGGCACGCCCTGCTCCGGCGTGGCCGTGGGGCGCAGGAGGGGGCGGCCCTGCGCCGGGATGCGGGCGGCGGCCGGCTCGCCCCGGGCGACCTTCTCGTCGGCGCGGCCGATCAGCCAGTCGCGGCTGGGCACCACGAGCCCGGCCGGGGTGAAGGCGATTTTGCGGAGCTCGGCGTGGCTGCCGGAGTCCTTGCGCCACAGCCCGCTGACGATGTCGACGGCCTCCTCGGGGGTGGCGGCGAACTCCAGCCCCGCGTAGACGGGGGCGCAGGCGTCCAGGCCGAGGTCCTGGGCGGTGAGGCGGCGGCCGAGGCGCCGGGTGAAGACCTCGGCGATCAGGGCGGGGGTGGTGCCACGGGGCTGCTGACCGCGCAGCCACCTGGTGACGGAGGTCTTGTCGTATCTGAGGTCGAGCCCGTGTTCAAGACCGAGCTGGTCCACGCGACGGGCGAGTCCCGCGTTGGAGAACCCCGCTTCTGCGATGAGCGCGGCGAGCTGTCGGTTGGGGGTGCGCTGCGCGGGTCGTTCCGTCATCTGCGGTGCGGTCTCCTGCCTTACGGCCTTCGTGAGGTGCGCGGGATTGCCTGTGAGCAGGCCTTATGCCTTGCCGAACGGCGCGAATGTAGCGGAGAGTAAGCACCCCATCACATATTTTGCCGGACATTCATCCGATCGTGTGAGGATTGGTCCCGGGACTGACGCGTCCGGACCGGACGTACAGTGGCTTGGGCGCGATACGTGCCTTACACACCGTCCGAGGGAGGCGCTTGCCGTGAGTGAGTTGCGGTTCGTCCGCATGGGGTTCGGTGACGAGGCCGTCGAGTACCAGGAGGCGTGGGACGAGCAGCGCCGGGTGCACGCGGCGCGCTTCGCGGACGAGGTCCCCGACACCGTACTGCTCCTGGAGCACCCGCCGGTCTACACGGCCGGGCGGCGCACGGCGGACGACGAACGGCCCCTCGACGGCACGCCGGTCATCGACGTGGACCGCGGCGGCAAGATCACCTGGCACGGCCCCGGCCAGCTGGTGGGTTACCCGATCCAGAAGCTCCCGCGCCCGGTCGACGTCGTGGCGCACGTGCGCCGCCTCGAAGAGGCCCTGATCCGCGTCTGCGCCGAGTTCGGCCTGGAGACGAGCCGGGTCGAGGGCCGCAGCGGCGTGTGGATCCTGGGCGACCCGGTCGAGCGGCGCCCCGCGCTCGGCGGACTGTCGCTGGACTTCGACCCCCGGCTGCACGACGAGGAGTTCGACCCGCGCATGAACGGCCCCGAGTACGCGCCGTCCAACGCGGGCCAGCGCCGCGAGGACCGCAAGATCGCCGCGATCGGCATCCGGGTGGCCAAGGGCGTCACGATGCACGGCTTCGCGCTCAACGTGAACCCCGACAACAAGTGGTTCGACCGGATCATCCCGTGCGGCATCCGCGACGCGGGCGTCGCCTCGCTGGCCGGCGAGCTCGGCCGGGACGTGACGATCGAGGAGGTCCTGCCGGTGGTCGAACGCCATCTGCGGGAGGTCCTGGAGCACGCGGAGCCGAAGCCGCGCGAGACCGAGAAGACGCCGGCGGCATAAAACGGCCCGTGGCGGAGCTGGAGGGGTAGCGCCACACAGGCATTCAAATCAACGGGCGTACCCTTGAGGACGCCGAAGAATCAATCGCTAGGGAGCCGGTCGTGTCCGCAGTCGCACCCGACGGACGCAAGATGCTGCGCCTGGAGGTCCGCAACAGCCAGACCCCCATCGAGCGCAAGCCCGAGTGGATCAAGACCCGGGCGAAAATGGGCCCCGAGTACACCGCGATGCAGAAGCTCGTGAAGAGCGAGGGCCTGCACACGGTCTGCCAGGAAGCCGGCTGCCCCAACATCTACGAGTGCTGGGAGGACCGCGAGGCGACCTTCCTCATCGGCGGCGACCAGTGCACCCGGCGCTGTGACTTCTGCCAGATCGACACGGGCAAGCCCGAGGCGCTCGACCGCGACGAGCCCCGCCGCGTCGGCGAGTCCGTGGTCACGATGGACCTGAACTACGCCACGATCACCGGCGTCGCCCGCGACGACCTGGAGGACGGCGGCGCCTGGCTGTACGCCGAGACCGTGCGCCAGATCCACCGGCAGACCGCGGGCCGCGAGGCCGGCCGGACGAAGGTCGAGCTGCTGGCCCCGGACTTCAACGCGATCCCCGAGCAGCTGGCGGAGGTCTTCTCCTCCCGGCCCGAGGTCTTCGCGCACAACGTCGAGACGGTCCCGCGGATCTTCAAGCGCATCCGCCCCGGCTTCCGCTACGAGCGCTCCCTGAAGGTGATCACCGAGGCCCGCGACTACGGGCTGGTCACCAAGTCGAACCTGATCCTCGGCATGGGCGAGACCCGCGAGGAGGTCAGCGACGCGTTGAAGCAGCTGCACGAGGCGGGCTGCGAGCTGGTCACCATCACGCAGTACCTGCGGCCCTCCGTGCGTCATCACCCGGTGGAGCGCTGGGTCAAGCCGCAGGAGTTCGTCGAGTTGAAGGAGGAGGCCGAGCAGATCGGCTTCTCCGGCGTGATGTCCGGGCCGCTGGTGCGCTCCTCGTACCGCGCCGGGCGGCTCTACGGGATGGCCATGGAGCAGCGTCATTCGGCCGCTCCGCGTCGGGAGGACGGGCACGTCGCGGCACAGGCCGTCTGACGGACGTCACCACCCCTGCCCACGCGGGGGCGGGACAAGCGTGTGAATTCGCGCACAAGAGACTACTCGCCGGTAGTGACCGATTTGACGCGGTCCTGACCGTCCTCGCAGATGAGGGCACATGTCAGGACCGCGTCGGCGTTCCACCCCTGCGCGCCGGGGCTTCATGGGTGTTTGACCGGCCGGTCACGCCCTGGTAACACCAATCAGTGACGCTGAACTCACAGCACGTACACCCGTACCCGAGGGGGGACCTCACCCATGCAGGCCGCGCCGCCCGTCCGCGCCACCGCGATTCCGTCCTTCACGACCGCCCTGCGCGCCGTGGAGTCACTGCTGATGAGCAGCGGTCAGCGCACCGCCCGCCGCAACGCCTGGACCTCCGTGCTGGAGGACCGTCGTCGCGCCAAGGACCGGGTCGAGGCGCAGCGCGTCATCGAGCAGTCCCTGTCCGTCCGCCCCTGACCCCCGGCCCTCCTCCGGGCCCCCCGACGGGCACTGCCGTCGTCGGCGCTTGTGGGGCCACGTAGACTTCGTGGCATGGCGAGGAAGGAACCCGCAGCGGACGCTGCGAACCCCGGGCGACTGAAGCAGATCGCTCTGACCTACAAGATGACCCGCAGGGCCGACAAGAAGATCGGTCTTGTACTCGCGGCAGTCGGAATCGTCACCTTCGGTGTCTTCCTCGCGATCGGTTTCTTGATCGGTCACCCCATCTATCTCGGCATCCTGGGCCTCCTGCTCGCCTTCCTCGCGTCGGCGATCGTGTTCGGGCGCCGGGCCGAGCGGGCCGCCTTCGGGCAGATGGAGGGACAGCCCGGTGCCGCCGCGGCGGTGCTGGACAACATCGGCCGTGGCTGGACGACGACCCCGGCGGTGGCGATGAACCGCAACCAGGACGTGGTGCACCGCGCGGTCGGCAAGGCCGGCATCGTGCTGATCGCCGAGGGCAACCCGAACCGGGTGAAGACTCTGGTGGCCGCCGAGAAGCGGAAGATGAACCGCATCGTGGCGGACGTCCCGGTGCACGACCTGCTCGTGGGCACGGGTGAGGGTCAGGTCGAGCTGAAGAAGCTGCGGACCACCATGCTGAAGCTCCCGCGCGTGCTGACCGGCCCGCAGGTGACGTCCACCAACGACCGGCTGCGCGCCCTGGGTGACCTGATGAGCAACATGCCGCTGCCGAAGGGGCCGATGCCGAAGGGCATGCGGCTGCCCAAGGGCGGGCCGAAGGCGCGCTGACACCCCGCACCCGACATGGACGAGGGGCGCCCGGATCGATCCGGGCGCCCCTCGTTCTCGGTTCCTGGCCCCTCGTTCCCGGTTCCTGTCGCGGTCGGGGGTTCCTGTCGCGGTCGGGGTCAGATGCGGATCTCGACCGTGCCCGCCATCCGGTCGTGCAGCCCGCGGCCGTCGCGGTCCCAGATCAGGGCCGGGATCGCGAGGAAGAGCAGGACCGTACGCAGCGCGGCGCGCCACGGGCTGACCCGGCCGGTTTCCAGGGCCAGCACCCGCAGGCCGAGGAGGCGCTTGCCCGGGGTGAAGCCGACCGTGCCGAGCGTGAGGACCATCAGCACGAACATGATGAGCGGCGCCCAGATCTGGGCCGCCTCGTTGTAGCTCTGGGTGACGAGACCGTATGCGATCAGGAGGCACAGGCCCCAGTCGACGGCGAGGGCGACCAGCCGGCGGCCCGGGCGGGCGACCGAACCGGGCCCTTCCTCGGGCAGACCGAGTTGCTCACCCCGGTATCCGAAGTCGACACCGGCCTCTTCCGCGGCCGCGCGGGGCCCGGAAAGCCACGATCCGAGTGCTTGCCTGTTGTCCACCCGTCCACGGTACTGCGCCCGCAAATGCCCAGGGCACGGCGGGGTGTGTCCGGGCTAGGGTGGAGCGGGAGCCGGTTAACTTGTGCGAAACAAATGAGTCACGCCAGAGAAACCACCCGTCCCTAGGGTCGAGGTCAGCGTGTGCCACCCGCACTGGCCGCACGAACGAACTACCACCCCGGCGGGACGGTCGGGAGTAGGAGGAGCTGGATGTTCCAGAACGCCGACGAGGCCAAGAAGTTCATCGCGGACGAGGACGTCAAGTTCATCGACGTCCGCTTCTGCGACCTCCCGGGCGTGATGCAGCACTTCACGGTGCCTGCGGAGGCGTTCGACGCCGACGAGGAGCTGGCCTTCGACGGCTCCTCGATCCGGGGTTTCCAGGCCATTCACGAGTCCGACATGGCGCTGCGCGCGGACCTCACGACCGCCCGGGTCGACCCGTTCCGCCGTGACAAGACGCTGAACATCAACTTCTTCATCCACGACCCGATCACGGGCGAGCAGTACTCCCGTGACCCGCGCAACGTGGCGAAGAAGGCCGAGGCCTACCTCGCCTCGACCGGTATCGCCGACACCGCGTACTTCGGTCCCGAGGCCGAGTTCTACGTCTTCGACTCCGTCCGCTTCGCGACCAGCGCGAACGAGTCCTTCTACCACATCGACTCCGAGGCCGGCGCCTGGAACACCGGCGCCCTGGAGGACAACCGTGGTTACAAGGTCCGCTACAAGGGCGGCTACTTCCCGGTCCCGCCCGTCGACCACTTCGCCGACCTGCGCGCCGAGATCTCCCTGGAGCTGAACCGGGCCGGCCTGCAGGTCGAGCGCCAGCACCACGAGGTGGGCACCGCCGGCCAGGCCGAGATCAACTACAAGTTCAACACGCTGCTCGCCGCGGCCGACGACCTGCAGCTCTTCAAGTACATCGTGAAGAACGTGGCCTGGCGCAACGGCAAGACCGCGACCTTCATGCCGAAGCCGATCTTCGGTGACAACGGCTCGGGCATGCACGTCCACCAGTCGCTGTGGACCGGCGGCCAGCCGCTCTTCTACGACGAGGCCGGTTACGCGGGCCTGTCGGACACCGCCCGCTACTACATCGGCGGCATCCTCAAGCACGCCCCGTCGCTGCTGGCCTTCACCAACCCGACGGTGAACTCGTACCACCGCCTGGTGCCGGGCTTCGAGGCTCCGGTGAACCTGGTGTACTCGCAGCGCAACCGCTCCGCCGCGATGCGTATCCCGATCACGGGCTCGAACCCGAAGGCCAAGCGCGTGGAGTTCCGCGCGCCCGACGCCTCCGGCAACCCGTACCTGGCCTTCTCGGCGCTGCTGCTGGCGGGCCTCGACGGCATCAAGAACAAGATCGAGCCGGCCGAGCCGATCGACAAGGACCTGTACGAGCTGGCTCCCGAGGAGCACGCGAACGTCGCGCAGGTCCCGACCTCCCTCGGCGCGGTCCTGGACCGCCTGGAGGCCGACCACGAGTTCCTGCTCCAGGGCGACGTGTTCACCCCGGACCTGATCGAGACGTGGATCGACTTCAAGCGCGCGAACGAGATCGCGCCGCTGCAGCTGCGTCCGCACCCGCACGAGTTCGAGCTCTACTTCGACGTGTGATCGACGCCTGATCGAGGCATGACGCCCGCGCCCCCGCTGTCCTTTCCGACAGCGGGGGCGCGGGCGTATGTTCTATTCTTGGGTCAGGACCGGACGGGGGGTGGAGCAGGCATGTCCCAGCACGAACAGGACGACCAGGAGCGCGAGTTCGACCTCACATGGGCGGACCGGGCCGAGCACAAGGAGCCCTCCGCCAGGGCTCGTATGCTCGCCGCGCGCTGGAAGGAAAACCCGCCCGGACCCGTGCCGTTCCGCCCCGAACCGGAGAACGTCTCGTCCCGCCACCGCTCCCCCTGGCTCTCGACCGCCGTGGTGCTGGGCTGCGTGGCGGCGGTGATCCTGCTGCTGGGGTACCTCGATTTCAGGGCGCCGTAGCAGGGCGCGCCCGGCGCCACGTCGCGCGCCGGCCGCGGTCGCAGGCCCTACGATCCCCCGAAACAGCAGGTGGAGCGGGGGTGGCGGACATGAACGAGGACATCCGCGGCGGAGAAGCGGCCGCTGCGCGGCTGGCCCGGGGGACGCCTCTCGGCGAGGTGCTCGACGTCGCCGATCCGGCCGCCTGGACCGGGCTGGACGCGGGCGTGCGGGCGTGGGGCCGGTACGGGGGCGGGAATCTGCCGGACCGGGCATGGGTGGAAGGGCTGGACGGGGCGACCGCGTCGCCCTGGCGGCCGGGAGACGTGCGCCGGCTGTTCCGGTCGTCCCGGTGGTGTCCGCAGCCCGTCTCCGCGGGCTCGGTCGAGGCCCGGCTCGCCGTGGCGCTCTGCCACCCGGACGGCCGGACCCGTGAAGCGGCGCTCGCCCGGATCGCGGACCGCCCCGCCCTGCTGCCGCTGATGGTCGTGCGCGCCGCGGACTGGGCCGCGCCGGTGCGTGAGGGGGCCCGGGAACTGCTGCGGGCGGGCCTGGACGTACGCACCGGCGTCGCGCTCGCGCCCCTGATCCTGCGCGTCGGCCGCCGCGAGCGGGGAGCGTACGGCGTCGAACTGCTCGGCGCGATACTCCGCCGGGCACCGCACACGGCGCTCTCCTCCCTGCTCCTCCACCCGGAGCGCGCCGTACGACGATTCGCGTACCGGCTGGCCGCCGAGGAGTCACTGCTCTCCCCCGTCCGGCTCGCTCGTGCCGCCGCCCGGGACGACGACGTCGTCGTCCAGGACCTGTGCGCCGGGGCGGCCCTGGCCTCCGTGCGCGAGGACGGCTACTGCGACGACGTACTCGAACCGCTGCTCGCCGCCCGCAACCCGCGGGCCCGGTCCGCCGGGGTCACGGCCCTGCGGCGGGCCGGGCGACCCGGGCGGGCGCTGGAGTTCCTGGCCGACCGGTCGGCCCTGGTGCGGGCCTGTGCGCGGTACGTCGTACGGCAGCACGGGACGGATCCCCTGCCCTGGTACCGGCAGCGATGCGCGGCGGCAGACCCGGCGCTGCCGCCCGGCGCGGTCATCGGCCTGGCGGAGTGCGGGGAGCGGGGCGACGCCGGGTTGCTGCGGCCGTTGCTCACCCACGGCGTGCCGGCGGTACGGGCCCGGGCGGTGGCGGGCCTGCGGACACTGGACGTGACGGTCGTGGAGGACCTGCGGCCGCTTCTCGACGACCCCGCGCCGGGCGTCGTACGCGAGGTCACGGCCGCTCTCCTGCCGTCCGCGGCCCTGCTGCCCGAGGCGTGGCTGACGGAGCGCCTCGCGCCGGAGCGGCCCCGGCATGTGCGGATCGCCGCGCACCGGCTGGCACAGGCGCGGGGCCGGGTCGTGCGGCTCCCGGGCGGGCCCGGAGGTTGCTAGTGCCGCGGCAGGCAACGTTTGCCCGTCAAGAGCGGCGTCCGGTGCGTGCTCTCGGCGTGCCGGGTGCAAGCCCTCGTACTGGGTGTACTTGGGCTTGCGCCCGGTGCGGCGAGAGTGCGTGCCGGGCGTCGCGACGGGGCGAACGTTGCCTGCTGCGGCACTAGCGTCCGCCGGTGTGAGTGACAGCGTGTACGTGGGCAACGCCGGCAAGGATGCCGCGCTGGACCGGGGATGGCTCCTCGGGCATTTCAAGGACGTCGGGGATCCGCGGCACAGTGAGGCCGTGGAGATCAAGTGGGGGGTTCATCCTCGGGGGGACGAACGGGCGGAGTGGGTGCGTGGGGAGGCACGCACCGCGCTGCTGGTGCTCGTCAGCGGGCGTTTCCGCGTGGAGCTTCCCGGTCGCAGTGTGCTCCTGGAGCGGCAGGGCGACTACGTCGTGTGGGGGCGCGGCGTCGATCACTCGTGGGTCGCGGAGGAGGAGTCGGTCGTGCTGACGGTGCGGTGGCCGTCCGTGCCCGGGTACGCGGTGGCCCGGCACGGCTGACGGGTTTGCCGGTCCTGGGGCCGATCGCGACCCGTTCATGGGGAGGGCCGGGTGCACACTGGTGGTGGGACGAGTGCGTGAGCTGCGGGGTGATGCAGATGCACAGCCGCTTCCGGAGCGACCGGCGGTTGACCACCCGTATGGGGGTCACGCTGTTCCTGCTCGGACTGTTGTACGTGGGGTTCGTCGCCGCGTTGATCGTGCTGCTGAAGTCGTGGGTGCTGGTCGTGGTGATCGCGGTGGCGCTGCTCGGCGCGCAGTACTGGTTCTCGGACCGGATCGCGCTGTACGCCATGCGCGGGCGGGTCGTGGAGCGGGAGGAGTATCCCGAGCTGCACGCCGTGATCGACCGGCTGTGTGCCCTGGCCGACATGCCCAAGCCGATCGTCGCCGTGTCGGGTATGGACATGCCGAACGCGTTCGCGACCGGGCGGAACCCGGACCACGCGGTGGTGTGCGTGACGACCGGGCTGCTGCGTCGGCTGGAGCCGGCCGAGCTGGAGGGCGTGCTCGCGCACGAGTTGTCGCACGTGGCGCACAAGGACGTCGCGGTGATCACCGTCGCGTCGTTCCTCGGTGTGCTCGCGGGGCTGATCGTGCGGTTCGCCTTCTACTCGCAGCTGTTCGGCTCGGGCCGGAGGGACCAGAACACCGCTGCCGTCTTCGCCGCGGTGATGGGCGTGTCGGCGGCCGTGTACGCGATCAGCTTCCTGCTGATCCGGGCCCTGTCCCGGTACCGGGAACTGGCCGCGGACCGGGCGGCCGCCCAGCTCACCGGACGGCCCTCGGCGCTGGCCTCCGCGCTCACCAAGGTCTCCGGCGACATCGCCCGCATCCCCACCAAGGACCTGCGCACCGCCCAGGCCTTCAACGCCTTCTACTTCACGCCGGCGCTGGGCCGCGAGCCCGGCATCGCGCGGTACTTCTCGACCCACCCGAGCCTGGAGCAGCGGCTCGCAGAACTGGGCCGGATCTCCGTCGAACTCGGCGAGGCGGCACCCGGAGGAGCGTGAGCGGAGCATGGGGCTGCTGGACATCCTGCTCGGCCGGACGAAACCGGTCGTCGCGGATCTCGACCGGCTCTTCGCGCTGCCCTCGGCCGCCGTGACGCTGGAGGCCGCCGCGGGCTTCACACCGACCGGGCGGGGCGCGGTCTGCTTCGCCACGGTCGAGGGCGCGGCGTTCGAGGAGTCCCACCGCGAGGTGCGGGCCCTGCTGGACGCCGACGCCGACCGGGACGGCTCGCCGGTGGAACTGAAGCAGGACGACTACGGCTACTCCTGGCTGGTCTCGCGCCGCGCCCCGGACCGGCTCTCCGCGCTGGTGAACGATCTGCACGCCGTGAACAGCCAGCTGGAGGCCAACGGGTTCGGCCCGCAGCTGCTGTGCTCCCTCGCCGGGTTCGAGAACCTCTCCGGCCGGCGGCTCGCGCTGGTCTACCTCTACAAGCGCGGTACGTTCTACCCGTTCGCGCCTCTGCCGGACGGGACTCAGCGGCGCGACAACGCACTCGAACTCCAGGTGCGGTCCGCGCTCGCCGGCGATCTGCGCATCGAGCAGGATCTGAGCCGCTGGTTCCCGGTGTGGGGAGCTCCCGGACTGTGAACGCCCCTCGCGGGCCGTGGCCGCGTGAGTGAATGGCCGTATGAGTGAGCTGGTCCCTTTCACCCACACCATCGGCGGCGAACGACTCAGCGGTCTGTCCACCGGTGCCGGTGAGCGTGCCCGGGCCACGGCCGTCCTGCTGCACGGCGCCGGCCGCGGCGGCAAGGAGCGGCTGGTGCCGCTGCTGACGGAGTTCGCCGCACACGGCTGCCATGCTCTCGCCTTCGACTTCTCGGGGCACGGGGAGAGCACCGGCCTGCTGCGGGAGCTGAGCCTGCGCCGCCGCTTCGAGCAGGCCGTTTCCGTCATCGACGCGCACGTGCGCGGGGACGGGCCGCTGATCCTGGTCGGGTTCAGCATGAGCGGCCAGACGGTGGCCGATCTCGTCCGGCACTACGGGACTGGCGGCTGCTCGACGCCCTGGCCTACGTCCCCGACGCGCCGAAGCTGGCGCGCCCCTGGCGGGAACTGGGCCGGACCGATCTGACGCCGGAGGTGCTGGGCGCGCGGCTGGTGGCGTATGTGGCGGGGCTGCTGGAGCGATACGCCTGAGGGGCGCGACGGGGTGCCGGCCGGTGGCGTCCGCGCTGATGCAGTGGGATCCGGGCGTGAGGAGTGGAGGCCGTCATGGGTGGGCAGCGGTACATCGGCGTGGCGGAGCGGCGGGCCCGGCTCGCGCCGCGCCGCCGGACGGGGCGTCGCCCCTCATCCGTCCTGATCGGCGCCCGGGACGAGCGGCAGCTGCGCCAGAACCTCGGCGCCGTCGGCTGGAGCCTCACCCCCGAGCAGGTGGCGAAGCTCGACGCGGTGAGTCACCGCCCGGCACCCTACCCCTGCTTCCCCTACGAGCGGCAGGAGGGCTTCGCCCGCCTGAACCCGCCGGTGTTCGCGGCACCCGGCCGGGCGGCGTGAGCGAGCGCCGGGCACCCCGCCGTCCGGGGCATCCGGCGCTCGCACCGGAACGGACGGGTCAGCGGGAGTAGCGCATGAACGCCCGCACCATGTGGCACGTCGTGGCCGACGGCGGGTGGACGCCGATCAGTTCCGCCGTGTCGCGGATCGTCTCGTCACGGGCCTGGTTCGGCAGGTAGACGCCCGAGTCGAGCAGGGCGATGGCGAGGCGCATCGCCTTCAGGCGGCGGTTGTGCGACACGTACCACTCGCGGGGCCGGCCCGGCGGCAGCGGCCGCTTCTCCACGGGCACGTAGGGCAGGTCGAGCAGGACGGGGCGCTTCGCGGTGGACTGGGTGGGCGACGGCTTCGGCTTCAGGGCGGCAGCGGGCACAGGCATCCTCCTGTCGCGGTCGGGCGGCTCACCGAAGACGTCGGCATCCCCGGCGCCACCCTCGAACACTGCTTACAGTCTACCGCCCGGCACTGACAACAGGCAGTCCGCAGTAACCGACAAATGCCCAGGTGAGAGTGGGAATTGGCGACACGTCACGGCTGAATCGCGAGGTACGGGAGGGGCTCCAGGAAATCGAACAAGAGCGGTCGGCGCGTACCGTGTGCACATGGAGATCTGGATCAATCCCGCGTGTTCGAAGTGCCGCAGCGCACTGACGCTGCTCGACGCCGAGGGCGCCGACTACACCGTCCGCCGCTACCTGGAGGACGTGCCGAGCGAGGACGAGATCCGCGGCGTGCTGGAGCGCCTCGGGCTCGAACCCTGGGACATTACCCGCACCCAGGAGGCGGACGCCAAGGAACTCGGGCTCAAGGAGTGGCCGCGGGACGCCGGTTCGCGCGACCGCTGGATCACGGCGCTCGCCGAGCACCCGAAGCTGATCCAGCGCCCGATCATCACCGCGGACGACGGCACGGCCGTGGTCGGCCGGAGCGACGAGGCCGTGCGGGACGCCCTGTCGCGCTGACCGGCCACCAGGCCCGGTGTGGCGCAGGTCACTTGAGCGACTCCTGCAACCCCTGAGCAACCCCGTTCGGTATCTCGTACATAGCGGCGTACGCTCCCCTACCTCTTCAGGAGGCGCGCATGTCGCGCAGGAGAACTCTCGGCACGAAGAAGAAGATCGCGCTGCTGGTGAGCGCGGCGACGGTGGCGGGAGGCGGGGCCTTCGTCATGGCGAGCACGTCGAACGCCGCGCCGACCCCCAAGTCGGCGTCGGAGTCGACGGTCTGCCTCGGCCTCGCCACCGCCCTCGGCAACAACCAGAAGTTCATCGCGGACCAGCGGGCCAAGCCCGACGCGCAGTCCGAGGCGCGGATCGCCAACCGCGAGGCGGTCGTCGCGGAGATCAAGCGGAAGCAGGAGGCGTCGGGGTGCGCCGTCGGGGAATCGGCTCAGGACTCCCAGACCGCACAGCCGTCGCAGCCCGCGCAGCCGGCACAGCCCCCCGCGGCGTCGGCCCAGCCGTCGCAGCCCGCCGCCTCCGCCCCCGCGGCAGACCCCGGCGGTGCCGCGGCCTCCGGGCAGCAGGTGTGCAACGGCTCGACCGTCACGCTCTCCGGTGAGGGCGGCGCGCCCGCCGCGTCCAGCAACCAGTTCCCGGCCGGCACGAAGCTGAAGGTCACCAACCTGGACAACAACAAGTCCACGACGGTGGAGGTCACTTCGGTCTCCGGCAGCTGTGCGCTGCTCAACGACGCGGCTTTCGAACAGGTCCGTGAGCCCGGCAAGTTCCTGATCCGCCGGGCCCTGATCGAGAAGGTGGGGTGAGGCCGTACGACCGACTGAACCGATGAGGCGGCGGCCACCCCCTCGGCCGCCCTCCTCGTACGTGTCACCGGTCCTGCCGCCCCCGGCCAGGGGTGGCGGGACCGGCGCGTCCGGGCCGCGCGGCGCGGGTCCCCGGCTCGACGGAGGGGAGCCGGGGACCCGCGCCGTCACGGCACAGCGCCCTCCCGGCGTGAGGTGCGGCACAGCGAGACCAGGTAACACGGGGTTCACATCCGAGCAATGGCCGGGAAATCGCCTGTTGCCAGGCTGCCGGGCAGCAGACGCGGCGCATCGGTGCCGCAGCGCCGCAGCACCCGCGATACGCGCCCAGACACACCCCCGAAGGATGTGGCCCGTGACCTTCAAGGCTGAGTACATCTGGATCGACGGCACCGAGCCGACGGCCAAACTGCGTTCCAAGACCAAGATCATCGCGGGTTCCCCCGCCGGTCTCGACGCGCTGCCGATCTGGGGCTTCGACGGGTCCTCCACCAACCAGGCCGAGGGCCACGCCTCGGACTGCGTGCTGAAGCCGGTCTTCACCTGCCCGGACCCGATCCGCGGCGGCGACGACGTACTCGTCCTGTGCGAGGTGCTGAACATCGACCTCACCCCGCACCCCACCAACACCCGTGCCGCGCTGGCCGAGGTGGCGGAGAGGTTCGCGGCCCAGGAGCCGATCTTCGGCATCGAGCAGGAGTACACGTTCTTCAAGGACGGCTACCCGCTCGGCTTCCCCAAGGGCGGCTTCCCGGCCCCCCAGGGCGGCTACTACTGCGGTGTCGGCGCGGACGAGATCTTCGGCCGTGACGTCGTCGAGGCCCACCTCGACAACTGCCTGAAGGCGGGCCTCGGCCTGTCCGGCATCAACGCCGAGGTGATGCCCGGCCAGTGGGAGTTCCAGGTCGGCCCGCTGTCCCCGCTGGAGGTCTCCGACCAGCTGTGGGTGGCCCGCTGGCTGCTCTACCGCACCGCCGAGGACTTCGACGTCGCCGCCACCCTCGACCCCAAGCCGGTCAAGGGCGACTGGAACGGCGCCGGTGCGCACACCAACTTCTCCACCAAGGCGATGCGCGAGGGCTACGACGCGATCATCACCGCGTGCGAGTCGCTCGGCGAGGGCTCCAAGCCCCTCGACCACGTCAAGAACTACGGCGCCGGCATCGACGACCGCCTGACCGGTCTGCACGAGACCGCCCCGTGGAACGAGTACTCCTACGGTGTCTCCAACCGCGGCGCCTCGGTCCGCATCCCGTGGCAGGTCGAGAAGGACGGCAAGGGCTACATCGAGGACCGCCGCCCGAACGCCAACGTCGACCCGTACGTGGTGACGCGTCTGATCGTCGACACCTGCTGCTCCGCGCTGGAGAAGGCCGGCCAGGTCTGACCTCCGCACAGCACGGCTCCCGAGGGGGCGCCCACCGTTCACGGTGGGCGCCCCCTCGCGTGGTCGGTGGGGCGTGCCGGGCTGGGGGCGTGGGGATGCCCCCACCGCGTCTGCCGACAGCAGATCCCCGTTCCGTCCCCCCGCCCCACGGGGCAGAGTCACCGGCATGAGGCTTTTGATGCTGGGCGGTACGGAGTTCGTGGGGCGGGCCGTCGTGGAGGCGGCGCCGGCGCGGGGTTGGGAGGTGACCGTATTCCACCGGGGGCGGCACGAAGCACCGCCGGGCGTGCGGTCGCTGCTGGGCGACCGCACCGTTCCCGGCGGTCTGGCCGCCCTCGCCGACGACCCGGGTGAGTGGGACCTCGTCGTCGACACCTGGTCGGCGGCGCCCCGCGCGGTGCGGGACGCGGCGCGGCTGCTGCGGGGCCGCGCCGGCCGCTACGTGTACGTGTCGAGCTGCTCGGTGTACGCGTGGGCGCCGCCCGCCGGATACGACGAGGACGCGCCCCTGGTGGAGGGCGCGTCGGCCGACGCGGAGCAGACCGCCTACCCGCAGGACAAGCGGGGCGGCGAGCTCGCCGTGCTGGACGCCTTCGGCGCGGACCGGTCGGTGCTCGTGCGGTCCGGGCTGATCCTCGGCCCGTACGAGAACATCGGCCGGCTGCCCTGGTGGCTGGGCCGGACGGCGCGCGGCGGCCCCGTACTGGCGCCGGGCCCGCGCGACCTGCCGCTGCAGTACGTGGACGTCCGCGACCTGGCCGGGTGGATCCTGCACGCGGCCGAACGGGAGCTGAGCGGGCCGTACAACCTGGTCGCTCCGCAGGGGCACGCCACCATGGGCACGCTGCTCGACACCTGCGCGCGGGTCACCGGCGGCGCCGCCGAACTGCGCTGGACCGAGCCCCGGGTGATCCTGGAGGCGGGCATCGAGCCGTGGACCGAGCTGCCGGTGTGGGTGCCGCCGGGCAGTGACCTGCACGACGCCCTGCACCGGGCGGACGTCTCCCGGGCGGTCGGGGCCGGCCTGGTCTGCCGGCCCGTCGAGGAGACCGTGGCGGACACCTGGCACTGGCTCCGGGACCTCGGGGGCGTGGTGCCCCAGCGCCCGGACCGGCCTCGCCCGGGCCTGGACCCGCAGGTGGAGGCGAAGGTGCTGGCGTCCGGCGTCGGTGCCTGAACGCCCCATCCGGGGTGTACCCAGCACCCCAGCACCACCCCCCGGCCGGTGCCCGGCCCCGTGACCGCGCCCGCCCGCTCGGCGAGACCGCGCCATGACACGGACACGAAGAACGGCGACGGGCGGTGGAGGTCCCGGACGACGACAACCGCCGCGCGCCGGCGGTTGTCGCGCATCCCGACCACGCTCGACCACGGCCGGTGAAACCGGACCGGTCTCCTCACCCCCTGTGGGTGACCGGCAACTCCCGGTGCTCCGGAGGCTGTTGAGCACACGGAGTCCGCACGAATCTCGCATCAATTTCCGGGACCCCTGAACACCCGTGGGACGGCCTGCGTATGGAAGGGCGCCGCTTCACTCCTGTCGGGCGCCTCGATGCCCCCGAAAAAGGAAGTCAGAGGAGTTCCATGGGACGCAACACAAGAAAACGCCGTACGCCGCTGGCCACCAAGGCCGTTGCCGCATCGGCGGCCCTAGCGCTCGGTGGGGGCGGGCTGATCTGGGCGAACTTCTACGCCTCGGCGCACGAGGAGAACCCGGCGAACCAGACGAAGTCCGCGGGCGCGCAGATCGCCACGATCCAGTGCCCGGACGTAGGGCAGAAGCTGACCGATGTGCCGGACGGCGCTCGCCAGGGGGTGGACAAGGAGCTGGCGAACCTCGACAAGCAGATCACCGAGGCGTACTCCCGGCTCGCCTCCACGCGTCAGGCGCAGGCCGGTGACCCGGGCTTCGTCAACAACGCGATTCTCGGCCCGCTGAAGTCCAAGCGCGTCGCCGCCATCGACCGGATCGGGATCAACATCCGGCGGGTGGGTGGCAACGCCCCGGGCAACCTCGAACAGCTCGCCGAGTGCCAGGGCATGGGGGCCGAGCAGCCGCAGCCCAACGACGGCGACGGTGGTGGCCAGAACAACGGCGACCAGAACCAGGGCGGTCAGGACCAGAACCAGGGCGGCGACCAGAACCAGGGCGGCGGTCAGGACCAGGGCGGTGGCCAGGTCGGCGACAACGGCAACGGGGCCGCGGGCCCGGTGGCCGCCGACTTCGTGAACATCAACGACGTCCAGCCCAACTCCCGCGACCTGCCGAACGGTCTCGCCGCGAACGGGGACTCCGGTTCCACCGGCTCGTTCACCGCGAAGTGCGGTGTCAACGAGAACAACCTGTTCAACAGTGACAACCTGATCGTCGCCCCGGGTGTCGACAACGGCGCGCACCACACGCACGACTACGTCGGCAACCAGGACAACGACGCCTTCTCCAGCGACGAGGACCTGGCCAACGCCCAGACCTCGTGCCAGAACCAGGGCGACAAGTCCACCTACTACTGGCCCGTGCTGCGCCTCCAGGACGGCACCCAGGAGTTCGACGCGGGCGACCTGGGCGGTGGCGCCGAGGGCAACGTCGGCAAGATCCTCAAGGCCAGCCAGGCCGAGCTCAAGTTCGTCGGGAACAAGAAGAGCGACGTCGTCGCCATGCCCAAGTTCCTGCGCATCATCACCGGTGACGCCAAGGCCTTCACCAACGGTCTCAAGAACGCCAACACCTCGTTCAGCTGCACCGGCTTCGAGGACCGTCAGGTGACGGACAAGTACGTGATCTGCCCCGAGGGCAGCCAGGTGGTGCGGACGTCCAACTTCCAGAGCTGCTGGGACGGACAGAACATCGACAGCGCCAACCACCGTGACCACGTGGCGTTCGTCCAGGCCGACGGCAGCTGCCCGAACGGCTTCCAGGCCATCCCGCAGCTCCAGGCCCGCCTGGTGTACGACGTGCCGGCCCCGACCATCGAGAACGGTCAGGTGAAGGCCCCGTACGCGGTGGACGGCTTCCCGGAGCAGCTGCACAAGCCGATCACCGACCACAACGACTTCATCAACGTCATGGACGAGAACCTGATGAACCAGGTGGTGCAGTGCATCAACAGCGGCGAGGACTGCGAGTGACGGACCGCTAGAAAAGCCGGCGGTGGGATCTCCCACCGCCGGCTTTCGCACGTCCCCCGAAGCGACGCGGTCAGTTGTCGTCGTGCCCGGAGTGCGCCGGCTCGTCGCTCTTGCCGCCGCCGGGGGCGTGACTCGCGTGGTTGAGCCCCACCTCCACGGTGCCGCCCAGCGTGCCGCGCAGCGTCTGCAGCACATCCTCGTGGCCGACGGCCACCCACTTGCGGCCGACCAGGTAGAACCCGCCGTAGTCCTTGGCCGTGTTGATCCACTCGCGCTGCCCCCGGTCCGTGGCGAAGGTGGCGAGGACGTACTTCTCCTTGCCCTTCTTGCACAGCGCCTGGCGGATGGTGTCCGCGTCGGTCTGCATGTTCGGCTCGCAGTCGGCCTCAGCCGCGATGTGCTCCAGGCTGCCGGTCACCGCCTCGGGAACGGCAGCCTCGTCCTTGTCGCCGGATCCGCCGCAGCCGGTCAGCGCCAGCATCGCCACCGCGCCGCTCAGCGCCAGCATCGGTCGGGTCACCCTCATCTGTTCCTCCGGTCCTTGTCCGGCACGGTCCCTGTCACGGCACGTTCCGGACGCATGCCGCACGGAGCCCCGGCACGAGGCTCTCGCCCTCGATACGGCTGCGGCGCCCGCCGTGCTCAAAATCCCGCTGCCCCGGTGTGCACGCGTGTGCGAGGGTGTCCGGGTGGATCAGGACTGGGAAGACCGTGTGGCCGCCCTCTGGGACCGTTTCGACGACTACGCCGAGACGGAGGAGGACGAGGCCCGCTTCCGCTCCGACGTCGACGCCCTCGTCGCCGAGCTGCCGGAGGGCAGCCCGCACGGCCCCTTCGAGCAGGCCTGCGCCTGGGACTCCACCGGCCGCTCCGACAAGGCGGTCCCTCTGTACCGGGAGGCGCTGGGGCTCGGCCTGGCCGACGTGAGCCCCTACAAGGCCCGCCGGGCGAAGATCCAGCTGGCCAGCTCGCTGCGGAACGTCGGCCGGGCCGAGGAGGGCGTGGCCCTGCTGACGCCCGAGCTGGTCGCGCCGTCCGACGAGCTGGACGACGCCGTACGCGCCTTCCTTGCCCTGTGCCTGTCGAGCCTCGGCCGCGACCGGGAGGCCCTGGCGCTGGCCCTGGGCGCCCTGGCCCCGCATCTGCCGGCCTACCAGCGGTCGACGGCGCATTACGCCCGACTGCTCGTGGAGCCCGGGGAGCACCCGGGGGCGTGACGCTCCTGCGGCCAGGTGACCATCCAACGATTCGCTCGTTCTGCTGAACGTGCAGTCACAGGATGTCGCCCAGCCCCCCGCACCCCCCGCACCCGCCGGCCCGGTCGTCGACGTCGAGCAGGCCGAGGCCGCGCTCGTCGAGCACTACCCGCGGCTCGTCCGGCTGGCCTATCTGGCGCTGCCGCCGGGGCCGGGCCGCAGCCGCCGCGTCCTGACCGCGCACGCCCTCACCCAGCGGGCGCTCCCCCGCACCCGCACACCGGCCCCGGTGATCCCGGCCCAGTCCACCGGGCGGGACGGTGACCCGGGCTACGCCCTGATCCGGCTGCAGGTGCTGCGCACGGCACTGGAGGCGGGGGTCCCGCTGAAGGCGAAGGCGTGGCCCAAGAGGTCCCGGCTGCCGCCGCTGCTGCCGCACGTATGGGGCCTGAAACTGTTCCCGCGCTCCGGCGGCGCGGACGAACTCGCCCTGGACCAGCGGCTGTCCACCCTGTCGGGCCCGGCCCGGGCCGCGTACGCGCTGCGCGGTCTGGAGCGGCTCACCGACGACGGGGTCTGCGAGGTCCTCGCCGCCGCGGGCGTCGCCGACCCGGAGGGCGCGGTGCTGGAGGCCGACGGGATTCCCGCCCAGTACGGGCTGCTCGACTCCCCCGAGTTCGACCCCTGCTCGCTCCAGGCCCGGCCCACCGACCTGATGCGCCGCCGTCAGCATCTGCGGGCCGCGCTGGCCGGCGGCGCCGCGCTGCTGGTGTGCGGGGCGCTGCTCGGTCTGCCCGGTGAGGGCTGGGGTCCCGAGGGCGCCGCGGCACCCCCGTACGCGCGCAACCCGGCCGCGCAGGCCGCCCTGGACCCGGCGAAGCTGACCCGGGTCCCGTCCGGCGTGTGGCGCAACTCGGCGCGCACCGACTTCTCCGTGTGGCCGGCCCGCGGCGACCGCACCGGCGACAAGGCCCTGCTGCGCCGCGCCCTGGCCGTGTGGGCCCGCCCCGGCGAGACGGTCCAGGTGTCGGTGACGCCCGGCACCCTCTCCGGCGGCCCGGCCGGACCGCCCCAGCTGCTGTACGCGGGGACGGTCGACGCGGCGCGCGTGGTGATCCTCTACGACGGTCTGCGCATCGCCCGCTACGCCGAGCCGAAGGAGGGCACCCAGGGCGCCGCCCTCGACTTCGCCCGGGTCGACGGGGCCGGCCGGGCGGAGGCGGGCGCGCTGGTCCTGGGCCGGTCCGACGGCAATGTCCGCTACCTGACGGCCCCTTGGGTGACGAAGGCGAGCGAGCGGGACCTGATGAAGCCGGGGTCCGGCGCGATGGACCTCACGCTCACCGACGGGGTGACCGCGTCGCTGGCCAGTCCGGCTCTGCGGTCCGGACCCTGCACCTCGTGGAATGTGCTGCAAGTGACCGACGGCCCCCGGACCCGGCTGCTGACCGACCTCGGCGAACTGGTTCCGGCGCGGCTCACCGTCGGACGGCCGGGCTCCCCCGGTGAGGTGTCCGGCGCCGCGGCGCTGCGCACCTGGCAGCCGTTCGCCTGCTCCCTGGGCACGGCGCGCTCGGCGGGCGTGCGGAGCGTCAACGCCTGGGCGTTCAACGAGCAGCCGCTGCCCGACGCGAGCGGTTCGGCGGCGTGGGTGTGCACCCGGGCCGAGACCTGGCGGGGCGGCGGGGCACGGGTGCTGGCGCAGTTCCACACGCCGGGCGGGGCGTACGGGGCGGTGGCGGCGAAGGCCGAGAACGCCCCGGCGTGCGGGGTCCGTGACCCGCATGTGCTGGCCGGGGTGCTGTGGAAGTCGAAGGGCGGCGACTGGTACCTGCTGGCCGCCGGCGGCCACGGGACCGCGTCGATCCGGGCGACGGGCGCAGTGGAGGGGGAGGCGCGGAGCAGTCTGCTGACCGTGCCGGCCGAGCAGGGAGCGCAGGCTCAGCTCAAGGGGACCCTGGAGGACGGGCGTTCGCTCAGCGGGCTGCGCTGACGGGCGCTTCCGGCGCTCACCCGGGGGCCTCGGGTGGAGCTCCGCGATCGATCCGGCCCGTTCGAGGCCGGAATCAATCGGTAAGGTGTTCGTATGACGATCGGGGTTCGCCGCAGAATGGGAGTCGAGGAGCGGCGGCAGCAGTTGATCGGCGTCGCCCTCGAACTGTTCAGCCGCCGCTCGCCCGACGAGGTCTCCATCGACGAGATAGCGTCGGCCGCGGGCATTTCCCGCCCGCTGGTCTACCACTACTTTCCCGGCAAACTCAGCCTGTACGAGGCGGCGTTGCAGCGGGCCTCGGACGATCTGGCGGCCCGCTTCGTGGAGCCGCACGAGGGTCCGCTCGGGGCGCGGCTGCTGCGGGTGATGCGCCGCTACTTCGACTTCGTGGACGAGCACGGGCCCGGTTTCTCCGCGCTGATGCGCGGCGGCCCGGCGGTCTCCGCAGGCGGAGCCTGCTCCATGAGCACCATCTCGACGACCACCGCGCTCGTCGACTCCGTGCGGCAGGCCGCGTATGTCCAGATCCTTTCGCACCTGGGTGTGACCGATCCGCCCGCGCGCCTCGAACTGGTCGTGCGGTCCTGGATCTCGCTCGCCGAGTCGACGGCGCTGATCTGGCTGGACGGCCGGCGCATCCCGCGCGAGGAGCTGGAGCCGCAGCTCGTCAATGACTTCGCCGCCCTCGCCGCCGTCAGCGCCGCCTACGACGAGGAGATGGCCGAGCTGCTGCGCGCCATCATGAAGGACGAGCCGGCCGACGGGCCGTTCGCGCACCTGGCCGGCCGGCTCGTCGCACTGGCGAGCTGAGCCGTCTCAGCTCTCGAACTTCGCGTACGAGGGGTCCAGGTCACGAACCTCGGCGGAGGTGTGCAGCGCGTGCCCCTCGGGCTGCTTCAGATACGTCCGCAGCAGGTCCAGTGCGGCCTGGGTGAGCCGGGCCTTCGTCTCCTCGGTGCGTCCGGCGAGCAGCGCGATGTGGATGTGCACATGGGCGTGCCCCTCGGCTTCGGGGCCGACGACGATGTCCTCGGTCGGGCGGAACCGGCTCTTGCAGGCCGGTGGCTTGGCGGCCGCGATCTCGACCGTCGCCTCGTGCAGCGCTTGGGCGAATCCGCGCCGGTCGAAGCCGTCCGCGAGGTCGGCGGAATAGTCGACGGTGATCTGCGGCATCAGTACTCCTGTTCTGGGCCAGTGGGCTCACCTTAGGGGTCCTTTCACTATGCCCGTCCGGGTCGCGCGGCCTGGCACCGCACCTCGCCGCGTTGCCGAAACGCCCAGGTAGCTCCGCTACATGGGCGCTCCGGCGCCTTGCGATGCACGGCACCAGACCACGCGACCTGATCGGACGCTCATAGTGAAAGGACCCCTTAGACAGGCCCCAACCGCAGGGCCAGCATCGCGATGTCGTCCTCGCGGTCGCGGCCGAAGCAGCCCAGCAGCACGTCGCACAGGGGGTCCAGGCCGGCCGGGGCGTCGGCGGCGGCCGTGCGGAGCTGGTCCATGGAGGTCGTGAGGGGGACGCCGCGGGTCTCGATGAGGCCGTCGGTGACCATGAGCAGGCGGTCGGTGCGGTGCAGACGGCACTCGGTCGCCGGGGGCCGCTCCAGCCCCAGCCCGAGCAGCGGACCGCAGGCGTCGGCGTACCGGGCGACGCCCCCGTCGCGCAGGATCAGGGGCGGGATGTGGCCGGCGTTGGCGATCCGGACCCGTCCGCTGCCCGGGTCGACCAGGGCCAGGCACACCGTGGCCGTGACATCGGGGTGGTACCGCTGGAGCATCCGGTCGAGGCGGGCGGCCAGTACGACCGGGTCGCTCTCATCGACGCAGTAGGCGCGCAGGGCGTGACGGATCTCGACCATGACGGTGGCCGCGTCCAGCGAGTGCCCGACGACGTCCCCGACCGCGGTGAGCACCCCGTCGCGGGTGCGCAGGGCGGCGTAGAAGTCGCCGCCGATCTCGGTCTGCTCGGAGGCGGGCACGTAGCGGACGACGATGTCGACGCCCGGCAGGTGCGGCAGCTTGTGCGGCCGGGGCAGGAAGCTGTGCTGGAGGGTGAGGGCGACGTGCCGCTCCACCCGGTACATCAGCAGCGGTTCGGCGGCGAGCGCGGTGGCCTGGGCGAGGCGGGCGCGCAGCCCGTCGTCCGCGGGGTCGCTGATCACCTTTCGCCGCACGGGCGTGGCGAGGCACACCGTGGTCCCGCCGTTCTGGGCGCTCGCCACGGTCAGGCGGGCGTCCTCCTCGACGCCCGGCCGGAAGATCCCGGCCGGCCACAGCGGCGCGGGGACGACACTGGTGTGCACGCCGGAGCGGCCCTCCGCGAGCCGGGTGACCAGCCGTGCCGCCGCCTGGTGTGCGTCGCCGCCGGCCGCCGCGGGGCGGCCCCGGGCGGTGCCGCGGTGGGACTCGCCGTCCGGGTCGATGACGTACACCACGGCGGGCGAGCCGGTGAGGGCCGCGGTGCCGTCGGCGGCGGCGGTGGCGAGTTCCCGCGGACAGCGGGCCGCCTGCACGGCGATGATGGCCTCGGCCAGCAGCGTCAGCCGGTGGACTGCGGTCTCGGCGCCCGTGCCGCGGCGGGCTCCGCGTACGGCGGCCCGGACGACGGCCTGGATCTCCAGCGGCTCGGCCGGCACGGTCAGATACGCGTCACCGCCGGCGTCGAGTCCCCGGCACCGGTCGCCGGGCGCGGTCGCCGCGGCGGAGAAGTGGACGACGGGCAGTGCGGCCATGGGCGGTCGGGCCCGGACCCGGCGGCACAGTTCGAAGCCGCTCATGTCGGGCAGGCCCACGTCGACGAGGGCCACGTCGGGCAGGGTGCCCTCGCGCAGCCGTGCGTCGAGTTCGACGAGCGCCTCGTCGCCGCTGGCGACGGGCACCACCCGGTGGCCGGCCCGTTGCAGCACCGCGCCCATGGCGTACCGGCTGGCCGCGACGTCGTCGACGACCAGCACGGTGGTGCCGGGGCTGTGCTGCCTGCCGCTGGCGTTCATGTCGGCGGCCCCTCGGGGCGTGTGGGTGGGGCGGACCGTGGGTCACGGCCCGCCCCACCCAACGTAGTGCGCTATCCGGCGGTCCGGGTGAAGACGGCGACCGTGCGACCCGGAACAGCGAACGTGCCCGATTCCGCCGCGTAGGAGGAGGACTTGACGGTAGAGTCCGCCCCCGCCGCCTGCACCGGGTGCAGCCGGTAGCCGGTCCCGGCGAGCGCGGCGACCCGCTGTTCCCGCCGCTGCGGCGTGGCGTTGAAGACGACGACGAGGTCACCGAGCCGCATGGTGATCACGCCGGGTGTCTCGTCCTTGCCGGACAGCGGGAAGGAGAGCCGGGACTGCACCTGCTCGGCGGTGCCGAGGGAGAAGTCCTTCTCGGTGCTCCGGATCCGCAGCAGGTCGCGGTACGCCGCCGAGGTGCCCTCGATCTGCTCGCAGCCCACCTCGACCGTGTTCAGCAGAGGCTTGGCGTACGGCCACTTGTCGTTGTTGTCGGCCGCCATGGGCAGCCCCCGGCCGAAGCCGTTGCCGTCCTCGCACCTCCAGTGGACGGCGTTGAACCAGTCGCCGCTGTCGTAGGAGTTGCGGTCCAGCGACTTGGAGCGCAGCAAATCGGTGCCCGCCTGGGAGAGGGCCGGGCCCTGCGAGAGGGTGGCCGTCGCCATGGCGAGGACCTGCATCCGGGCCCGGTCGACCGCGCTCGTCGAAGCGGGCAGCTTGAAGGCCAGCGCGTCGAACAGGGACTCGTTGTCGTGGGCGTCGGCGTAGGCGAGGGCGTCACCGGGGGCGTCGGCGTAACCGGCGGGGGCGCCGTTGTAGTCGACCTCGGAGCCCGTGACCTCCTGGCCCGCGGTGTCGGTGAAGCGGTACCCGGCGAGGTTGCCGGAGAGCCCGACCTTGATGAGGTCCTGGTAGTGCAGCAGGCGGGCCTTCTGCTCGGCGGGGGTGCCGTTGTTCTTCGAGGAGTTGGGTTCGGTGTACAGGCCGGACGCGAAGCCCTGGACGCCGGGGTCCTCGTCGAAGGGGCCGCCGCCGCGCACCGCGTCACGGGCACGGTCGGAGAAGGTGGCGACGCCCGTCCCGGCCATGTTCTTCTGCGTGGCCTGCGTGAACCGGGCGTCGTCGGCCACCTCGCCGAAGTTCCAGCCCTCGCCGTACAGGATGATCTTCTTGCCGTCGACGCCGTCCTCGGCGAGGGTGAGCGCGTCGAGGGCCTTCCTGACGGCCAGGATGTTGGCCTTCGGATGGTGGCCCATGAGGTCGAAGCGGAAGCCGTCGACCTTGTACTCCTTGGCCCAGGTGACGATCGAGTCGACGACCAGCTTGCCCATCATGGCGTTCTCGGTGGCGGTGTTGGCGCAGCAGGTGCTGTTCGCGACCGAGCCGTCGGCGAGGAGCCGCTGGTAGTAGCCGGGGACGATCCGGTCGAGGACGCTCGTCTTCTCCTGGCCACTGGCGGCGGTGTGGTTGTAGACGACGTCCATGACGACCCGCAGCCCGTCGTCGTTGAGTGCCTTCACCATTCTGCGGAACTCGGCCGTGCGGGCCGTGCCGTCCGGGTCGGTGGCGTAGGAACCCTCGGGGACCGTGTAGTGGTACGGGTCGTAGCCCCAGTTGTAGGCGTCCTTCGCGGCGATCTTCCCGACGCACTCCTGCTGTCGGTCGGAGTCGGCCGGGTAGGAGGCGAGGTCGCAGTCGGGCGTCGCCTGGTCGGACTTCCTCTCCGGGATGGTGGCGATGTCGAAGGCGGGCAGCAGGTGGACGTACGACGTGCCCGCCTTCGCCAGCTCGCGCAGGTGCCGGGAGCCGTCACCGGCCTTGTCGGCGAAGGCGAGGTAGGTGCCCGGGTGCTTCGCCGTCCGGTCCTCGACGGAGAAGTCGCGGATGTGCAGCTCCTGGATCTGGGCGTCCCGCAGCGGCACGGCCTGCGGCTTGGTGTACGCCGACCAGCCGGAGGGCTTGAGCGACTTGTCGTCCAGGTCGACGACGAGGCTCCGCTCGGAGTCGGCGGTGAGGGCGAGGGAGTAGGGGTCGGTGACCTTGTTGGTGACGACCTCGCGGACGCTGGGCGCCCACACCGTCACGACGTACCGGTAGGGCTTGCCCTTCCAGGACTTCGGGCCGGTGACGGACCAGACGCCGGTGCCGGCGTCGCGCCGCATCGGGACGGTGGAGTCACCGATCTCCAGGGACACCCGTCGCGCGGTGGGCGCCCACACGGACAGCGTGGGGCGGTTCTTGGGGAACGTCGGCCCCAGGTCGGCCTTCGTCGCGTCGTAGAGGTCGTCGAGGACACCGGCGATCTGGACGCCGGTCGCCGCGAGAACGGCTCCGTCGGCGGCGTGCTGGGCGGCGACGACCTGGCCGCGCAGGGCCTCGCGGACCCGGTCGCGGTCGCGCGGGTCGACGGTCCAGGCGTCGTACGCCTTCAGATGCGGGAACTTCGCCTTCTGGGCGTCGGTCAGCTCGCTCTTCGTCAGGCGCAGCCACTTCGCGTCACCGGTCAGGGTGCCGTCCTCGACCGCGAGGGAGCCGTCGCGGGAGTACAGCAGCTGGGTGGAGGCGGCGGCGTCGGAGCCGTTCCAGGCGAGGGTGTGCCGGTCGATCCAGACGGCCTTGGAGGTGGTCAGGTCGAGGGCGGCGGCGCTTCCCGCGGGCTGCGGGAGCAGGTGCTTCTCCTGGCCGCTCACCAGCCACACCTCGTGGCCGTTCGCCTTGAGGTCGAGCGACCGGTCGGCGGGCAGGTCCTTCTCGTCGCCCTTGTGCAGGATGTAGCTGAGGCTGGTGGCTCCGTCGGTGAGCGGTACCTCGAAGACTGCGCCATAGGAATCAGTCTTGACCGGTTCGAGGGGTTTCGACCACTCGGTGGGGTTGGCGGCGCCGGTCCAGACGTGCAGGCCCCAGCCGTCGTAGTTCCCGTCGGCCCGGTGGTAGTGCAGGACGGCCTTGCCCTTGTCGGGCGCCGGGTACTCGGGCCGCTCGGTGGTGACGGTGTCCTTGCCCTGCTCGATCCAGATCTCGCCGGTCTTCGTGACGTCGATCGTGCGGTCGGTGGCGACGTCCTTGGTGCCGTCCTTGTCGATGACGAGGAAGCCGACGTCCGAGGCGCCGGGCTTGAGCTTGACCCAGGCGAAGGCGCCGTAGGCGTCACGGCCGGTGAAGGGGTGGCTCTCGGGCCACTCGGTGGCCTCGCCCTCGGCCAGGTCGCCCCAGGCGTACAGCCCCCAGTCGGCGTAGTCCCCGTCGGCGCGCTTGTAGTGGACGATCGCGTAGTCGCGGGAGGAGGCGGTGGGCGGCTGGGGGGCGGGCGGAGTGCCGGTGGTGGAGGCGGCGAGGGCGCTCGCGGTGCGGCCGGCCGAGTCGACGACGACGGCCTTGTAGCGCAGGGCGGTGCCGGGCGCCACGTCCTTCCCGATCGTGTGGGTGACCTTGAACGGGGCGTGGTCGGCGGAGCCGAGGACCCGCCACTTGCCGTGGCCGGTCTGCGCGGCGAAGACGACCCGGTTGAGCTGCCCGCCGTCGACGTCCGCGGTGATCTCGACCGTGCCGGTGGCGCCGGCCGCCGGGGCCTTCAGGGTGAGGGTGGGCTCGGTGGCGGGCGGGGCGAGCCGGCCGGCCGCCTTGAGCACGATCGCCGAGCCGGCCGGGACGGTGACGGTGAGCTTCTTGCCGCCGTCGCTCTTCGGGGCGGCGTCGGTGCCGTATATGCCCTTGAAGGTCATGCCGGCCGAGCCGGTCGGGAAGGTCGCGGTCTTCTTCTCGCCGGCGTTGTTGAAGGCGACGACGTATTCGGTGCCGGTCCTGGCGTCGGTGCGGGAGAAGGCGTAGACGCCCGGGCCGTCGGCCGCGTACCGCTGTTGCTGGACGCCGTCGGTGAGGGCCGGGTGGGCCTCGCGGAGTGCCGCGAGGGCGCTGATCCTGCGGTAGAGCGGTGCGCTCGTGTCGTAGGCGTCCTCGGCGTGGGTGCGGTCGGTGCCGATCCGGTCGTCGTCGAGGTAGTCGGCGGTGCGCGAGGCGAACATGCTCTGCCGGGCGTCCTTGTCGCCGCCCGAGCCGGTGAAGCCCTGCTCGTCGCCGTAGTAGACGACGGGGTTGCCGCGGCTGAGGAACATCAGCTCGTTGGCGAGCTGGTCCTTCTTGAGCAGTTCGGCGTCGGTGGCCTTCGGGTTGTCCTGGTTCAGGAAGAACCCGATCCGGCCCATGTCGTGGTTGCCGAGGAAGGTGACCTGCTCGTACGCGTTGGCCTTGCCGGTCGTGTACTTGTAGTCGTCACCGAAGACACCGGCGAGCTGCTGGGCGCTGCCGCCCTGTGAGGCGTACTGGCGGGCCGCCTCCTGGAAGGGGAAGTCGAGGGTGGCGTCGAGCCGGCCCTGGGTGACGTACGGGGAGGTGACGTTCGTGTCGGCCGAGTAGACCTCACCGAACATGAAGAAGTCGTCCCGGCCCCGCTGGGCGGCGTAGGCGTCGAGGGCGGTGGCCCACTGCGTCCAGAACTCCATGTTGACGTGCTTCACGGTGTCGATCCGGAAGCCGTCGATGTCGAAGTCCCGCACCCAGCGCTGGTAGATCCTCTCCATGCCGTGGACGACCTCGGGCCGCTCGGTCCACAGGTCGTCGAGTCCGGAGAAGTCGCCGTGGGCGGAGCTCTCACCGGCGAAGGTGGAGTCGCCGCGGTTGTGGTACATCGTCGGGTCGTTGAGCCACGACGGCACCTTGTTCCTCCCGGTGACCACCGGGGTGCGCGGGAAGGAGTCCCGGTCGACCGCGGGGAAGCCGCGCCGGCCGTCCGCGTAGTCGGCGTCGTCGAAGGGCACGCCGTCCTTCGTCAGGTACGGGAACGCGCCCTTGGAGAGGTAGTCGTAGGACTTCTTCTTGTAGTCGACGACGTCGGCCGTGTGGTTGGTGATGACGTCGAAGAAGACCTTCATGCCCTTGGCGTGGGCCTTGTCGATGAGGGTCTCGAGATCCTTGTTGGTGCCGAAGTGCGGGTCGACCTGGGTGAAGTCGGTGATCCAATACCCGTGGTAGCCCGCCGACGCGTTCGCCCCGGTGCCCTGTACGGGCTGGTTCTTGAAGATCGGGGCCATCCAGAGGGCGGTGGTGCCCAGGCCCTTGATGTAGTCGAGCCTCTTGGTCAGGCCCTTGAGGTCGCCGCCCTGGTAGAAGCCCTTGTCAGCGGGGTCGTAGCCGGTCGACAGGCGCGAACCGGTCAGGCCGCCCTTGTCGTTGCGCGGGTCGCCGTCGGCGAAACGGTCCGGCAGGACGAAGTAGAACTGCTCACGGGTGGCGTCGTGCCGGGCGGGCTCGGCGGCCAGCCGGGCGTCGGACGGAGGCGCCGGCGGGGTGGCCGCCCCGGCGGCGAGCGGCTGGACGAGTGCCGCGGTCAGCGCGGTCGCCATGACCGCGGCGACCCGTCCGGCACGGGCGGTTCGGCGCCTTGAGGGCGCACGCCATCTCGGTATCACTGACGTGGACTCCTTGCGTTGCGGCTCTCTCGGGTCCGACCCCGCGCGACCGTATCGCCGCCGAAACCCTTACAGCAAGAGTTCTGAAACCATTGGAAAGAACTTTCAACCACCGGAGTTGGTCCGGCACGGCGGCCCCAGCCGTCACAGGACGTGCCGCGGGGGCCGCTCGCACCGGGAAGCGGGTCCTTCCGCGTCAGCAGGCGGACTTGCCCACGTGGATCGCCAGGGCCGTGTGCGCGCCCAGGGTCGCCGTGAACCGGCCGCTGGAGTCCACCGTCACCACCGTGTCGCTCTGCACGTCGCAGTACCTCCCCGCCGGCAGCGAGGTCTGGTGGGTGCGGGTCAGGGAGCCGGACTCGTGGTTGACGGCCACGAAGCCCTTGCCGCCCCGGCCGAAGGCGATGGCGTCGCCGCCGTTGTCCCACCAGTCGGTGACCGCCTGGCCCCGGGTGGCGTTGCGGAAGCCGACCATGGACTTGATCTCCGGCCAGTTGTGCTGGCACTTCCAGCCGTCCCGCCAGCAGGCGTTCACCTGGCCGCCGTTCGGCGGGCCGGCGTCGTGGTCGGTGAACTCGTAGCCGGAGTTGATGTCCGGGGCGCCGTAGGGCCAGGCCAGCATGAAGACGTTGGCCAGGGTGTAGGTGGCGTTGTCCTTGTAGCTGAGGGTGGAGCCGTTGCGCTCGGTGTCGTGGTTGTCGACGAAGACACCGGAGACGCCGCTGTTCATGTAGCCCCAGCCCTCGCCGTAGTTCTTCAGGTAGGCGAGATTCTCGTGGGTGAAGACCCGTTTGAGGTCGTAGGCGTAGCGGAACTCCTGGACGTCGCCGTTGCCGGTGTACTCGGTGGGCTGGACGGCCTCGCCGGCGCCGTAGATGACCTCTTGCTTCCAGTACACCGACGGATTGTTCAGCCGGGACTTGATGCCGGCGAGGTCGGCCGCGTCCATGTGCTTGGCCGCGTCGACGCGGAAGCCGTCGACGCCGAGGGAGAGCAGGTCGTTCAGGTACCCGGCGATCGCGCCGCGGACGTAGCCCTCACCCGTGTCGAGGTCGGAGAGACCGACCAGCTCGCAGTGCTGGACGTTCCAGCGGTCCTGGTAGTCGCCGATCCGGCTGGTGCAGTCGTCGAAGTCGGGCGCGGAGTACAGGCCGGGGTAGGCGTACTTGCCGTACGACGAGCCGCCGGTGCCGGTGCCGCTGCCCGCCGCCATGTGATTGACGACGGCGTCCACGACGACCTTCACCCCGGCCGCGTGACACGTGTCCACCATGTTCCGGAAGGCCGTGCGGTCACCGAGCCGGCCGGCGATCTTGTAGCTGACCGGCTGGTACGAGGTCCACCACTGCGGTCCCTGTATGTGCTCGGCGGGTGGGGAGACCTGCACATAGCCGTATCCGGCGGGGCCGAGGGCGGTGGTGCACTCGCGGGCGACCGAGGCGAAGTTCCACTCGAAGAGGACGGCGGTGACGTCCTTGGTGCCGGGTGGGGAGGCCTGTGCGCCAGTCGGGTTCATGACAACCGAAGCCGCGGCGAGCGCGGCGACGGCGAGGTATCTGCGTGCCATGTGGGGTTTCCTTCTTCGTTGAAGGTTCTTGCTGCAAGGTTCACAAACCTTGCGGTGACGCAGATAGTAAGGGCCCGCCGCCCGAAAGGGCAGCGGGCCGTACCGAATTCAAAGGAAGATCAGGCGCGATGCCCCGCGGTCGCGGTGGTCCACCACACCGTGGTGTCGGCCGGCACCTTGGCCTCGTCGTCGACCTCGACGATCTCCCCGCTGGCCAGCAGCACCCGGCCGTACGCCGGCATCGCCACCGATTCGCCGGTGGTGTTCGCGACGCACACGAACTCCCCGCGCCGGAAGGCCAGCACGCCCTCGGGCGCCCGCAGCCACTCCACGGACGTGCCGGCCCCGAGGCCGGCCTGCTCACGGCGCACCGCGAGCGCGGCGCGGTACAGCTCCAGGGTCGAACCGGGCTGCCCGGTCTGCGCCTCGACGCTCAGCTCGCCCCAGCCCTCCGGCTGCGGCAGCCAGCTGCCCCCGGCGCCGAAGCCGTACGACGAACCCGTCCGGGTCCACGGGATCGGCACCCGGCAGCCGTCGCGGAAACCGTCCTGCCCCGCGCCCCGGAAGTACGCCGGGTCCTGGCGCACCTCGTCCGGCAGGTCGACGACGTCGGGCAGGCCGAGTTCCTCGCCCTGGTAGATGTAGGCCGAGCCGGGCAGCGCCAGCATCAGCAGGCTCGCCGCCCGGGCCCTGCGCAGTCCCAGTTCGCGGTCGCCGGCCAGGCGGATCTGGGTGCCGAGGCCGGGCGGGTTGGCGAAGCGGGTGGCGTGCCGGGTGACGTCGTGGTTGGACAGCACCCAGGTGGCGGGGGCGCCGACCGGGCGCATGGCCTCCAGGGTCCGGTCGATGACCTCGCGCATCTCCGCCGCGTCCCAGTGGGTGCTCAGGTACTGGAAGTTGAAGGCCTGGTGCAGCTCGTCCGGACGGACGTAGTTCGCGGTGCGCTCGATGGTGGGGGTCCACGCCTCCGCCACGAAGATCCGCTCGCCCGCGTACTCGTCGAGGATCAGCCGCCACCGCCGGTAGATCTCGTGCACACCGTCCTGGTCGAAGAACGGCATGACATCGTTGCCCAGCAGTTTCACCTGATCGTGGGATCCGAGGTCGGGCAGCCCTTCCGCCTTCACCAGGCCGTGGGCGACGTCGATCCGGAAGCCGTCGACGCCCATGTCGAGCCAGAACCGCAGGATGGAGCGGAACTCGTCGCCGACGGCCGGGTGGTTCCAGTTGAAGTCGGGCTGCTCCGGGGCGAAGAGGTGCAGGTACCACTCGCCGGGCGTGCCGTCGGGCTCGGTGACCCGGGTCCAGGCCGGGCCGCCGAAGATCGACTCCCAGTCGTTGGGCGGCAGTTCGCCGTCCTCCCCCTTGCCGGGGCGGAAGTGGTAGCGCTCCCGCAGGGGGGAGCCGGGGCCCTCGGCGACGGCCCGCTTGAACCACTCGTGCTGGTCGGAGGAGTGGTTGGGGACCAGGTCGACGATGACCCTGAGGCTCAGCCGGTGGGCGTCGCGGATCAGTGCGTCGGCGTCCAGGAGGTTGCCGAACATGGGGTCGACAGCGCGGTAGTCGGCGACGTCGTAGCCGGCGTCGGCCTGCGGTGAGGCGTAGAAGGGGCTGAGCCACACGGCGTCCACGCCGAGGTCGCGCAGGTACGGCAGACGGGTGCGGACACCCTCCAGGTCGCCCATGCCGTCGCCGTTGCTGTCGGCGAAGCTGCGCGGGTACACCTGGTAGATCACCGCGTCCCGCCACCAGTCGCGGCGCTTGGCGACGGCCACTGCGGACGTGGGGGTGGGGACAGGTGCGGCTGAGTGCTGGCTCATGTCGTCCTTGATGCGTAACAGGAGGTCGGTCATGGAAGGCGTGGGTGGGGTGACGAGGCGGCCGCGGCACAGCGGGGTCGGATGGGCGCCGCGGCCGCCTCGGGCTTGTGACGTGCGGTTCGGGCGGTGGCCCGAGGGGCGCGCCTTCACCCCTTCGTGCCACCTGCGGTGAGCCCGGTCACCAGGTTCTTCTGCACGAGGTAGAAGAACAGGGCGGCCGGTATCGCGATCAGCACAGCCGTCGCGGCCATCAGGTTGCGCTGTGCGTCGTGCTCGCTGACGAACGTCTGCAGACCGACGGCGAAGGTGTACTTGTCGTCGCTCAGCATGAACGTCGAGGCGAACGCGACCTCACCGAAGGCCGTGAGGAAGCTGTAGAACGCCGCGACCGCGAGGCCGGGCTTGGCGAGCGGCAGGATGAGCCGCGCGAACGTGCCGAAGGGGGTCAGCCCGTCGACGCGCCCGGCCTCGTCGATCTCGAACGGGATGGTGTCGAAATAGCCCTTCATCAGCCAGGCGCAGTACGGCACGATCGTCGTGCAGTTGACCAGGACGAGACCAAGGTAGCTGTCGATGAGCTGCAGATCCGAGAGGATCTGGTACATCGGCACGATCAGTACCGCGATCGGGAACATCTGGGTGACCAGCAGCACCCACATCAGCTTGCGGTAGCCGGGGAACCGCATGCGGGAGACCGCGTAGCCGGTGGACGCGGCGACGATGACGCCGATGAGCGTGGTGCCCAGCACCACGACCAGCGTGCTCTTCAGCCAGTCGAAGAAGCTGGTGTCCTGAAGGACGAACGCGTAGTTGTCGAGCGTCATCTTGCCCCAGATGCGCCCGGGGTGGAGGTAGTCGTCCTTGTCCGGGCCGAGGGACAGGAAGACCAGCCAGGCGACCGGGAAGAGCGCGGTCAGGCTCGCGAGGATCAGCACGGCGTGCGAGGCGAGCGAGGCCCTGCGGCTGCGTTCGCCGCGGTGGCGGACCTTGCCGGGGGTGGGTGCGGGACGCCGCTCGCCGGCCGGGGCGGAGGTCTCGACGGTGGTCGTACTCATGGGGAACTCCTGCCTCAGATCGCGAGCTGCTGGTCGTTGCGGTTCAGCCAGCGGCGGTAGAAGGAGGTGAAGACGATCAGGACGGACAGCAGCAGGATTCCGTAGGCGGCGGACTGGGCGTAGTCGCGCGGTTGCTGCCCGAAGCCCAACTGGTAGGCCCAGGTGACGAGGATCTGGGCATCCGGGGCGGTGTTGCCGAACAGCAGGAAGATGATGGCGAACTGGTTGAAGGTCCAGATCACGCCGAGGAGTACGACGGTGGTGCTGACGGACCTCAGTCCGGGCAGGGTCACGTACCGGAAGCGCTGCCAGGCGTTGGCGCCGTCCATCTCGGAGGCCTCGTACAGACTCGCGTCGATCGACTGCAGGCCGCCGAGCAGCGAGACCATCATGAACGGCACGCCACACCAGGTGTTGACCATGATCGCGGCGAACCGCTGCCAGAAGGTGTCCTCCAGCCACATCGGGGTGGGCAGGCCCAGGCCTCCCAGGGCGGTGTTGATGACGCCGCCGTCCGCGAGCATGAACCGCCAGCCGAAGACGGTGACGAAGGTCGGCACCGCCCAGGGAAGCACCAGCAGCATCCGGTAGAGCGTGCGGCCGCGCAGCTTCTGGTTGAGCAGCAGGGCGAGGCCGAGACCGAGGCCGTAGTGCAGGGCGACGCAGGCCGCCGTCCAGAAGACCGTCCACAGGAAGTGCGACCAGAAGCGGTCGTACGCCGTCGGGCCCCACAGGATGTCGGCGTAGTTGTCCAGGCCGATGAACTTGTAGGTGGCGTCGATCTCGTTGACGCCGATCGTGCGGGCGGTGTTCAGGCTGGTGGCGTCGGTGAGGGTGAGGTACAGGCCGTACCCCAGCGGGTACAGCACGAGGACGCCGAGGACGATGGCCACCGGGGCGATCATCGCGTAGGCGTACCAGTGCTTGTGGAAGCCGTTCTTCAGCCGCTGAGCCGGTCCGGGTCGCGGTTCCCGCTCACCGTGCCGCTTGCCGGTCGCTCGGTCGATGGCGACTGTCATGGTTCGACACCTTCTGGAGGTTCAAGGAGGTCACGGGGGTGTCTGATGGATCTCCGCGGGCGCTGCGGAGATCCATCGGGCGCCCCCTGGGGGCTGCCGGGCTGAGGCGCGGGCCGGTGGCCGCCGGGTCCCCATGACAGGGGGATCCGGCGGCCAGGCGGCCGTCACTTGGAGAAGTCGGGCACCAGCTTGGCGATGGCGGTCTCGGCGTTGCCGAGGCCCTTGTCCAGGGACTCCTTGCCACCGGCGATCTTGATGAGCTCGTCGTCGAGCGGCCCCCACAGGGAGCTGTACTCGGGCAGCGCCGGGCGCGGCTGGGCACTGGCGAGCACGCCCTGGTAGCCGGCGATACCGGGGTCGGCCGTGACCTCGTCGGTGTAGGCGTCCTCGCGCGTGGGAAGCGTGGAGTTCTTCAGCGCGATGGTCTCCTGGGCCTTCGCCGAGGTCATGAAGTTGACGAACTTCATCGAGGCCTTCTGGTGGGCGGCGTCGGAACCGGCGTAGACGGAGAGGTTGTGGCCGCCGGTCGGGGCGCCCGCCTTGCCGGTGGAGCCGGCCGGGACGGTGGCGATGCCGAGGTTGTTCTTGTCCTTGAAGGCCGAGCCCTTGTAGAAGTTGGTGATCTCCCACGGGCCCTGGACGATCGAGGCGACCTTGCCGCTGACGAACGCCTCCTGGATGTGGGCGTAGGCGTCGGCGGTGGTGTCGGCCCTGTGCAGGCCCTTGCCGGAGAAGAGGCTCTTCCAGGTGCTGTAGGCCTTCTTCGCCTCGGGCGAGGTGACGGTGATCTTCTTGGCGTCGACGTCGACGGTGTCGGTGCCCTCGCCGTAGAGGAAGGACTGGGCGTAGTAGGCCTGGGTGGAGCCCCAGTAGCCGTCGACGCCGGTCTTGTCCTTGATGGTGGCGGCGGCCTTCTTCAGATCGTCCCAGGTCTTGGGGGCTTCCTTGATGCCGGCCTTCTCGAAGAGCTCCTTGTTGTAGACGAGGGCCAGGGTGTCCGTGGTGAAGGGGACGCCGTAGGTCTTGCCCTCGTACTTGGCCTGCTCGATCAGGCTGGGCTGGAACGCGGCCTGGTCCTTCAGGGCCTCGGTGCCGTCCAGCGGGGCGAAGAAGCCCTTCTTGGCGAATGCGGGGGTCCAGCCGACCTCGGAGCGCAGCACGTCGGGGGCACCCTTGGAACCGGCGGCGGTGTCGAACTTGTTCTGCGCCTGGTCGAAGGGGACGTTGACGTACTTGACCTTGATGCCCTTGTTGGCGGCCTCGAACTCCTTGACCAGGGCCTGGTAGGTCGGCGCCTCGTTGGTCGCGTTGGAGGTGTCCCACCAGGTGATGGTGACCGGGCCGTCGGCCTCGTCGCCGCTGTCGCTTCCGCCGCAGGCCGTCGCCGCCAGGGCGAGGGACGCCACCAGAGCGGTGGCCGCTATGCCACGCCGCATGAGTTCTCCTTGAGGGTGAAGCCCGTTCGTGCTGCCGACTGCGCCGTTGGCCGCCGGGCGTCGGTGAGATTAGCCGCGCTGCAAGGCGTTGCGAAAGACCTTGCAGCAAAAAGGTGCAAGAGATGGTGATGGTTATCCCGCCGTGACCTCCCCTCGACCGCCCTGAAGCCCGGACATACGGCTGTTCGGCGCGGAGTCGGACAGCTGTGCAAGACTCTGCAAGCACTTGCCATCCGTTTCCGCCGGGGGAATCATCCGTTGCGGATCGGACGCCGACCACGACTTCGAGGGATCGCGATGACCCAGCAACCCGCAGCGGGCCGTGCGACGGCGCGCCCCCGGCGTCCCGTCGGTGTGCAAGGAGATGCCCGGCCGCTACAGTCCAGTGCTGTGACCACACGGCTTGCCGACATCGCTGTGCAGGCGGGGGTGAGCGAAGCGACCGTCAGCCGCGTCCTCAACGGCAAGCCGGGCGTCGCCGCCACCACCCGCCAGTCCGTGCTGGCCGCTCTCGACGTGCTGGGCTACGAACGCCCGGTGCGCCTGCGCCAGCGCAGCGAGGGACTGGTCGGGCTGATCACCCCGGAGCTGGAGAACCCGATCTTCCCGGCCCTGGCCCAGGTCATCGGCCAGGCGCTGACGCGGCAGGGCTACACGCCGGTGCTGGCTACCCAGACCCCGGGCGGCTCGACCGAGGACGAGCTCACCGAGATGCTCGTGGACCGCGGGGTGGCGGGCATCATCTACGTCTCCGGACTGCACGCGGACACCACCGCCGACATGCAGCGCTACGACCGGCTGCGGGCCCAGGGCGTGCCCTACGTGCTGGTCGACGGTTTCTCGCCGAAGGTGCAGGCGCCGTTCATCTCCCCCGACGACCGTGCGGCGATGAGCCTCGCGGTCACGCACCTGGTGTCCCTGGGGCACACGCGGATCGGCCTGGCCCTCGGGCCCAAGCGGTTCGTGCCGGTGCAGCGCAAGATCGAGGGGTTCGTGCGCTGTGTGCAGGACCAACTGGGCCTGGGCGCCGAGACCGTCGAGACGGAACTGGTCCAGCACTCGCTGTACACCCTGGAGGGCGGCCAGGCGGCGGCCACGGCGCTGATCGGGCGCGACTGCACGGCCGTGGTGTGCGCCAGCGACATGATGGCGCTGGGCGCGATCCGGGCGGCCCGGCAGCTCGGTCTGGACGTGCCGAAGGACATCTCCGTGGTCGGCTTCGACGACTCCCCGCTGATCGCCTTCACCGACCCGCCCCTCACCACCATCCGCAAGCCGGTCCCGGCGATGGGTCAGGCGGCCGTGCGCACGCTGCTGGAGGAGATCGGCGGGACTCCGGCGCCGCACAGCGAGTTCGTGTTCATGCCGGAGCTGGTGGTACGCGGTTCGACCGCTTCGGCGCCCGGGGAACGCGGTCGCTCCTGAGACCTGTGGCCTGATGCCGCCGCAGGACATGCGGCCTTGGCGGGGCCGCGGGATGATCGGTGGGGAAGTCCTTTTCTGGCAGACTTTACGCCTATGGGTGAAACGACCGTAACAAAGCCGGAGGGCCTGGAAGCGGCCCTCCCGGACCCCGTTGCGGCCGATACGGGGCGTGGTCCGCTGCGCCGGCTGCGCACCCCCCGCCGGCCCCGGTTCTGGTTCGAGATCCTGCTGATCGCGGTGAGTTACTGGACGTACTCGCTCGTCCGCAACGCCGTGCCCGAGCAGAAGACCGAGGCGCTGCGCAACGCCGACTGGATCTGGCGGGTCGAACAGCATCTGGGCATCGCCGTCGAGGAGTCGGTCAACCACGCCGTGAACTCCGTGCATTGGCTCATCGTCGGGATGAACTACTACTACGCGACGCTCCACTTCATCGTCACCCTGGGTGTCCTGGTGTGGCTGTACCGTCGCCATCCCGGCCGCTACGCGGCGATCCGCCTGGCCCTGTTCGCGACCACGGCCGTCGCCCTGGCCGGTTACTACCTGTATCCGCTGGCGCCCCCGCGGCTGATGAACGGCGGCGACTTCATCGACACGGTCCTGGTCCACCAGACCTGGGGTTCGATGGCGTCCGGCGACCTGAAGCACATGTCCAACCAGTACGCCGCGATGCCGTCGATGCACATCGGCTGGTCCCTCTGGTGCGGGCTGACGATCTTCGCCCTGGCGAGCGTCCCCTGGGTGCGGGTGCTGGGCCTGCTGTACCCGGCGCTGACGCTGGTGGTCATCGTGGCCACGGCCAACCACTTCTGGCTGGACGCGGTCGGCGGCTTGCTGTGCCTGGCCTTCGGGTTCGCGGTGGCGACGCTCTGGTACGGACGCCAGCCGTACGCGCTGCCCGAGACGGTGCCGGTACGGCGCCCGGACGCGTCCTCCGGCGAGGGCGCGCCCAGGGCGCGGGCCAGAACCTGACGCACACGTCCGGGAACCCGCCCGGCACTCCGTGTGTCCGCCCGGATACGTCGTGGTGACGATGGTGGTCGCCGGCGCGGGCAGACCGGCCTTCGACGGCGCCTTCGACCCCACCGTCTTCGACGTCGCCGAGCGCACCGCCTTTCCCCACGGCGTCGCTCTCACCCGCCCGACCCGGCGCTGAGCGACTCGGAACCGCCACCGGACGGTGTCGGGTCAGCGTTCGGCGACGCCGTAGAACAGTTCCTCCACGACGCCGCGCGCCCGGCGGGCCGTCCGGCGGTACGCGTCGAGCATGTCGCCCGCGTGGCCGGGGCCGTACCCGAGGTACCGGCCCACGGCGGCCAGTTCCCTCGGCTCCGTCGGGAAGGTGTCGCCGGCCCGGCCGCGCACCAGCATCACCGCGTTGCGGACGCGCGTGGCGAGGACCCAGGCCTCGTCGAGGATCGCCGCGTCCTCGTCCGTCATGAGCCCGGCCCCGCGGGCGGCGGCCAGGGCCTCCCGGGTGCGCGTGGTGCGCAGGCCCGGCTCCGCCGAGCCGTGCCGCAACTGCATGAGCTGCACCGTCCACTCCACGTCGGACAGGCCGCCCGGGCCGAGCTTGGCGTGCAACTTGGGGTCGGCGCCGCGCGGCAGCCGCTCGGACTCCATGCGGGCCTTCAGCCGCCGGATCTCGCGTACCGCCTCCTCGGCCAGCCCGTCCGCCGGATAGCGCAGCGGGTCGATCAGCTCGATGAAGCGGCGCCCCAGCTCCTCGTCGCCGGCGACCGGCTCGGCCCGCAGCAGCGCGTGCGACTCCCACGTCAGGGCCCACCGGCGGTAGTACGCCTCGTACGACTTGAGGGTGCGGACCATGGGGCCGGACTTGCCCTCCGGGCGCAGGTCGGCGTCGATCAGCAGGGGCGGGTCGGCGCTGGGGATCTGGAGCAGCCTGCGCATCTCGGAGACGACCTTGTTGGCCGCCTGGGAGGCCTCCCGCTCGTCGACGCCGTCGCACGGCTCGTGCACGAACAGCACGTCCGCGTCGGAACCGTAGCCCAGCTCGTGACCGCCGAACCGGCCCATGCCGATGATGGCGAAGCGGGTGGGCAGACCGTCCTTCCAGCCGTCGCGCACGACCGCGCGGAGCGTGCCGGCCAGGGTCGCGGCGGTCAGGTCCGACACCGCACCGCCGACCCGGTCCACCAGGGCGCCCTGGTCGGCCTCGGCGGGCTGCTCCTCGGTGCCGTAGGAGCCGACGATGTCGGCGGCGGCCGTACGGAACAGCTCGCGGCGGCGCACACCCCGGGCCGCGGCGACCGCCTGGGCACCGCCGTCGGCGCGTCGCACCGCGGCGAGTATCTCCTGCTCCAGATGGGCGCGCGACCGGGGTTCCAGGCCGCCGCCGTCCCCGTCGCCGAGCAGGGCGACCGCCTCCGGGGCGCGCATCAGCAGGTCGGGCGCGAGACGGCCGGCGGACAGCACGCGGGCGAGGTTCTGCGCGGCGGCGCCCTCGTCGCGGAGCAGCCGCAGGTACCAGGGTGTCTTGCCGAGGGCGTCGGAGACCTTGCGGAAGTTGAGCAGGCCCGCGTCCGGGTCGGCCGAGTCGGCGAACCAGCCGAGCAGCACGGGCAGCAGGGTGCGCTGGATGGCGGCCTTGCGGGTGACGCCAGAGGCCAGGGCCTCCAGGTGTCGCAGGGCGGAGGCGGGGTCGGCGTAGCCGAGGGCGACCATGCGTTCCCGGGCCGCCTCGGTGCTCAGCCGGGCCTCGCCGGTCGCGAGTTGGGCGACCGCGTCGAGCAGCGGCCGGTAGAAGAGCTTCTCGTGCAGCCGGCGTACGACGGTCGCGTGCCGCCGCCACTCGCGGTGCAGATCGGCGACCGGGTCCGCGCGCAGGCCGAGGGAGCGTCCGATGCGGCGCAGCTCGGCCTCGTCCTCCGGGACGAGGTGGGTGCGGCGCAGCCGGAACAGCTGGATGCGGTGCTCCATGGAACGCAGGAAGCGGTAGGCCTCGTCGAGCTGGGCGGCGTCGGACCGGCCGACGTAGCCGCCGGCGGCCAGGGCCTCAAGGGCGTCCAGGGTCGTACCGCTGCGCAGGGAGGTGTCGGCCCGGCCGTGCACCAGCTGGAGCAGCTGCACGGCGAACTCGACGTCCCTGAGGCCGCCGGGGCCCAGTTTCAGCTGGCGGTCCACCTCGGCGACGGGGATGTTCTCCACGACCCGGCGGCGCATCTTCTGCACGTCGGACACGAAGTTCTCGCGCTCGGCGGCCTTCCACACCAAGGGCTGGACGGCGGCGACGTACTGCGCGCCGAGGTCGAGGTCGCCGGCCACCGGGCGGGCCTTGAGAAGCGCCTGGAACTCCCAGGTCTTGGCCCAGCGCTGGTAGTAGGCGAGGTGACTGGCGAGGGTCCGCACGAGGGGGCCGTTGCGGCCCTCGGGCCGGAGGTTGGCGTCGACGGGCCAGATGGAGCCCTCGACGGTGGTCTCGGAGCAGATCCGCATCATGTGCGAGGCGAGCCGGGTGGCGGCGCGGACGGCCTTGGTCTCGTCGGTGCCCTCGGTGGCCTCCCCGACGAAGATGACGTCCACGTCCGAGACGTAGTTCAGCTCGTGGCCCCCGCACTTGCCCATCGCGACGACCGCGAGCCGGCACAGGCCGGCGTCCTCGGGCGCGGCCGCCTCGGCGATACCGAGGGCGGCGCGCAGGGTGGCGGTGGCGAGGTCGGCGAGCTCGGCGGCGGACTCGGCGACGCCGGTCGTGCCGCAGACGTCCCGGGCGGCGATGGACAGCAGACAGCGCCGGTAGGCGACGCGCAGGGAGACCGGGTCGGTGGCCTCGGCGAGACCCGCCTCGAACTCCTCCACCCCGGGGTGCAGGTCGTACGCCTCGTACATGACGAGCGCCTGCCAGTCGTCCGGGTGCCGGGTGAGGTGGTCGGCGAGGGCGGTGGAGGCGCCGAGCACGCCGAGGAGGCGGTCGCGCAGGGGCTTGGCCGCGATCAGGGTGTCGAGCAGTTCCCGGCGGGCGCCGGGGCTCTGCTGGGCCTCCAGCAGCCGGACGAGGCCGAGCAGCGCGAGATCGGGGTCGGCGGTGGCGCCCAGCGCCTCCAGCAGCACCGGGTCGTCGCGCAGGGCCACGAGCTCGGGGCTGTCCAGGAGCCGCTCGGCGGCGGAGGCATCGGTGAAGCCGTGCCGCAGCAGTCGTGTGAAGGTACTGCTCCTGCGCCCCGGCGCCGCCGTCATCCGGGCCTCCCTCGCACTGTTCCTCGGACGTCCATCGGATCAAGGTCGTACGGCTTTGAGCCTAACCGCACGGGCCTGGGGAAGCGCCGGTAAGTTCGGTGGGCGGACGGGGTGCGCGCGGCATTCGGGGCGGGCGGCTGCGGGGACTGGGCGCGGCGCGGGAGGAACGGTACGGCGGTTTCCGGCCACAGGGGGTACGCGAGGGCCATTTCCCGTACGGCGCGGGCCGTGCGGCCGTCCACTCGGTGGCGCCGCGCACCGTTTTCGGCTTCCGTGAGGGGAGCCGTTCCGCCGGCTCCGACCGGGCGGGGCGGCTTCTCATGAGGCCGGACGAAGGAGTCACGCCATGGACATCACCCTCGAAGTCATCCCGCTGCCCGTGACCGACATCGATCGCGCCCGGGACTTCTACCGGGACAAGGTCGGCTTCCACGTGGACATCGACCAGGAGGTCATGCCCGGGATGCGGATCGTGCAGCTGACCCCTCCGGGCTCCGGCTGCTCGATCGCCCTGGGCGAGTCGATCTGGCAGATGACCCCCGGCCCCACCCCGGCCCCGGGCTCCTACCAGGGGCTGCAACTGTGCGTGGCCGACATCAAGGCGGCCCACGCGGAGCTGGTCGCGCGCGGCCTCGACGTCTCGGAGCCCGTCCAGTACACCCCGGACGACGGTGCCACGTTCATGCACTTCCAGGACCCGGACGGCAACGGGTGGGCGGTGCAGGAGTACCGGCGCAGGGCCACGGAGCCGCTGCACCGGCTGCTCGCGGATCTGAAGCGGCGGCAGGCCTGAGGAGCCCGGGGAAGCCGGTCAGGAATCGAGAAGCACGGGTGCCGCAGCGCGATTAGCGTCGTTGTCATGACTTCCCTCGCATTCGTCACCCTCGAGGTGGCCGACCCCGCCGCCGCCGGCCGCTTCTACTCGACCGCGTTCGGCCTGGACGACCGGCTGCGCCTACGGGCGTCGGAGGCACCGACCTCCGGCTTCCGCGGGTTCACGCTGTCGCTCGTGGTCGCCCAGCCCGCCGATGTGGACGCCCTCGTCGAGGCGGCCCTGCGGGCCGGCGCGACGATTCTGAAGCCCGCCGCCAAGTCGCTGTGGGGCTACGGGGGCGTCGTGCAGGCCCCCGACGGGACGATCTGGCAGATCGCGTCGTCGTCGAAGAAGAACACCGGCCCGGCGACGCGGCAGGTCGACGAGGTCGTCCTGCTGCTCGGCGTGGAGGACGTGAAGGCCGGCAAGCGGTTCTACGTGGAGCACGGTCTGGCCGTGGCGAAGAGCTTCGGCGGCAAGTACGTCGAGTTCGACACCGGCACGGGCCCGGTCAAGCTGGCCCTGTACAAGCGCCGCGGCCTCGCCAAGGTCGCCGGTGTCTCCCCCGACGGCACGGGCTCGCACCGCCTCACCATCGGCGCCGACGCGGAACCGTTCACCGACCCGGACGGCTTCGCCTGGACGACGGCGTCGCAGAACGCGTCGGTGTGAGCGCGCCGGGGACGCAGGCCCCGGCGAAGGGAACCTGCGGGCGCCGGTGAAGGGCACCTGCGGGCGCCGGGGCCCGTGCAGCGGAACCGGGCGCGGCCGGGGCTCGCTGCTCGCGCAGCGGAACGGGGCGCGGGGGCCCGCGCAGCGGAACCGGGTGCGGCCGGGGCTCGCTGCCCGTGCAGCGGAACCGGGTGCGGCCGGGGCTCGCTGCCCGTGCAGCGGAACCGGGTGCGGCCGGGGCCCGCTGCCCGTGCAGCGGAACCGGGTGCGGCCGGGGCCCGCTGCTCGCGCAGCGGAACGGGGCGCGGCCGGGGCCCGCACAGCAGACCCGGGCGCGCTGGGGCTCGCCCAGCGGAGGGGGCCGACGGTTCGTGACCCGCCGGCCCCCCTCACCGGACAGCGCTCACCCCGCTCCGGCGGGCGCTACAGCGCCGGAAGGTTCTTCCGCAGCTCGAACGCCGTGACCTCCGAGCGGTACTCCTCCCACTCCTGCCGCTTGTTGCGCAGGAAGAAGTCGAAGACGTGCTCGCCGAGGGTCTCGGCGACCAGGTCGCTGCGTTCCATCAGGGTCAGGGCCTCGCCCAGGTTCTGGGGGAGCGGCTCGATGCCCATCGCGCGGCGCTCCGCGTCGGAGAGGGCCCAGACGTCGTCCTCGGCGCCCGGCGGGAGTTCGTAGCCCTCCTCGATGCCCTTGAGGCCGGCGGCCAGCAGCAGGGCGTAGGCCAGGTACGGGTTCGCGCCGGAGTCGAGGGAGCGCACCTCCACGCGCGCCGAGCCGGTCTTGCCGGGCTTGTACATCGGGACGCGGACGAGCGCCGAGCGGTTGTTGTGGCCCCAGCAGATGTACGAGGGGGCCTCGCCGCCCGCGCCCGCCGTGCGCTCCGCGCCGCCCCAGATGCGCTTGTAGGAGTTGACCCACTGGTTGGTGACCGCGGAGATCTCCGCCGCGTGCCGCAGCAGGCCCGCGATGAAGGAGCGGCCGACCTTGGAGAGCTGGTACTCCGAGCCCGACTCGTAGAACGCGTTGCGGTCGCCCTCGAAGAGCGACAGGTGCGTGTGCATGCCGCTGCCGGGGTGCTCGGAGAACGGCTTCGGCATGAACGTGGCGTGCACGCCCTGCTCCAGTGCCACCTGCTTCATGACGAGGCGGAACGTCATGACGTTGTCGGCGGTGGAGAGCGCGTCGGCGTAGCGCAGGTCGATCTCCTGCTGGCCCGGCGCGCCCTCGTGGTGGGAGAACTCCACGGAGATGCCCATCGACTCCAGCATGGTGATCGCCTGGCGGCGGAAGTCCATGCCGACGTTGGTGGGGGTGTGGTCGAAGTAGCCGGAGTTGTCGGCGGGCGTCGGGCGGCTGCCGTCCAGCGGCCGGTCCTTCAGCAGGAAGAACTCGATCTCCGGGTGGGTGTAGAACGTGAAGCCCAGGTCGGAGGTGCGGGCGAGGGCGCGCTTGAGCACGTAGCGCGGGTCGGCGAAGGACGGGGAGCCGTCCGGCATGAGGATGTCGCAGAACATGCGGGCCGTGCCCGGGGCCTCCGCGCGCCAGGGCAGGATCTGGAAGGTCGACGGGTCCGGCTTGGCGATCATGTCGGACTCGTAGACCCGGGCGAAGCCCTCGATCGCGGAGCCGTCGAAGCCGATGCCCTCGTCGAAGGCCTGTTCCAGTTCGGCCGGGGCCACGGCGACGGACTTGAGGAAGCCCAGCACGTCGGTGAACCACAGGCGTACGAACCGGATGTCGCGCTCCTCCAACGTCCGGAGCACGAACTCCTGCTGCTTGTCCATCTTCCGCTTCCCCATCCTTGCTGGTCAGGCCGCCTGTCTTCCGTACCACGGGAGGCGGTCGGGCACCTGAGCATCCCACCACACCACCATTTCGAACGCGTTGCGGACCATGATCGCCCGGCCGACCCGGGGTCGAACGCCTCGCCTACGGCAGGTGAACTGCTCTTCCGCCCATAGTGCCTGCTCGCGCCGACATCCGTAACGGCCGGTTCCTCTCACGCGCGTCCACTTGATGTGCGGCTTGGGCCCCGCGGGGATCGGCGCCCCGCGAGATCCCAGCAGCAGAGCCCCGGTCGGCTCCGCCACGATGTCCTCCGTCGTGGCCGGGTCCAGCGAGGCGAAGAACGCCTCCTGGGCCCGGCGCAGGGCGGTGCGCAGCCGCAGGGGGTGGTGTCCTCGCAGTCGACGACGTCGCCGCTGCCCTCGAAGGCGCGGCCGACCTCACCGACCGGGGCCGTACGCCCCCGCTCGGTGAGGGTGAGGCCGCCGCCGCGGCCGCGGCGGGCCGTGAGCAGACCGATGTGCTGGAGCTCGGCGACGACCTGCGCGAGGTGGGGGCAGGGCACCTCCATGCCGTCCGCGACCTCCCGGGTCGTCGGACTGGACCGGCCCGCGACGGCGAGCCGCGTCAGGGCCCGCAGGGCCGGGTCGGTGGAGCGCAGCAGCCGCATGCAGGCAGGGATACAGGCATACAGGCATACAGGCAGCGCAGGTAAACGGAATCCGTGGTTCTCATGATCCGGCGGGAGTGCGGGCCGGGGTCGGTGAACCTGTCGTGCCGCTGTCGGTGCCGTATCGATTCGGCCCATTCCCGCGGCCGCTCTACGAGGCGCCCCGTCTCCCGCATTACGATCAGCCGACCCGACCGTCACTTTTCCCACGAAGGACACCTCATGGGCTCCGCCAACAAGACCCGCACGGACCGCAAGGCGCGCATAGAGGAGATGCGGCGCGCCGAGCAGTCCCGCGAGCGCCGCAACCGGATCCTCACCATCGCGGCCTGCGTCGTGGTCGTCACCGGTCTCGTCGTCGGCGGTGTCGTGCTCGTGCGGTCCCAGGACGGCGACAAGGGCAGCGGCGCCGTGGCGAGCGACTCCTCGGGCAAGGGCAGGTTCGTGACGGGCGAGGACGGCGTGAAGACCTGGGAGGGGAAGCTGGCCCGCAACCACGTCACCAAGGCCGTGAAGTACGCCTCCGAGCCGCCGGTCGGCGGTGACCACAACCCGGTCTGGATGAACTGCAACGGCGACGTCTACACCGAGCCGCTGAACAACACCAACGCCGTGCACTCGCTGGAGCACGGCGCGGTGTGGGTGACGTACAACGCGGCCGCGAAGAAGGCCGACATCGACGCGCTCGCGGCGAAGGTGAAGAAGACGCCGTACACGCTGATGAGCCCCTTGGACGACCAGAAGGACCCGATCATGCTCTCGGCGTGGGGCCACCAGCGCACGGTGACGGGCGCGAGCGACCCGAACGTGGACGCCTTCTTCGAGAAGTTCGTCCAGGGCGAGCAGACTCCCGAGCCGGGGGCCGCCTGCACGAACGGGCTCTCCAAGTGAGGCACGTCGGTCTGATCACCGGGGCCGCGGCGGCGGCGCTCGTCGCGGCCGGTGCGATCACCTACGCGGTCGCCGGGGACGACGGCGGCGGCGTGACCCCCTCCGCCGCGTCCGCGGACGCCGGGTTCGCGCGGGACATGGCGGTGCACCACCAGCAGGCCGTGGAGATGTCGTACATCGTGCGCGACCGCACCGAGGACGAGGAGGTCCGGCGCCTCGCGTACGACATCGCGCAGACGCAGGCCAACCAGCGCGGCATGATGCTCGGCTGGCTCGATCTGTGGGCTCTGCCCAAGGTGTCCTCCCAACCGCCCATGACCTGGATGGACATGGGCGACATGGCCTCCGGCGAGGACGGCGCGCTGATGCCGGGCATGGCGACCGACTCGGAGATGAAGAAGCTCGGCGAGCTCAGCGGGAAGCGGGCGGAGGTCTTCTACCTCCAGTTGATGACGGACCATCACCAGGGCGGCGTCCACATGGCCGAGGGGTGCGTGGACCGGTGCGCGGTGGGGGTGGAGAAGCGGCTCGCCCAGGGCATGGTGGAGGCGCAGGAGTCGGAGATCTCCCTGATGGCGGACATGCTCAAGGAGCGGGGCGCAGCGCCGCGTTCCTAGCGGCGGCCTGCGCGTAGGCCTCAAATCGCCCTTGACTGCGGCCTCTTGGGCTCTTCTTGGCCTCCGTGGAAAGCTTCTTGGGCTGGACCATTCCCTGGCATGAACGGTTCATCGCGAGAGTGGCGTCCGTCGAGTGATCCACTCGCGACGAACCGCACAGGGGGTTCCATGAGATCCAACCGCGCCATCGTGCGCGCCGGGGTGAGCATGGCAGCGACACTGCCGATGCTCGCCGGTGCGCCGGCCGCTCGGCATACCCGCGGCCAACGCCGCCGACCATCCGGTCCGCGCCCTGCCGGCCGGGACCCGGCCCGCATGGGCCACGGCCAAGGCGGACAAGGGCGCCACCTCCGACGGCGCCCGGGTCTCGGCCCGGGTCTACCACGACGTCACCGACGACCCGACGGGCTCCGGCCTCGCCGTGGCCCGCGTCGACTTCGTGAACGGCTACGACGCCACCGGCGGTCCGGCCACCTCCGTGCGCGGTCTCGGCAAGGACGGCTCCCTCACGGCCGTGAAGGGCTACGACGACGTCACCGGCGTGGGCTCGCCCGCGGGCGGCTACGTCGAGTCGTACCGGCGGCACTGACCTCCGCACGGGGACCGGGGTGGTGTGGGGTGACCCACACCACCCCATTGTGTCGCTCTGACGATTACACTGGGCGGCGTGCCTCAACTACGTCTCGCCCTGAACCAGATCGACGCCCGCGTGGGCGACCTCGCCGGCAACTCCGAGTCGATCGTCCGCTGGACCCGGCACTCCGCCGAGCAGGGAGCGCACCTCGTGGCGTTCCCGGAGATGGTGCTGACCGGGTATCCCGTCGAGGACCTGGCGCTCAGGTCGTCCTTCGTGGAGGCCTCACGCGCTGCGCTGCGCACGCTCGCCGCGCGCCTGGCCGAGGAGGGCTTCGGAGAGCTGCCGGTGATCGTCGGCTACCTCGACCGCAGTGCGACCGCCCAGCCGAAGTACGGTCAGCCGGCCGGCGCGCCGCAGAACGCGGCCGCGGTGCTGTACGGCGGTGAGGTGGTCCTGAACTACGCCAAGCACCACCTGCCCAACTACGGCGTCTTCGACGAGTTCCGCTACTTCGTGCCCGGCGACAGCATGCCGATCGTGCGGGTGCACGGCGTGGATGTCGCCCTGGCCATCTGCGAGGACCTCTGGCAGGACGGCGGCCGTGTCCCCGCCGCCCGCTCGGCGCGGGCGGGCCTGCTGGTCTCGATCAACGCCTCCCCCTACGAGCGCGACAAGGACGACACGCGCCTGGAGCTGGTCCGCAAGCGGGCCCAGGAGGCCGGCTGCACCACGGCGTACCTGGCCATGATCGGCGGCCAGGACGAGCTGGTGTTCGACGGCGACTCGATCGTGGTCGACAAGGACGGCGCGGTCGTGGCCCGGGCGCCGCAGTTCGCCGAGGGCTGCGTGGTCCTGGACCTGGAGCTGCCGGCGGCGTCGGCCGACGCCCCGACGGGCGTGGTCGACGACGGCCTGCGCATCGACCGCGTGGTGCTCTCCGAGGAACCGCTGCCCCCCTACGAGCCCGAGCTCGCGGGCGGCTACGCGGAGCGCCTGGACGACGACGAGGAGGTCTACTCGGCGCTCGTCGTGGGCCTGCGGGCGTACGTCGCGAAGAACGGCTTCACGTCGGTCCTGATCGGCCTGTCGGGCGGTATCGACTCGTCACTGGTGGCGGCGATCGCGTGCGACGCGGTGGGCCCGGAGAACGTGTACGGCGTGTCGATGCCGTCGAAGTACTCCTCGGACCACTCCAAGGACGACGCGGCCGAACTGGCCCGCCGCACGGGCCTGAACTACCGCACGGTCGCGATCGAGCCGATGTTCGACGCGTACATGGGGTCGCTGGGCCTGACGGGTCTGGCGGAGGAGAACCTCCAGTCGCGTCTGCGCGGCACGCTGCTCATGGCGCTCTCCAACCAGGAGGGCCACATCGTTCTCGCCCCGGGCAACAAGTCGGAGCTGGCGGTCGGCTACTCGACGCTCTACGGCGACTCGGTCGGGGCGTACGGCCCCATCAAGGACGTCTACAAGACGTCGGTCTTCCGTCTCTCGGAGTGGCGCAACCGGGCCGCCCGGGAACGCGGCCAGACGCCGCCGATCCCGGAGAACTCCCTCACCAAGCCGCCGAGCGCGGAGCTGCGCCCGGGCCAGGTGGACACGGACTCGCTGCCCGACTACCCGGTGCTGGACGCCATCCTCGAGCTGTACGTCGACCGGGACCGGGGCGCGGACGAGATCGTGGCGGCCGGGTACGACCCGGCGCTGGTCGCGAAGACGCTGCGGATGGTGGACACGGCGGAGTACAAGCGGCGGCAGTACCCGCCGGGCACGAAGATCTCGGCGAAGGGGTTCGGGAAGGACCGGCGGCTGCCGATCACGAACGGGTGGCGGGAGTCGCTCTGACGGGTCGGGCCGGCGGCGAGGACTTGATAGGCAAGTGAATACTTGCCTATGGTGAGGTCGTGGCCGACGACCTCTTCAAAGCCCTGGCCGACCCCACGCGTCGCACCATCCTCGACGAGCTCACGGAGCGGTCCGGGCAGACACTGTTCGAGATCTGCTCACGGCTGAGCATGCGGCATGGGCTCGGCATCTCGCGCCAGGCGGTCTCCCAGCACCTCGCCGTGCTGGAGGCCGCCGGGCTCGTCGAGACCAGGCGGGAGGGCCGCTACAAGTTCCACGACCTGAACACGGCCCCGCTGCGCCACATCACCGAGCGATGGCTCGGCCGCGAGGCACCCGGACCCGAGGAGAACACCCCATGAGAATCCGCCTCACCAGCATCTTCGTGGACGACCAGGCCAAGGCCCTCCGCTTCTACACCGAGATCCTCGGCTTCGTGAAGAAGCACGACGTCCCGGTGGGCGAGAAGGACCGGTGGCTGACCGTCGTCTCTCCCGAGGAGCCCGGCGGCACGGAGCTGCTCCTGGAGCCCGCCGGCCACCCGGCCGTCAAGACCTACCGCGACGCACTCGTCGGCGACGGCATCCCGCTCGCCCAGTTCGCCGTGGCCGACGTGCGGGCCGAGCACGAGCGCCTGAGCGGCCTCGGTGTCCGCTTCCTCCAGGAGCCCCTGGAGATGGGCCCCGTCACCACGGCCGTCTTCGAGGACACCTGCGGCAACCTGATCCAGATCGCGTCGCAGCCGCAGTAGCGGCCGGCCGCACGGGCCGCCTCCCGCGTGCGTCACCGCTTCGACCGGGTGGCGGCGCCGGGTGCCGTCGGTGCCACCCGCGACCGATCGGTCCGTGCCCTGACAACTGGTCAGGTAGCGTCGGGCCCACCGCGAAGGGGAGGCCGACCATGGCAGTGCGTGCTGTTCCGTCCCGTGTCGAAGCCGCCGAACGTCTCGCCGTCGAGGCGGGGTTCGAGAAGAGCTGCATCCGTGAGGTGGGCAGGCTGCTGAGGACGGCCGCCGCTTCGAAGCCCGGCGGGGTCGTCGCCGAGAGCGGGACCGGATCGGGTGTGGGGACGGCCTGGCTGCACAGCGGCCTCGGGGAGGGGGCGCGGCTCGTCACCGTGGAGCGTGAGGAGGAGCTGGCCCGTCGGGCGGCCGGTGTCTTCGCGGACGACAGCCGCGTCAGCGTCCTCACCGGCGACTGGCGGCTGCTCGAACCGCACGCCCCGTTCGACGTCTTCTTCTGCGACGGCGGAGGCAAGCGGGACGATCCCCGCAGGGTCGTCGATCTGCTGGCCCCCGGCGGGATCCTCGTCCTGGACGACTTCACTCCGTCGGCCCAGTGGCCGCCCCGGTTCGAGGGTGAGGTGGACGAGCTGCGCCTGTTCTACCTGACCCATCCGGACCTGGACGCGGCCGAAGTCCTCACCACGCCCGCCAGTTCGGCGATCGTCGCGGCGCGGCGCCGGGCACCCCGGTAGACGCGACGGCGGCCCGCGGGGCCTCGTCCCCCGGGCCGCCGCGCACCGCAAGCCGTCAGTGGTGTGCCGCTCGCGCCTCCTGCGGGACATGGCTCGCCACGATCCGCTCGCGTCCGGCGACCGGCGCCCGGCGGCGGTCCACCGCGTAGGCCAGCGACGCCACGGCCAGACCGAGGACGGCCAGGGCGACGCCGGCCGTGGCCGGGGAGGTGACGCCGAAGCCCGCCGCCAGGGCGAGGCCGCCGATCCAGGCGCCGCCCGCGTTGGCCAGGTTGAAGGCGGCCTGGTTGGCCGAGGAGGCCAGGGACGGGGCCGAGGAGGCCTTCTCCATGACCATGAGCTGCAGCGGGGAGCCGGTGGCGAAGGCCGCCATGCCGAGCAGGGTCACGGCCACGGCGGCCGTGAGCTCCGTGCGCATCAGCAGCGGGAACAGCGCCAGGACCGCCACCAGCGAGGTGAGGCCGCCGAACAGGGTGCCCCGCAGGGAGTGGTCGGCCAGGCGGCCGCCCAGCAGGTTGCCGGCGGTCGCGCCGACGCCGAACAGCGCCAGCAGCAGGGTGACGCCGGCGCCGGTGTAGCCGGCGGCGTCCGTGAGCATCGGCGTGATGTAGCTGTAGGCCGCGAAGAGGGCACCGAAGCCCGCCACGGTGGTGCCGAGCGACAGCCAGACCGGCAGGGAGCGCAGGGCGGCGAGTTCGCCGCGCAGGCCCTGGGCGGTGGTGTGCTCGTGGTCGTGCGGGACGAGGAACGCGAGCGCGGCGATCGCCGCCAGGCCGATGGCGCTGACGCCGAGGAAGGTCGCCCGCCAGCCGAGGTGCTGGCCCGTGAGGGTCGCGACCGGCACGCCCGCGACGTTCGCGACCGTCAGGCCGAGGAACATCAGCGAGACCGAGCGCGCCTTGCGCTCGGGGGCGACCATGTTCGTCGCGACGACGGCGCCCACGCCGAAGAAGGCACCGTGCGGCAGGCCGCTCAGGAAGCGGGCGGCCAGCAGCCAGCCGTTGCCGGGCGCGAGGGCCGACAGGGCGTTGCCCACCACGAACAGTCCCATCAGGCCGATCAGGACCGTGCGGCGGGACATCCTCGCGGTGACCGCGGCCAGCAGCGGGGCGCCGATGACGACGCCCAGCGCGTACACCGACACCAGGTGGCCGGCGGCGGGTATCGAGATGTTCAGGTCGTTCGCGACATCGGGCAGCAGCCCCATCATCACGAACTCGGTCGTACCGATGCCGAAGGCGCCCACGGCGAGGGCGAGCAGGGCCAGGGGCATGAAGGAGCCTTTCGAGACTTGCCGGGAGATCCGTACGCGTATGTTCAAGTACGGAACAAAGTCTCGCAGGCGCACTGTTCCACGGCGTCACGCCGTAGCTGCGGGTGTCGGCCCCGAAGAGCCCTGACCAGCGGTTTTCAGGAGCCGCTTGTGGCGACCCTCACACGGGCGGCGACCGGCAGATGGTCGCTGGCCGTTCGCGGGAGGGTCCACGAGCTCTCCGGTGTCAGGCCCCGGACCATGATCTGGTCGATGCGCGCCATCGGGAACGACGCGGGCCAGCTGAAACCGAACCCGTTGCCGGCCGCGCCCTGCGTGGAGCGCATCTGGGAGGTGACGGCGTTGAGCGCCCGGTCGTTCATGGTGCCGTTCAGGTCGCCGAGCAGGACCACGTTCTTCAGCGGTTCGTCGGCGATGGCCTCGCCGAGGTAGTCGGCGCTGCGGTCCCGCTGCCGGGCCGTGAAGCCGGCCTCCATCTTCACGCGCACCGACGGCAGATGGGCGACGTAGACCGCGACCTGCCCGGCCGGGGCGGTCACGGTGGCGCGCATCGCGCGGGTCCAGCCCATGTCGAGGTCGACGTCCCGGACACCGCTCAGCGGGTACTTGCTCCACACCCCGACCGTGCCCTGCACCGAGTGGTAGCGGTACGTCGACGCCAGCGCCTTCTCGTACGTGGGGACCGCGGCCGGCGTCAGCTCCTCCAGGGCCAGCACGTCGGCGCCGGAGGCGGCCACGTCACGGGCGGTGCCCGAGGGGTCGGGGTTGTCGGCGTTGACGTTGTGGGTGACCACGGTGAGGTCACCGCCGGTCGCGGTCTTGTCGCTGAGCTGGCCGCCGAAGAGGTTCAGCCAGACCGCGGACGGCAGCACCACCGCGATCAGCGCGGTCGCGGACCGGCGGACCAGGGCGAGGACGAACAGCAGGGCGACGGGGATCCCCAGCCAGGGCAGGAACGTCTCGATGAGGCTGCCCAGGTTGCCGATCCTGTTCGGGATGCGGGAGTGCAGCCCCATGACCAGGGTCAGCAGCACCGCGCACCCGGCCAGGACCAGCCCGCGGCGCCAGATCCGCGGATCGCCCCGCCAGGGACCCGCCAGCCGGTCGAACAGGCGCCGAAGCCGGGTTCCCCGGTGCTCGGGCCCCGAGCCGCCGTTGTCCGTCTCCGTCATGTACGCCTGCTGCGCCATACCGTCGCCTCACTGCCTGCCGTGCACACCATCGCCCCCGTGTCTTACGACCCTAGGGGATGATCCGTTCCGTTCCCGTCGTCCTCGACGGCCGTACAGGGGCGATGACGTCCGAGTCCCCGCGGCGAGTTCCGCTCACGCCCGCCGAAAGCGCCCTCTGTGACGAAACGCGCACACTAGGCCTCGTGGGAGGTCGAACTGACGGGCGGTGAGCTGTCGGGGCGCAGTCCCGCGAGCAGGGTGTCGACTATCTGCTCGGCGAGGTCGTCGGGAAGTTCGGCGTCCGGACTCAGCACGGCGCGCACGAGCATCGGGCCGACGAACAGGTCGTTCAGCAGTTCCAGGTCGAGGTCCGCGCGCAGTTCGCCGTTCTCCTGACCGCGGCTCAGGACCTCCAGACCGAGCCGGCGGCGCGGGGCGACGACGGTGGCGTGGTACGCCGCCCAGAGCTTCGGACTGCTCTTCATCTGGGCCTGGACGCTGTGCAGGATCGCCGAGGAGCGGTTGGCCAGGCCGCGCCGGCGCACCTGTTCCAGCAGGACCACGAGGTCGTCGCGCAGGGAGGTGCCGGGGAGCGGCGGGTCCGGCGGCTCGGCGGCGCGCACGACGTCGACGAAGAGTTCCTCCTTGCCGCGCCAGCGGCGGTAGATGGTGGCCTTGCCGACCCCGGCGGTGCGGGCGATGCGCTCGATGGACAGCTCCGCCAGGGTCACGCCCTCCTCCAGGAGCTTCATCACGCCCTCGATGATGGCGCCCTCGACGGCCTCGCTTCTGGGGCGGCCCCTCCCGGGGCCGTCGTGCGGGGGATGCCGTTCGGCGAGGCTCACGTCGCTGCGTCCTTTCCTGACCGGGTGGAGACCGTTTCCTGCTGCGCGGGAGTCTGCTGCGCGGGAGTGAATTCTCCCGCAGGCCTACGATCTGGTGTGCGACAACTCCTGCTCTCCCTCCGTCTTCCGGGGCGCCGGCGGCCTGCCCGGCAGGAACAGCGCCACGACGACCGCGCCGGCCAGGGCGACGCCCGCGCCCCACAGGGCGGTGACGTGCATCGCGTGCAGGAACGCGGCGTAGGCCGGGGCGACCAGGGACTCGCCCCGCGGCCCCAGCCCGGCCGCGACACCGAGGGTGGCCTCGATGGACTCCCCCGCGGTGTGGCGCAGGGCCGGGGGCAGCGCGCCGAGCTTGTCCTCGATGTCCGTGCGGTACGCCGTGGACAGCACCGAGCCCAGGACGGCGACGCCGAGGGCGCCGCCGACCTGCCGGAAGGTGTTGCTGAGCGCGGAGGCGGAGCCGGCCTTCTCGCGGGGCAGGGCCTGCATGATGACGACGCTGACCGGCGTCATGATGTGCGCCATGCCGGCGCCCATCAGAAAGAAGATCACTTCCAGGATCCAGATGGGGGTGTCCGCGTCCAGGGTGGCGAAGGCGGCCAGCATGGCGGCGATGACGAGCAGACCGGCCGTGGTCGTGACCTTGTTGCCGAAGCGGTCGACGACCAGCCGGGCACGCGGTGCGAAGATCAGCTGGGCGGCGGCCAGCGGCAGCATCAGCAGGCCCGTCTGCAGGGGCGAGTAGCCGCGCACGCTCTGCGTGTAGAAGACGGAGAAGAAGGTCACGCCCATCAGCGCGAAGAAGACCAGCGCGATGGCGGCGATGGCGGCCGAGAAGGCCTTGCTCCGGAAGTACGTGACGTCGATCGACGGGTGGTCGCTGCGCTTTTCGAACACGACGAACGCGACGAGCACGGCGAGACCGGCTCCGATGGTGGACAGCACGGTGACGTCGGTGAAGTCGGCGTGCTGGCCGCCCTCGATGATGCCGTAGACGAGCAGGACCAGGCCGACGACGGACAGCACCACGCCGACGGGGTCGACCCGGCCGGGGCGCGGGTCGCGCGAGTCGGGCACCAGCCAGAGCATCAGCGCGAGCGCGAGCAGCACGATCGGCACGTTGACGAGGAAGACCGAGCCCCACCAGAAGTGCTCCAGCAGCACGCCGCCGGTGATCGGGCCGATGGCGACGGCGAGGCCGACGCCGCCCGCCCAGACGCCGATGGCCTTCGGCTGCTCCTCGCGCTCGAAGACGTTCATGAGGACGGCGAGGGTGGCGGGCATGACGAACGCGGCGCCCAGTCCCATCACGGCCCGGAAGGTGATCAGCTCGCCCGCCGAGCCGGAGAACGCGGCGAACGCGGAGCCGATGCCGAACACGGCGAGACCGCCGAGCAGCGTCTTCTTGCGTCCCAGCCGGTCGCCGAGCAGCCCCGCGGTGAACAGCAGGCCCGCGAAGACGAGGGTGTAGGCGTTGATCGCCCACTCCAGCTCGCTCTGCGTGGCACCCAGGCCGGTGGGGGCCGGGGTGGAGATCGTCTTGATGGCGACGTTCAGGATCGAGTTGTCGAGCACGACGATCAGCAGGCTCAGCATCAGCACGCCGAGGATCGCCCAGCGGCGCCGGTGCACCGCTTCCGGTACGCGGGGGCCGGTGGGCGCGGCCGGGTCGGCAGAGGTAGTCATACGGTCGAGCCTAGAGCCTTTTCGATACGAGACCGTCTCGTATTGCAATCATCTTACCCGCCTCTTACACAGCACCGCCTGCGGAGCCGGGGCGGAACTCACGGGGGCTCCCCTAGCCCTCGGTGGCACGAGGTGCCACCATGGACGTGGTCCGGGGACGCCGTCAGGGCGCCTCGAGATGACGTGTGAGGAGCCGTGTAATGACGCAGCTTCCGGCTGCCCAGAGTGCTCGGGCGAAGTCCTCCGACAGCGGCAGGTCGCTGTACGGGGGCAAGGGCACCCGCCGTATCACCGTGCGCGACATCGCCGCCGCCAAGGAGCGCGGCGAGAAGTGGCCGATGCTCACCGCGTACGACGCGATGACGGCGTCCGTCTTCGACGAGGCCGGCATCCCGGTGATGCTCGTCGGCGACTCGGCGGGCAACTGCCACCTCGGGTACGAGACGACCGTGCCCGTCACCCTCGACGAGATGACGATGCTGTCGGCGGCGGTCGTACGGGGCACCTCGCGCGCCCTGATCGTCGGCGACCTGCCCTTCGGCTCCTACCAGGAGGGTCCGGTGCAGGCGCTGCGCTCGGCGACCCGGCTGGTGAAGGAGGCGGGCGTGCAGGCCGTGAAGCTGGAGGGGGGCGAGCGGTCGCACGAACAGATCCGGCTGCTCGTCGAGTCCGGCATCCCGGTCATGGCGCACATCGGGCTGACCCCCCAGTCGGTCAACGCGATGGGCTACCGGGTGCAGGGGCGCGGCGAGGAGGCGGCCCAGCAGCTGCTGCGGGACGCCAAGGCCGTGCAGGACGCGGGCGCGTTCGCGGTGGTGCTGGAGCTGGTCCCCGCGGAGCTGGCCGCCGAGGTGACGCGGGTGCTGCACATCCCGACCGTCGGCATCGGGGCGGGCGCCGAGACCGACGCGCAGGTGCTGGTCTGGACGGACATGCTGGGTCTGACCGGCGGGCGGATGCCGAAGTTCGTGAAGCAGTACGCCCATCTGCGTGAGGTCATGGGTGACGCGGTGAAGGCGTTCGCGGACGAGGTCGTCGGCGGAACGTTCCCGCGGGAGGAGCACTCCGTCCACTAGAGCCACAGCGGTACCACGGACAGCCCGTCGATCGTCCCCCGTCGACGGGCTGTCCCCCTTTTGCGCCTAAACCGGCGCCGCTCTCGCGGAGGTGGCTGCTCGCCGTCGTGGTTCCTCAATTGATGGTCGCGGTGGTCGTCGTTCGACGGTCGCGGTGGTCGTTGTCGAGGTGTCGGTAGCTTGTCGGTGATTTGTCGGTGGGCCTTGAGAACGTCAGTCCCATGACGCGAATCGACAAGCAGACCAGCGGCGCCGCTGTGACCGTGCGGGGGCTGGTGAAGCACTACGGGGAGACCAAGGCTCTGGACGGGGTCGACCTGGAGGTGCGGGAGGGCACCGTGATGGGGGTGCTCGGGCCGAACGGGGCCGGGAAGACGACCCTCGTCCGGATCCTGTCCACACTGCTCGCGCCCGACTCGGGGCGGGCCACCGTGGCCGGGTACGACGTCGTACGGCAGCCGCGGCAGCTGCGCCGGGTGATCGGGCTCACCGGGCAGTACGCCTCCGTCGACGAGAAGCTCCCCGGCTGGGAGAACCTGTACATGATCGGGCGGCTGCTCGACCTGCCCCGCAAGGAGGCACGCGCGCGTGCCGACGCACTGCTGGAACGGTTCTCGCTGACCGAGGCCGCCAAGCGGCCCGCGAGCACCTACTCCGGCGGTATGCGGCGGCGGCTCGACCTGGCCGCCTCGATGATCGGGCGGCCCGCCGTCCTCTTCCTCGACGAACCGACCACCGGGCTCGACCCGCACACCCGCAACGAGGTGTGGCAGGAGGTGAGGACCATGGTCGGCGACGGCGTGACGGTGCTGCTGACCACGCAGTACATGGAGGAAGCCGAGCAGCTCGCCTCCGAGCTGATGGTCGTGGACAAGGGCAGGGTCGTCGCGGGCGGGGGCATCGAGGAACTCAAGGCCAAGGTCGGCGGGCGCACCCTGCGGATCCGGCCGGCCGACGCCCTGCACCTGCGGCCGCTCGCCGCGCACCTGGACGACCTCGGCATCACCGGACTCGCGACGACGACCGTGGACAGCGACTCCGGGACCCTCCTCGTACCGATCCTCAGCGACGAGCAGCTGACCGCCGTCGTCGGTGCCGTCACGGCCCGCGGCGTCACGCTCGCCGCCGTCACCACCGAACTGCCCAGCCTGGACGAGGTGTTCCTGTCCCTCACCGGCCACCGCGCCAGTGCGCCGCAGGACACCGTGCCCACCGAGGACCGCGAAGAGGTCGCCGTATGAGTGCCGCCACCGTTTCCGCCCCCGCGCCGGCCGACGACGCCCGGATCTCCCTGCGCGGGCACCTGCGGCACACCGGTGCCCTGGTCCGCCGCAACCTGCTGTGGATCCGCCAGGACCCGGAGTCGATGGCCGACGCGCTGCTGATGCCGGTCGTCTTCACCCTGCTGTTCGTGTTCGTGTTCGGCGGCTCGATCGGGCAGGCGCTCGGCGGCGGGCAGGACCAGTACGTGCAGTACGTCATCCCCGGCATGATCGCGATGATGAGCATGACCCTCTCCCAGGGCGTCGGCACCGGCTTCAGCCAGGACTTCAACTCCGGTGTCATGGACCGCTTCCGGTCCCTGCCCATCGGCCGCGGCTCGGTGCTGTTCGCGAAGATCTCGGTGGAGCTGCTGCGGATGCTGTTCGCGACCGCCGTGCTGATGATCGTCGCCGTCGCGGTCGGGTTCGAGATCACGAACTGGCCCGGGCTGTTCGCGACCGTGGCCCTGTCCACGGCCTTCGCCTCGTCGATCATGTGGGTGTTCCTCACCCTCGGCGTGATCATGAAGAGCGCGCAGTCCGTGCAGGCGATGGGGTTCCTGGTGCTGTTCCCGCTGCAGTTCGGCTCGTCGATCTTCGCGCCGACGACGTCGATGCCGGACTGGCTCCAGGCCTTCACCGACTACAACCCGCTGTCCACCCTCGCCGACGCCTCGCGCGGTCTGATGGTGGGCGGGCCGGTCGCCCAAGACCTGTGGTTGACGCTCGGCTGGTCCGTGGCGATCACGGCTGTGATGGCGCCGGTCGCCATCCACAAGTTCCGGACCAAGAGCTGACCGAACGCGCCCGGTCCGCGTCAGACGAGGGCGGCGGCCTCCTCCAGGGAGAGGCCGCCGCCCTCGGCGTACGCGGCCTCGTAGGCCGGGTCGCCGAGGACCGCACGCGCGCGTCGTTCCGCCCGCTCGCGGGCCTCGCGCTCCTGCCGCGGGGCCACATGGCCCGGCGGCAGCAACGCGTCGGCGGCGCCGAGGCAGCGGGCCGCGTCCGCTGCGCGGTGCCCCCCGTCGAGGCCCGCCAGGGCTCCGGCCCCGATGGTCAGGTACACCGCGCGCAGCTGCGGTGCGATGGCGGCCGACAGCGGGTCGGCGGCCCGCTCCAGCGCCCTGCGGGTCCGGTCCAGACAGTCGTCGTAGCGTTCTTCCTCGGCGTCCAGCCAGGCCTCCACGCCAAGGATGAACGCGTCGAAGATGACGAAGCTGGCGATACGGAAATCCCGCCGCAGTCGGTGCAGTTGCTCGCGGGCCTCGGCGACGCGGCCCGTCAGGCCGAGCCGGCCGGCCAGGAACAGACGGGCGACGGGCATGGCCTCGCTGTGCGAGTCCTCACGCTGGGCGATCACCTCCCGCAGCAGCCGCTCACCGCGCTCGCCCTCGCCGGCCTCCAGCAGGGCGCTGCCGAGGCGGGCGGCGAGGACCGCTGCCTGGGCGCGGGCGCCGAGGTACTCGGCGTGGCCGATGGCCGCCTCGTAGTCGGCGGCGGCCAGGGCCCAGTCGCCTCTGCGTTCGCGGGCCTCGGCGCGGGCGGAGAGGGCCTCGGCGGTGCCCCAGGCGTCGCCGAGGCGCCGGTAGATCTCCAGCGACTCGTCGGCGTCCCGCGCGGCGTCGCCCGCCCAGTCGGTGCGGTTGGCGCTGAAGTTGGCCCGGATCTGGAGGCCGGAGGCCAGCTCCCAGTCGAAGCCGGGTGTCCGGCGACAGGTCTCGACGGACGCGTCCATGATGACGCGCAATCGGTCCATGTCGCCGGTGAGCATCACGGCGAAGGACCAGAGCAGGCCGGGAAGGCGGCAGTTCTGCGGCAGGCCGGGCTCATAGGTACGGGCGATGGCGCGCAGCTTCTCCTCGGACCGCGGGGTCTGCCAGGCGTCCAGTTCGGTGTCCATGCAGCCGAGATGGGCCAGATGCACCCCGCGCCGGGCCTCCCACAGGACTTCGCCGGTCATCGGGGGCGGGGCGTCGGTGCAGCGCTCCCACACCGCGGTGGCGGGACGGACCGGCTCGGTGAAGGGGTCGGGACCGAGCGCCATGACCTCGGTGCACCAGTTGCGGGCCTCGATGCGCAGGTCGCGCATCTGCCAGTACCAGACGAGGGACAGCGCCAGGCAGAGCGCCTCCTGCTCGTCGGGCATGGCGACGGCGTGGCGCAGGGCGGTGCGCAGGTTCTCGTACTCCCGCTCCAGCCGGTGGATGGCGGCGAGCTGGCCGGGACCGCGCAGCAACGGGTCGGTGGTGCGGGCGAGTTCACGGAAGTACGTCAGGTGGGCGCGCTCGGCGTCGGCGCGCTGCCCGGACTCGTCCAGCCGTTCGGCGGCGTATTCGGCCACGGTCTCCAGCAGCCGGTAGCGCATCTCCCCGTCGGCGGGCCCGCCGGGCGGGGCGGCGACGACCAGGGAGCGGTCGACGAGGGACCCGAGCGCCTCCAGGGCGGCCGGTCCGCACACGGCCTCGGCGGCGGGCAGGTCGCAGCCGCCGGCGAACACCGACAGCCGCCGCAGCACGTCCCGTTCGTCCTCGTCGAGCAGATCCCAGGACCAGTCGACGACGGCTCTGAGGGTCTGCTGGCGGGGCAGGACGGTGCGGCTGCCGGAGGTGAGGAGGCGGAAGCGGTCGTCGAGCCGGTCGGCGATCTGGCGGGGGGTGAGCATCCGCAGCCGGGCGGCGGCGAGTTCGATGGCCAGCGGCAGGCCGTCGAGGCGCCGGCAGATCTCGGCGCAGGCCTCGGGATCGTCCCCGATCCGGAAGCCGGGCCGGGCCGCAGCGCCCCGGTCGGCGAGCAGCCGCAGCGCGACCGGCTCGGGCAGCGGCTCCACCGGGCGCAGCAACTCCCCGGGCACGCCGAGGGGTTCACGGCTGGTCGCCAGGACGGTGAGGTCCGGGCAGCGCGCCAGCAGTTCCTCGGTGAGCCGGGCGGCGGCCTCGGCGACGTGCTCGCAGTTGTCGAGGATGAGCAGCATGCGGGGCCGGGAGCAGTGCTCGGCAAGCCGCTCGACGGGATCGTCGAGCCGGTCGGCGACGGCGGCCCTGATGCCCTCGGAGCCGGCGCCGTACAGCACGGTCTCGCGGGCCCCGACGGCGGTGAGTACGGCCTCCGGTACGGAGTCCGGGTCGTCGACGGGGGCGAGTTCGGCCAGCCACACGCCGCCGGGCATGGCCTCGCGCACGGTCTCCGCGGCCTCCTGCGACAGCCGGGTCTTCCCGGCGCCGCCGGGCCCGAGCAGGGTCACCAGCCGGGCCGCGGCGAGGTCCCCGCGAATGGTCTCGATATCGGTCTCCCGACCGATGAAGGAGGTCAGGCGCGCCCGGAGGTTCCCGGCGGACCGGCCCGGCCCCCCGGCGGCGCGTGCGAGGACGGGCGGGTCTCCCAGGCGGAGCAACTCCGCGTGGAGCGCTCGCAGTTCCGGCCCCGGGTCGGCTCCGAGACGGTCGGCGAGCAGACGCCGTACGTCCTCGTAGGCGTCCAGTGCCTCCGCCGTGCGGCCGACCTCCCGCAGGGCACGCAGGCGCAGGGCCTGGAGGGGCTCGTCCAGGGGATGGCCGTCGCACAGCGCGGCCAGTTCCGGCAGGGACTGCTCGGCCCGGCCGAGGGCGAGGGCGGCGGTGTGGCGGGCGCGCAGCACGTCCAGGCGGCGGATGTCCCAGCGGGGCGCCTCGGCGGTGCGGTCGGGCAGGTCGGCGAGGGCCGGGCCGTGCCACAGGGCGAGGGCGTCGTCGAGGACCACGGCGGCCTTGGCGGGATCGCCGTCGGCCAGCGCCCGCAGCCCCTCGCCGGCCAGCCGGTCGAACCGGTGCAGGTCGACGTCGTCGGGCGCGGCCGTGAGCCGGTACCCGCCCGCCGCGGAGGCCACGTTGTCCGCCCCGAGCGTCCGCCGCAACCGCGCGACCAGTGCCTGCAGCGCGCCCGGCGCGTCGGTGGGCGGGTCCGCGCCCCACACCTCGTCGACGAGCGATCCGGTGGGCACGGTGCGCCCCGCCCGCAACGCGAGCACGGTCAGCAGCGCACGCAACCGCGCCCCACCGACCGAAACGACCGTCCCGTCGGTGCGGAGCGCCTGCGTGGTGCCGAGGATGCGGTAGTGCACGGGCTCATTGTCTCCGGGGATGCGGGGGCGGGTCACGGCGGTTGACGGCGCGGCGGGCGTTCAGGGGGTGCCGGGAGCAGGCGCGGCATCAGGATCCTCGGCGGCGCCGGGCGCGGCCGGCCGGAGGCGAGAGAGGGGAGTCCGTGCCCGGCACGTCCAGGGTCACCACCACCCCCGATGCGCGCGAGTGCCGTCCCCGCCCGTCTGCCGACGGCTCCGCCTCGATCTCCCCGAACCACTTCGGGCACCGGTCCACCGTCCGCAGCCGGTGCTCCCCCGGCACCGGCTCGTAGGAGCGCGAGCCCGGCGCCGTCTCGGCCCAGGTCCGGGTCAGCACCTGCACGGCCCGCACGTGTCCGCGGGCCTCGGGCCACTTCGCGCCGTGCCGCTCCACGCACAGCAGCCCGACCGACCGGGTCCGGCCCCCCGGTTCCGGGCGCCGGGCCTCGTCGGCGAGGTCCGCCCCGAGGGCAACCGGCAGGCCCGTCTCCGCCCGCACCATCGGCACGCCGCCCACGTGCTCGACGACTCCCGTGATCTCCGTGAGCCGGTCGTGCCGGCCGCCGCCCGGCGCGGTGCCGGAGTCCCGGAGCAGCAGGGGCCAGCTCACCTCGTCCCCCACCGAGAACGGCGTACCGCAGCACTCCATCTGCCAGTCCTCGTAGTACACGTGCCAGAGCCCCATGCACCCACCCTCTCCGGAACCGACCACCCGCGCGAGACGTTTTTCACCTGCGCCCAGTACTGTCGGGCCGTCCCACCGCGTGTCCGAGAGTCCAGGGAGCCCCATGACCACCGTCACCACCCGCCACAGCGAGCGGCGGATCAGTCCCGTGTTCGTCGGGATCCTCGCCGTGACGGCGGTCACGGGATGGGCGACCTGGACCGGGTTCGCCGAGCAGCCCGGCGTCGCCGTGTTCCTGTTCGTGACGGCGGCGTGGATCGTCTCGCTGTGCCTGCACGAGTACGCGCACGCCCGCACCGCCCTGCACAGCGGCGACATCTCCATCGGCGCGAAGGGCTATCTGACCCTCAACCCGCTGAAGTACACGCACGCGCTGCTCAGCATCGTGCTCCCGGTGATCTTCGTGATCATGGGTGGGATCGGCCTGCCCGGTGGCGCCGTGTTCATCGAGCGCGGCCGGATCCGGGGGCGCTGGAAGCACAGCCTGATCTCGGCGGCGGGCCCGCTGACGAACGTGCTGTTCGCCGTAGTGTGCACCGCCCCGTTCTGGCTGGACGCGCTGGACGGTGTGCCGAACGACTTCCGCTTCGCGCTGGCCTTCCTCGCTCTGCTCCAGGTGACGGCCGCGCTGCTGAACTTCCTGCCGGTGCCGGGCCTGGACGGCTACGGCGTGATCGAGCCCTGGCTGTCGTACGGCATCCGGCGCCAGGTGGAGCCGTTCGCGCCGTTCGGCCTGCTCTTCGTGTTCGCGCTGCTGTGGCTGCCGGCGGTGAACGGCGTCTTCTTCGACGTGGTCGACACGATCCTGAGGTCTCTCGGGATCAGCGACGTCGAGACGTACTGCGGTCAGGAGCTATACCGCTTCTGGCAGGGCTCGAACGAGTTCTGCTCGGCGGCCCCCTGACGGGCCCGCGTCAGCCGGTGACGGACTTCCGCTGCTTGGCGCGCTTGGCGTAGTACCAGCACATGTTGGACGACAGGCCCGCCAGCAGCACCCACACGATCCCCAGGAAGCTGCCCCGGGTGAAGGAGACGACGGCGGCGGCCACGGAGAGGACGCAGACGATCAGGGCGTAGAGGGCGAGGCGGGGCATGGGGTGGACTCCTGTCGGGGGACACTGCGGCACTGCTGCTGCCGTCCAGTGTCCCCCATGCACCTCACCGGCTCACACGTCGGTGACGCGCAGCCCCGCGTGCGCCTTGTACCGGCGGTTGACGGAGATCAGGTTCGCCACCAGCGACTCCACCTGATGGGCGTTGCGCAGCCGCCCGGCGAAGATGCCGCGCATCCCGGGGATCCGCCCGGCCAGGGCCTGGACGATCTCGACGTCCGCCCGCACCTCGCCGAGCACCATCACGTCGGTGTCGATCTCGTCGACCTCCGGGTCCTGGAGCAGGACGGCGGACAGGTGGTGGAAGGCGGCCGTGACCCGGGAGTCCGGGAGCAGGACGGCGGCCTGCTCGGCGGCGCTGCCCTCCTCGGGCTTGAGCGCGTAGGCGCCCTTCTTGTCGAAGCCGAGCGGGTTGACGCAGTCGACGACGAGCTTGCCGGCCAGTTCCTCGCGCAGCGACGCGAGGGTCTGGCCGTGGCCGTCCCACGGCACGGCGACGATCACGATGTCGCTGCGGCGCGCGGTCTCGGCGTTGTCGGCGCCCTCGACTCCGTGGCCCAGTTCCTCGGCGGCCGCCTGAGCGCGGTCGGCGGCCCGCGAGCCGATGATCACCTTCTGTCCGGCCTTGGCGAGCCGGTAGGCCAGGCCCTTGCCCTGCGGCCCGGTTCCGCCGAGCACCCCGACCACGAGTCCGGAGACGTCGGGCAGGTCCCAGGGGTCCTTGGCGGGGGCCTTCTGGGCGGTGTCGGCGGCAGCACTGTCGGTAGAGGTCATGGCCCCGACTCTACGACCGCGTCACCGCGCCGGGAGGCTCAGGTCGCGCCGGATGGCGCCCTCGGTGGCGGGGCCGCGTTGCGCACGTGCACGAGAAGGACGCGGCCGGTGTCGAGGACGACCGGGGCCGGGTTGCCGGCGAGGGCGTCGCCGTGGTGTGCGGCGACCTGGAGCGGGCCCCGGGTGCGGCCGCCGTCCGAGGAGCGTTTGAGTACGACGTCGATGTTCCCGAAGTCGTCCCGGGAGGCGACCCGGCCCTCGCAGAAGGCGAGCAGGTCACCGGTGCCGGTGGCGACGACGGCGGGGATACGGAAACCGGCGTACCCCTCCTGTCCGGCGCGGAAGGGGACGCTGGTCTCGGTCATCGGCGGGTTCCTCCGGTCGTTCGACAGCGGTACGCGTGACCGGTCGGTCTACCCAGGCCGGGCGAATGCGTGGTGAACTCCACGTCACGAGTGCCCGGTGGGGGCAGGATGCGGCCCCATGGATGCGGTACGGGTCGCGCTGCTGCGGGAAGTGCTCGCCGGGACGGAGTGGCTGGGGGCCACCCGCCGCTTCGCGGGGGCGCTGCGCGGCTCGGTGGTGTCGCACGGGGGCGGGCTGCTGCTCGTCGGTACCCCGGAGTACGAGCCCTGGCATCTGGCCGCTCATCTGGTGGACGAGGCCGCCTGGTCGGGCACGCCGGAGTTGGCCCCGACGCTGGTGCGGCACGCCGCCCGCCCCTCGGATCCGGCGCACCTGGCGGTCGGTCTGGGCCGGCTGGAAGCGGCCCGGCGGGGCGAGACGTTGCTGGTGGTCGCCCCCGGGAACCCCGCCACGCCACTCCTCGAACGGGTGTCCGGCGCACGCCGTGCCGGTGCGACGGTCCTGACGCTCGGCCCGGGCCGGGGGGAGCTTGCGTCCGTGGCGCACGAGGCGCTGCCCGTCCCCGACGGCTCGGAGCTGGACCTCGACACGGTGCAGCACCTGGTGAGCGCGGCGGCCGGGGAGAACGCCCTGCCGACCCCGAGGGGGCGGCACCGTTTCCGGGACCGGATGGCGCGGCTGGCGGAGCACCTGACGGCACCGCCACCGGCCCGCTGGTGATCCGGGAGCGGCACCCGGACGTCACGGGCGCCCGGGGCCGCGGCTGCCGCGGCCCCGGGCGCGGGTGGGATCAGTTCTCGTCGTCCCGGCCGCCCGCCGGGGCGTCGTGCCACTTGGGGTCGTTCTCCCACTGGAGGTTGCGCTCACGGGCGGTCGCCATCGCGTGTTCGGCCTCCGGGCGGGAGCCGTAGGGCCCGAACCGGTCCTTGTTGGGGCACTCCGGCCCCTCCTCGACCTTCTTGTGCTCCAGGCAGTAGTACCACTCACCCGGCTTGCCGACCGTCCGCTTCTTGAACAGGGCCATGACCAGCTCCTCTCGCCTTCGACATGTTCCCCCCTGGCCGCTGGTTAGACTCGCTGGCATGTCTGGCCAGTCGCTGCTCGTCCCAGGGGAGCTGTCCCCCACCCGTTCCGTGCCCGGAAACATCCGCCGTCCCGAGTATGTCGGCAAGCCCGCGCCGACGCCGTACACCGGACCGGAGGTGCAGACGCCCGAGACGGTCGAGGCGATGCGCGTGGCCGGCCGGATCGCCGCCCGGGCGATGGCGGAGGCCGCGAAGCTGATCGCCCCCGGGGTGACCACGGACGAGTTGGACAAGGTGGCGCACGAATACATGTGCGACCACGGCGCCTACCCCTCGACGCTGGGCTACCGCGGCTTCCCGAAGTCGCTGTGCGCGAGCGTCAACGAGGTCATCTGCCACGGCATCCCGGACTCGACCGTGCTGCGCGACGGCGACATCGTCAACCTCGACGTGACGGCGTACATCGGCGGTGTGCACGGCGACAACAACGCCACGTACCTGGTGGGTGACGTCGACGAGCAGTCGCGGCTGCTGGTGGAGCGGACCCGGGAGTCCCTGGAGCGGGCCATCAAGGCGGTCAGGCCGGGCCGGCAGATCAACATCATCGGCCGGGTCATCGAGTCGTACGCCAAGCGATTCGGTTACGGCGTGGTCCGGGACTTCACCGGGCACGGCATCAACTCGTCGTTCCACTCGGGCCTGATCATCCCGCACTACGACAGCCCGCACGCGACGACGGTCATCCAGCCCGGCATGACGTTCACGATCGAGCCGATGCTGACGTTGGGGACGCACGAGTACGACATGTGGGACGACGGCTGGACGGTCGTCACGAAGGACCGCAAGCGGACGGCCCAGTTCGAGCACACGCTCGTGGTGACGGACACGGGCGCGGAGATCCTCACGCTGCCGTAGCTCTCCCCGCCCCCTCGCAGACCACCGCTCGGCCCGCCCTCCTCCCCGGGGGGCGGGTCGTTCGTTTCGGCGTCAGGTTTTTCCCGACAGCCCGTCGGGAAAAGGACGCCCATGGAATCCTTCTCCACGCTCCTTCGGGCCGCTTCTCGCGAACAGCACGAGGAGGTCAGGGGCTCGACCTTCATCGGCGACCTGCTGGGGCACAAACTGGGGGTCGACGCGTTCGCGCGCTACACGGAGCAGCTGTGGTTCGTGTACGGCGCGCTGGAGGCCGGCGCCCGGAAGCTGGCCGGCGACCCGGTGGCCGGCCCCTTCGTCCGGCCGGAGCTGTTCCGCGTGACGGAGCTGGAGCGGGACCTGGAGTACCTGCGTGGCCCCGGCTGGCGCACGACGGCCGACGCGCTGCCGGCCACGCTGGAGTACGCGGAGCGGATCACCGCATGCGCCCGCACCTGGCCGGCCGGCTACATCGCCCACCACTACACCCGCTACCTCGGCGACCTCTCCGGCGGGCAGATCATCCGCGACACGGCCGAGAAGACCTGGGGCTTTTCGAAGAAGGGCGACGGGGTCCGCTTCTACGTCTTCGAGGAGATCCCCAACCCGGCCGCCTTCAAGCGGACCTACTGCGCGCTGCTGGACGCGATGCCCGGTGACGAACTGGAGCGGCAGCGGATCGTGGCCGAGTGCAAACGGGCGTACGGGCTGAACAACAAGATGTTCGAGGCGCTGGGCGAGGAGTTCCCCCTGACGGCGTGAACGGGCGGGGCCCCCTCGCGCGCGGCGAGGGCGCCCCGGGTGCCGGCTCGGGAATCAGCCGGTCCCGTGCCGCTCAGATGTCGAACGGGCCGTTGTGGCAGACGGCCCCGCCCCACTCGATCCCGGCGGTCTCGGCCTCCAGCTCGCCGAAGTACGGGCTGCACACCACGTGGTGGTCGTCGCGGTAGCCCTGACCGTCGCCGGCGGAGGCCGTCGCCGCACCGGCGGCGGACAGGGCGGCGGTGAGGGCGACGACGGCCCGAGCGGATCGCATGCGCAGGAGACTGCTCTCGCGGTGGTGCCTGGTCACGCCCAGAGGTCCCCGCTCGCCGCCTCGCACACACGCGGTTCCACCCGCACGGAGGCGCTCCGCCCGGGTCAGCGTTCCAGGTGCACCCGGCCGCCGACCTCGGTCCACCCGTACGGCTGGGGCGCGGTCAGGATCTGCGAGCCCGCGCCCTGGGTGATGTTGAGGGCCCGGCCGAGCCGGTCGGTGAGCAGCAGGGCCGCGGCCCCCGTCGCCTCGTCCTCGTCGATGCCGTCGCCCCGGCCGGGGAAGGCCCGGGCCCGGATCCGCCCGGCGGGCTCGTCCTCCCACGCCCAGGCGTACACCCACTCCCCCGGCGGCGGCACGGCCAGGTCGTCGACCTCGGCGGCGGTGCCGTACTGCCGCAGCGTCCGCGCCGGCACCCACTCCGCGCGGGCCTCGATCCAGCAGAACTCCCCGTCCTGCCGGGCACCGACCACTCCGGCGGGCGTGACCAGCTCGGGCACGTCCAGCAGCCATGCCGCCCCCACGCAGGGATGCCCGGCGAAGGGCAGCCGCAGCGTCGGCGTGTAGAGGTCGATCACTCCGCGCTCGGGGTCGTCGACGAACACGGTGTCGCCGAATCCGACCTTCGCGGCGAACGCCTGCCGCTCGTCCCGCTCGGGCAGCACGGATCCTTCGCGCACGACCCCGAGCTCATTGCCGTACCCACCGTTCGGTCCGCAGAAGACGCGCAGCACGTCGTAGTCAGTCACGAGAGGAATTCTCACATCGCCGGGGCGGCCGGGCCGTCCCGGGCGGCGTCACCGCCGGGCAGGCCGTGACGCAGGGAGCGCAGTCGACCTTTGACGTTCCTTGACCCATCCATGGGAGCGATTTTGAGCCACTTAGGTAATCCTTATGTGCCGTCTTAGGCGAGCCTCACCTTCCTGTCTCCTGGAGCCCATATGCGACCCGCCCGTCCCGCTTCCGTCGTCATCGCCGCCGCGGCGGCCCTGGCCGCCGTCACCGGCTGCACCGAGAAGAGCGACGCGAAGGACGGCGGCCACGTCATCAACGTGACGGCGACGGACGACACGTGCGAGGTGTCGAAGAAGGAGTTCCCGGCCGGGCACGTCGAGCTGGCCGTCGAGAACAAGGGCTCCAAGGTCACCGAGGTCTACGTCCTCTTCCCCGACGACCGCGTGGTCACCGAGCGGGAGAACATAGGCCCCGGCACCAAGCAGCGGGTCACCGCCGAGGTCAAGGCCGGTGACTACCAGATCGCCTGCAAGCCGGGGATGAAGGGCGACGGTATCCGCCAGGCCGTCAAGGCCACCGGCGGCAAGGCCGTCCAGCGCGACCCGCGTCTGGACAAGGCCGTGGCGGCCTACCGCGCCTACGCGCAGCAGCAGGCCGACGAGACGCTGCCGAAGGCCGAGGCGTTCGCCGAGGCCGTCAAGGACGGCGACCTCGAAGCGGCGAGGAAGGCGTACGCGCCCTCCCGCATCGGCTGGGAGCGCACCGAGCCGGTCGCCGAGTCGTTCGGTGACATCGACCCCAAGGTCGACGTCCGCGAGGACGGTCTGGAGGACGGCCAGGACCCGGCCACCGACTGGACGGGCTGGCACCGCCTGGAGAAGGCCCTCTGGCAGGACAAGAAGATCGGCGACCGCGAGAAGGAACTCGCCGACCTGCTGATCAAGGACCTGAAGGACTGGCAGAACCGGGTCGGCAAGGCCGAGATCACCCCGACGTCCATGGCCAACGGCGCCAAGGAACTCCTCGACGAGGTCGCCACCGGCAAGGTCACCGGCGAGGAGGAGCGCTACTCGCACACCGACCTGGTCGACTTCAAGGCCAACGTCGAGGGCGCGCACAAGTCGTACGACCTGCTGAAGCCGGTCGCCAAGGAGAACGACGCGGCTCTCGTCACCGAACTCGACGAGCAGTTCGCGGCCCTGGACAAGCTGCTCGACCGGTACCGCCCGAACCCGACGTCGTACGGCTTCACCTCCTACGACAAGGTCGGCAAGGCCGACCGCAAGGAGCTCTCGGACGCGGTCAACGCCCTGGCGGAGCCGCTGTCGAAGCTCGCCGCGGCCGTGGTGAAGTAGGCGGGGCCACGATGACGGACGAGACCACACCTTCCCCCAGCCGCCGTTCCCTGCTCGGCTGGGGCGGCGCCGGCCTGGCGCTCGGCGCGGCCGCGGCAGGCGGCGCGGTGGCCATGGCCCGCACCGGGGACGACACCGAACCGGCCGGCTCGGCGATCGCCTTCCACGGACCGCACCAGGCGGGCATCGCCACCCCGGTGCAGGACCGTCTGCACTTCGCCGCGTTCGACGTGACGACCGACGACCGTGAGGCCTTCGTCGCACTGCTGAAGGACTGGACGGCGGCCGCCCGGCGCATGACGGCCGGGCACACCGTCGGCGAGGGCGCCTACGGCGGCCTGGCCGAGGCGCCCCCGGACGACACCGGCGAGGCACTGGGCCTGAAGCCCTCCCGCCTGACCCTCACCATCGGCTTCGGCCCGTCCCTGTTCGAGAAGTTCGACCTCGCGCGACATCGCCCGGAGGCCCTGGTCGACCTGCCGAAGTTCGCGGGCGACAACCTCGACACGAACCGCGGCGGCGGCGACCTGTGCGTCCAGGCCTGCGCCGACGATCCCCAGGTCGCGGTCCACGCCGTCCGCAACCTGGCCCGCATCGGCTTCGGCAAGGTCGTCGTCCGCTGGTCGCAGCTCGGCTTCGGCAAGACGTCCTCGACCACACCCGAGGCGCAGACACCGCGCAACCTGATGGGCTTCAAGGACGGCACCCGCAACATCGCGGGCACCGAGACGGACCGCCTGAAGAAGTTCGTCTGGGTGGACGGCAAGGACGGCCCGCCCTGGATGGAGGGCGGCTCCTACCTGGTCGCCCGCCGCATCCGCATGCACATCGAGACGTGGGACCGCACCTCCCTGCAGGAACAGGAGGACATCTTCGGCCGAGACAAGGGCGAGGGCGCCCCCGTCGGCAAGGCCAAGGAGCGGGACGAACCGTTCCTGAAGGCGATGAAGCCCGACGCGCACGTCCGGCTCGCCCACCCCGACACCAACCACGGGGCGACGATCCTGCGCCGCGGCTACTCCTTCACCGACGGCACGGACGGCCTCGGCCGCCTGGACGCGGGCCTGTTCTTCCTGGCCTACCAGCGTGACGTCCGCAAGGGCTTCATCCCGATCCAGCGCAGTCTGGCCGCGGACTCCCTCAACGAGTACATCCAGCACGTGGGTTCGGCCCTCTTCGCCATCCCGCCGGGCGTCCGCGACAAGGACGACTGGTGGGGCCGGACGCTGTTCTCCAAGGAGGCCTGAACCCGTGTTCTCCAACTACCTGATCGGTCTGCGCGAGGGCCTGGAGGCGAGCCTCGTCGTCAGCATCCTCATCGCCTACCTGGTCAAGACGGACCGCAGGGACGCCCTCAAGCCGATCTGGACCGGCATAGCCGTCGCGATCGCCCTCGCGCTCGGCTTCGGCTGCGCCCTTGAATTCGGCTCTCAGGAACTGACGTTCAAGGCGCAGGAGGCGCTCGGCGGTTCGCTGTCGATCCTCGCGGTCGCCCTGGTGACGTGGATGGTGTTCTGGATGCGCCGCACGGCCCGTCACCTCAAGTCGGAGCTGCACGGCAGGCTGGACGCGGCGCTGGCGATGGGCACGGGCGCGCTGGTGGCGACCGCCTTCCTCGCGGTGGGCCGCGAGGGCCTGGAAACGGCCCTGTTCGTCTGGGCCTCGGTCCACGCGGCGAGCGACGGCACGCCCCGCCCCCTGCTCGGCGTCGCCCTCGGTCTGCTGACGGCGATCCTCCTGGGCCGGCTGTTCTACCGGGGCGCGCTGCGCATCAACCTGGCGAAGTTCTTCACCTGGACCGGCGGCATGCTGGTGGTCGTCGCGGCCGGCGTCCTGGCCTACGGCTTCCACGACCTGCAGGAGGCCGACTTCCTGCCCGGCCTCACCGACAAGGCCTTCGACATCTCCGGCACGATCCCCCCGGACAGCTGGTACGGCACGCTCCTCAAGGGCGTCTTCAACTTCCAGCCGGACCCCACCACGTTCCAAGTGGCGGTCTGGCTCCTCTACTTGATCCCTACCCTGGCCCTGTTCCTCGCACCGGCCCGGACGCCGACACCGGTGCGCGACACGGTGTGACGACACCCCACCGAGGCCGGGTGGGCCCCCGCAGCGGTGCGGCTGCGGCGCATGCCGGAACGCTCCCGCAGCCGCCGGACCGCGCAAGGGGACGTGTCGGCGGTGTCCGCCCGCAGCGGTTGGCGCGTCAACGCCAGTGCGTCGGCGTGAGACCCCATCGCGCCGTTCCGAGGAGGGACACCCCCCGGCGCGGCCCCCGACCCACACCCGGCGCCAGGCGAAGACGCGCACCCCCACCGAGCGGACGCGCACCCCCACCCGTCATGGGACGAAACGGACGGGTACTCCCACCCGCCGCAAAGCAAAGCGGACGCGCACTCCCACCCGCCGCAAAGCAAAGCGGACGCGCACTCCCACCCGCCGCAAAGCGAAACGGACACGCGCCCCACACGGCACGAAGCGAAACGGACACGCACCCCCGCCCGCCGCGAGGCAAAGCACCACACCCGCCCCACCACCGCCGCCCAACCGCCGGAGGCACCCGGTAGGGTTCGCCTCCGGAAAGGGGAAGGTGAAGGTACCCGATGAGCAGGGATCGCGACCCTCGTACGCTCCGCAGGCCCGCCCGGAGCGCCCTCATAGCAACCTCGGTGGCCGCTTTGTCACTGACGGCCAGTGGATGTGTCGTCGTGCACGGCGAGCGGGAGATCCTCCCGGCCACCACCCGCGCCGAAGCCGCCGAGGCCCTCCAGGAGTTCACGACCGCGTACAACGAGGCCGACAAGGCCTACGACGGCGCCCTGGACGCCGACCACACCACCGGCGCCCTCGCCGACATCGACTCGGCCCGCCTGAAGGCAGGGAAGGCCAACAACCCGGCCGGCAACCCGAACCACACCCCGCTGAAGCTGACCGACGCGAAGTTCACCATCCCCAAGAAGGCCGGGTGGCCCCGCTGGTTCGTCGTCGACGCGGCCGGCAACAAGGGCGGCAGCGCCCGTTGGCTGCTGGTGTTCACCCGCAGCAGCCTCGACGACCCGTTCCAGGTGGCCTACCTGACGCTCGTCGCCCCGGGCAAGGTCCCGCGGTTCAAGACGGACGCCGACGGCTGGGCCGAGCCCGTCCCCGCCGAGTCGACCGACCTGGCCGCCGGCCCCGGCGACCTGAGCCGGGCGTACGCGACGTACCTGAGGAGCGGCGGGGAGACCTTCACGGACGGCGCCCACACCAGCCAGTGGCGTGCCCTGCGCCAGAAGAACTCCAAGAAGCCGGGCATGGTCACCCAGTACATCGACGAGCCGCTGACGAACGGCGACTACGCACCGCTGGCGCTGCGTACGACGGACGGCGGTGCGCTGGTGTTCTTCACCACGCGCCACTACGAGAAGCAGACCGCCTACGCTGGCACGTCCGTGCCCGCCCCGGGCAAGGACGTCCTCGCCCTGACGAAGGGCGAGATCAAGCAGTCCCTCACGATGGAGTTCGTCTCCAACGAGGTGGCGCTGGACCCCAAGGGCCGGGGCAAGGTGACGATCCTGGGCCGCATCCAGGGCCTGACCGCGGCGGAGGGCTCGTAGCCCGGGCCCTCACGACACGGGCCGCCGACCGGCTTCAGTGCCGCCGCGTGGGCCAGGCGGCCCCGGCGGCGTGGTCGGAGTCCTCAGCGGCGTACCGTCCGCCGACCTCCGTGAGCACCTCCAGCAGGCTCAGCGGATCCGGCAGCGCGTGCTCGAGCCCGCGTACCCACCGCACCGCCCGGCCCTCACCGGGCAGCCGCGCGGGCGGCACGAGGACGTAGGAGCCCCGGCAGTGCCAGCGCAGCCCGGGGTGCTCGTCCACCGTCTCGGGATGGCAGTCCAGTTCGCACGGCCACCACTCGTCCTCGTCCTCCGGCGTGCCCCGCGTGAGCGTGAAGAAGAGGAGACGGCCGTCGTCGCTCTCGGCGACCGGCCCGACCTCGACACCGGCGGCGAGCAGCCGCTCCAACGCGTCGCGACCGGCATCGAGGGGCACGTCGAGGACGTCGTGCACCATGCCGGTCGCGGTGATGAAGTTGGCCTGCGGCTGATGGCGGGCCCAGCGCTCGATCTGGGCTGGGTCGGTGGTGGACTGCGTCTGCCACGCGAAGGACACCGGGTGCCGGGCGGGGGTGGGACAGCCGACCCGGTCGCAGGAGCAGCGGTACCCGGAGGGGTGGGCGGCGGGCGCGAGGGGCAGTCCCGCGTCGGCGGTGGCGAGCAGCAGGGCCTCACGGCCGCCGTCCCCGGCGGCCTCCTTCGGTCGGCGCCCGGCGCGCAGCCACCGGGTGAATTTGCCCCGCAGGCCGGTCCGGCCGCCGAACTCCGCGCTCATCTATCCCCTCGCCTCGCCGTCGTGCCGAACAGCATGCCTCATGGTCCCATCTTCCCGCGCACCGGGGGCCAGTGCCCACATCCGGGACAGGAGGGAACGCAACGTACACCGAGCACCCGATGGGAGGAGAACGGGCGAGCCCCGCCCTCCCCACGATCGGGTGTCATTGCCTGCTTTGCCATGACATGGCGTCCTACCGTGGTCGCCATGGTCACAAGGATCGCGCTGACGGGTCTGGCTTCCGTGGCTTCGGTGGTCTCGCTGACCCTCGCCGGACCCGGCGGCCGCGCCCCGGCCCCGCTGGAGTGGGGCGCGGGGCCGCTGACCGTGGCGGCCCTGCCCCGGATCACCTACGTCGCGCACCGCGGCGGCGCCCGTGAGGTCCCGGAGAACAGCATGACGGGACTGGCCGCCGCCTACGAGCGTGGGACGGCGCAGGTGCTCGACTTCGACACCCGGGTGCTGCGCGACGGCACGCCGGTGGTGTTCCACGACGAGACCCTGAACCGCACCACCTACCTGGGCGGTGACGTGCGCGCCATGGACGCCCGGGAGTGGCAGGGCGTTCGGCTGCGCCCGAAGGACAGGCTGCCCGGGAGCTGGCGATCGGAGCGGCCGCCGACGGTCGCCGAGGTGCTGGATCGTTTCGGCGGGCGGATCGTGCTGATGCTGGAGGCGAAGGACCCGCACGGTCTGGACCGGCTGGCCGAGCTGATCCGGGCGCGCGGCCTGACCCGCTCGGTGTTCGTGAACTCCAACGACCCCGAGGTGGCCCGGCGCGTCCACCGCCTCGGGCTGCTCTCGCAGTTGTGGCGCTCGGCGCAGCAGCTGCGCACGGACCGCCCGGAGCGCTGGCGGTCGTACGTGGATCTGCTGGACGTGGACCACCGGGCGCGCGACGCGGACCTGGTGCGCGCGGTGAACTCGGGGATCGCCCGGGTGTGGGCGCACACCGTGGTGACGGACGCGCAGCGGGACCGGGTGCTGGCGCTGGGCTGCGACGGTGTGATCACGGACGCGCCGGGACGCCTGGCCCGGGCCGCTCAGCGCGGGGCCAGGCCGTGAAGGGCGTATTCGACGAGAGTGTCGGTGTACTCGTAGGAGATCGGGCCCGTGTGCTGGAGCCAGCGCTGGGCGAGCGGGGAGACGAAGAGCTCCAGGGCGATGCGCGGGTCGATCTCGGGCCGCACCTGGCCGGCGTCCTGCGCGGCGCGCAACCGGCCGATGTAGAGGTCGAGTGAGGGCTGCGTCAGCTTGGCCACGAACTCGCGCCCGAGCTGCTCGTTGACCACGCCCTCGGCGGCCAGCGCGCGGCAGGGCGCCTCGAACCTCGGGTCGCGCAGTTCGTCGACGGTGGCCCGCAGGACGGTCTTGAGGTCGGCGGCGAGGTCGCCGGTGTCCGGGAAGGTGTACGGCGTGGGTCCGGCCTCCGGGACGTACCGCTCGGCCAGGTCGAGGAACGCCTCCATCAGCACGTCCGCCTTGGACGACCACCATCGGTAGATCGTCTGCTTGCCGACACCGGCACGGGCGGCGATGCCCTCGATGGTGGTCTTGGGGTAGCCGACCTCGACGACCAGCGCGAGGGCGGCGTCGTAGATGGCGCGGCGGGACTTCTCGCTGCGCCGGGCGGAGTCGGGGGCGGGCTTGCCGGGAGCGGGCTGGGTGGACTTCTGGACGGCCATGGCGCGAATTTATCAGGTTGACAAGACGGAGCGTCTCGCGGACAGTGGGGGAACGCGCACGAGACGAACCGTCTCGTCGCGGATGATGACCACGGAAGGAGTCCGAGATGACCCGAGGCGGAGCCGGAAACATGCTGGGTGTCGGCGGATCGCGCAGGAACCTCGGCCGCAACGCGCTGCGCGGCGGCGGCCAGGGCGACCGGATCGGCGGCGGTGTCGACCCGCAGGCCCAGAAGCGCGAACTGCTGCGCACGCTCCGGGAGAAACGACAGCGCGTAGCGCAGCAGGAGGGCACGGCCGACACGGCGTCGTGAGCCTCCCCCGCGCGAGGGCGGACCCCTGTGGGAGGGGGTCCGCCCGGGCTGTCCGGCGGATGTACTGAGTCGGTCGCGCCCCCGCGACCGGCGGGTTCCCGCCCACCAGGCGGTCCTCACCCCCGGCGAACGGAACCGGCGGTCCTGCTCGGCACCGGCCGACCCCGGGGCGGGCAACGCTACGGCGTACCTGACAGAAGCTCAGGAGGCGCCGGAGTTCAGGAGGGCGGCCAGGCGTCTCCCCAGTCGGCGTCGCGTGCGGCCTTGTACAGATCGCCGTGGCGCTTGGTGACGGTGGCGCGGCGCAGGGACGGTTCGCTCTCGCACAGGTCGAGGAGGACCTGGCCCTTGCGGATCTGGGGACGCCGGACGACCCGGTTGGCAGCCGGTTCGACGGGGAAGCGGGCGGCGGCGACGTAGGCGAACTTCTCGTCCTCGTAGGCGAGGGAGCCGCCCTTGACCTGGCGGTGCAGGGAGGAGCGGCTGACCCGGGCGGAGAAGTGGCACCAGTCCGTGCCGGGGGCGATGGGGCAGGCGGCGCTGTGCGGACAGGGGGCGGCGATGCGGAAACCGGCCGTGATCAGCCGGTCGCGGGCCTCGATGAGGCGGGCGTAGCCGTCGGGGGTGCCGGGCTCGACGATCACGACGGCCTGTGCGGCGGCCGCGGCGGCGTCGACGAGGGCGGTGCGGTCGGGGGCGGTCAGCTCGTTGAGGACGTAGGAGACGGTGACGAGGTCCGTGCTCTCGAGGGTGAGCGCCGCTCCGATCCGGGAGCGCTGCCAGCGGACGTCCCGCAGCTCCGGGTTGGCCGCGGCGATCTCCCGCCCCAGGGCGAGCGCGGGATCGGCCCAGTCGAGCACGGTGACGGGCCGCTCCCCGCCCCAGACCGCGTTCACGGCCCAGGCGGCGGCGCCCGTGCCCCCGCCGAGGTCGGTGTGCCCGTTCGGCACCCACGCGGGCACGGCGTCCGCGAACGCCTCCAGCGCGGCGCGTACGGCCTCGAAGGTCGCGGGCATCCGGTAGGCGGCGTAGGCGGCGACGTCGGCCCGGTCCCGGAGGATGGGGGCGTCGGTCGGAGTGGCGCCCCGGTAACTGGCGATCAGCCGCTCGACCGCCTGCGAGGCCTGCCGGGGCGGCAGCCCGTCGAGCAGACCGGCGAGGGCGGCACGGAGGTTTTCGGCCGGGGGTGCGGGGGCGTTCACCCGGCGATTCTACGAGGCGGGCGGGGGCGGGCGCGGTGCTCCCCGGCGGCGGTCCGCGCCCGGGCCTCCGGCCACCGTCCGACGGCGCCGCCGCCGTCCGCCTCCACCCCGGCTCCGGTCCCGGTCCCGGGCCCGGCCCCAGGACCGGCCTGCCCCGGCTCGGCTCGGCGGCCAGGCCATGCCCGCCGCGACCGCCACCAAGCCGCTTCCCGGCCCATCGTGCGCCGTGGTCCGGACGGTCGTGGAGGCTCACGGCGGCCGGGCTCTCCCTGGCCGCCCGTGCCGGTCACCGCGGGATGACGCGACGGCCCCCACGGATTCCGCGTACGCCGCCCAAGCCGTGAGGCGACGACACCGCTCCCCGACCGGCCGCCCCGACCTCCCCCCTCACCGGAGGGTCACCGCACCGCCCGCGCCAGCCGGGACGCCGCCGCGGCCCTCGGGGCGCTGTCCGGGCGACGGCGGCGCGGGTGGACCGCGTTGGTGAGGAGGACCAGGAACGTGTCCGTGGCGGGGTCGAGAACGAGGGACGTGCCCGTGAAGCCCGTGTGCCCCGCCGCGCCGCGGCCCGCGAGGTCGCCCATGAACCACGGCTGGTCGAGGGAGAACCCGAGACCCGGCGGGGTGAAGAGCAGCTCGACGAAGTCGGGGCCGAGGATGCGGGCCGGGCCGTAGGAGCCGCCTGCGAGGAGGGTGCGGCAGAACACCGCGAGGTCCCGGCCGGTGGAGAACAGCCCGGCGTGGCCGGCCACGCCCCCCAGCGCCCAGGCGTTCTCGTCGTGGACCTCGCCCCGCAGCATCCCCCGGTCCGCCTTGGCCCACGGCCGCCGCTGGTCCTCCGTCGCCGCGGCGTCCGGGCACGGCCCGAAGTCCGTCGACGTCATGCCCAACGGCCGGGTGATGCCGTCGTGGACGAGGACGTCGAGGGGGCGGCCGGTGAGGCGCTCCAGGACGTGCTGGAGGAGGAGCATGTTCAGATCGGAGTAGCCGTACGTGCCCGGCGCCCCGACCGGCGCCTCCGCCTGGAGCGCGGCGAGCCGCTGCGCGTCGTCCGCGTAGTCGTGGAGGGGTAGTTCGGGCCGCATCCCCGACGTGTGGGTGAGCAGCTGCCGCACGGTGATGCCGTGCCGGGCGGTCCCCGTGAAGTCGGGCAGGTACGCGCCGACCTTCGCGTCGATGCCGAGCGTGCCGCGCTCGATCTGCTGCACGGCGGCCACGGACGTGAACAGCTTGGTGAGCGACGCGAGGTCGAAGGGCGTGCCGACGGTCATCGGGACCCGGTCCTCGGGGGGCAGTTCCACCCCGGCGTCGGTGCCGGGGTCGTAGGACGCGTAGCGCACGGCCCAGCCCGCCGCCTCCTCGACCGCGATCACCGGGCCGCGCCCGACGACCAGGACGGCGCCGGGGGCCCAGGGGCGCTGCCCCGTGGTGAGGACGTGAATCTCCCGGACGAGGTGGCGCAGTTCCGCGGGGTCGAGGCCGGCCCGCTCGGGCGTGCCGTCGCGCAGTCTGGGTGCGCTCAGCTGACTGCTCCCTCCGCGCTCGGGCGGCCGCTCTCCTTCGTCCAGGGTCGGCACATTCCCATGAAGCAGGCCAGTGCCACCAGTGCGGCGGCCAGTTGGACGACGGCCATCGGGACGGCGGTGTCCTCCCCGGCGACACCGACGAGCGGGGAGGCGATCGCGCCGATGAGGAAGGAGGACGTGCCGAGCAGGGCCGACGCGGAGCCGGCGGCGTGCTTGGTGCGCATCAGGGCGAGGGCCTGGGTGTTGGGCAGGGTGATGCCCATCGCGGACATCAGCACGAACAGCGCGACGGCGACGGGCGCCAGTCCGACCTCGCCGAAGACGCCCAGGGACATCAGCAGCAGCGCGGTCGCGGCGGTGATGACGACCGCGAGGCCGATGCCCAGGACCCGGTCGAGACTGACCCGGCCGACGAGGATCTTGCCGTTGATCTGGCCCACGACGACCAGCCCGACGGAGTTCACGCCGAACAGCAGGCTGAACGTCTGCGGGGAGGCGCCGTAGATCTCCTGGATGACGAACGGGGACGCCGCGATGTAGGCGAAGAGGGCGGCGAAGGCGAAGCCGCCGGTGAGCATGTAGCCGGTGAAGGAACGGTCGGCGAGCAGGCCGCGCATCGCGCGCAGGGCCTCGCCGACGCCGCCGCTGTGCCGCTGGGCCGGCGGCAGGGTCTCGGGCAGCCGGGCCCACACCAGGACCCCGATGAGCACGCCGATGACCGTGAGGACGACGAACACGCCCCGCCAGTCCGTGACGCGCAGAACCTGCCCGCCGATCAGCGGTGCCACGACCGGGGCGACCCCGGAGATGAGCATGAGGGTGGAGAAGAAGCGGGCCATGGCCATACCGTCGTAGAGGTCGCGCACGACGGCCCGGGCGATCACGATGGCGGCGGCGCCCGCGAGGCCCTGGGCCAGCCGGAAGGCCACCAGCAGCTCGATGGTGGGGGCGAGGGCGCACAGCACGGTGGCGACGACGAAGACGGCGAGCCCGGCGAGCAGCGGGCGGCGGCGCCCCCACCGGTCGCTCATGGGCCCGACCACGAGCTGCCCGAGCGCCATGCCGGCCAGGCACGCGGTGAGCGTGAGCTGGACGGTCGCGGCCGGCGCGTGCAGGGAACGGGTGACCTCCGGCAGGGACGGGAGGTACATGTCCATCGCCAGCGGAGGCACGGCGGTCAGGCTTCCCAGGAGGAAGGTGACCAGGAGCCCGGTGCGGCGGTGCGCGGTGCGGTCGGGCCGTTCCCTCCCGGCTGCGGCCTCCTGCGCGGTGTTCGATATGGACGCCCCACCCTCGGGCATGAGTCCCTCCCTCTGCGAGTCGATCGCCACCTATGCTCTCAGCTCGTACGGACTGCTCGGGGTCACGAGGTGGAGGCGGGGCGCGATGACGTTGGACACGGTGCGGTGGGGAATCCTGGCGACCGGAGGGATCGCGGGCGCGTTCACCGCGGATCTGATCGACCTGCCGGACGCGGAGGTCGTGGCGGTCGCGTCGCGGTCCGAGGCGTCGGCGAAGACGTTCGCGGAACGGTTCGGGATACCCCGGGCCTACGGCGACTGGAGCGCGCTCGCGCGGGACGAGGACATCGATGTCGTCTACGTCGCCACCCCGCACACCGCGCACCGGGCCGCAGCCGGACTGTGTCTCGCGGCCGGACGGCACGTGCTGTGTGAGAAGCCCTTCACGCTGAACCTGCGCGAGGCGGAGGAACTCGTCGCGCTGGCGCGCGAGCACGGGCGGTTCCTGATGGAGGCCATGTGGATGTACTGCAACCCGCTGGTGCGGCGGCTGAAGGCGCTGGTCGACGACGGCGCGATCGGCGAGGTGCGCAGCGTCCAGGCCGACTTCGGGCTGGCCGGCCCGTTCCCGCCCTCGCACCGGCTGCGGAACCCGGAGCTGGGCGGCGGCGCGCTGCTCGACCTGGGCGTGTACCCGGTGTCGTTCGCGCAACTGCTGCTCGGGGAGCCGTCGGACGTCGCGGCGCGGGCGGTGCTCTCCGAGGAGGGCGTCGACCTCCAGACGGCGGCGGTGCTCTCCTTCGACAGCGGCGCGCTCGGCTCGGTGCACTGCTCGATCGTGGGCGGTACGGCGACCTCCGCCTCGGTCACCGGCTCGAAGGGCCGGATCGACATCCCGCACGGCTTCTTCTTCCCGCAGGGTTTCGTCCTGCACCGGGACGGCCGCGACGCCGAGGAGTTCATCGCCGACCCGGCGGACGGCCCCCGCAACAGCATGCGCCACGAGGCGCTGGAGGTGATGCGGGCCGTGCGCGCCGGTGAGACGGAGTCCCCGCTGGTGCCGCTCGACGGCACGCTCGCCGTGATGCGGACGCTCGACACGATCCGGGACCGCGTCGGCGTCCGCTACCCGGGCGAGAGCCCGGACGAGGACCTCACGACGGAGCTCACGCCGGCTTGAGCCATGGGCCCGCAGCGTACGGGAGTGGCTCCCGTACGCTGCGGGCGCATGAATGCCAAGGACAATGCAATCGCGGTGGTGACCGGGGCGGGTTCCGGCATCGGCCGGGCGGTCGCGGTGGAACTGCTGCGCGCGGGCTGGTCGGTGGCGCTGGCGGGCCGGCGCGTCGAGACGCTGGAGGAGACGGCGGCCCTGGCGCCCGGGGCCGCGTCTGCGGCGGTACGGACGGACGTCTCACGCCCCGAGGACGTGAACGCCCTGTTCGCGGCGACCGTCGAGCGCTTCGGCCGGGTCGACCTGCTCTTCAACAACGCCGGCACGTTCGGCCCCGGCGGTGTCCCGGTCGAGGAACTGCCCTACGAGGCGTGGCGGCACGTGGTGGACACCAACCTCAACGGGACGTTCCTGTGCGCGCAGGCGGCGTACCGGCAGATGAAGGAGCAGGACCCTCCCCCAAGCTCTCAACTACGTTCGAGCAGGGAGGTGCCCCCACGGCGGCCGGATCATCAACAACGGCTCGATCTCCGCGCACACGCCCCGCCCGCTGTCGGTGGCCTACACGGCGACCAAGCACGCGCTGACGGGCCTGACGAAGTCCCTCTCCCTGGACGGGCGGCCGTACCGGATCGCCGTCGGGCAGATCGACATCGGCAACGCGGCCACCGACATGACGTCCCGTATGCAGACGGGAGCCATCCAGGCAAACGGGGAAGTCGCCCCGGAACCGGTCATGGACGTTGCGGACGTGGCCCGCACGGTGCGGCACATGGCGGAGCTGCCGCTGGAGGCGAACGTGCAGTTCGCGACCGTACTGGCGACGGCGATGCCGTACGTCGGACGCGGCTGAGAACGCGACGGAGTTCGTCAAGTCGTCAACCTGCACAATCGGAATAGGAACGTCCGCCCCATTGCGGCCGATAGGGAGCCTATGCTCAACTCTCCTACACGAAAGCTTCACAGTTGGAGCAAAGGGCTTCCGCAGGCCACATCCAGGGGGGAGGCGGCGGTCGTTCCACCGCACCGGGTGGGGGTGGACTTCGCGAGGGACCGCGAAGTACGCACCGGTGCGCGTGGAACGGCTGCCGCACACGTCGAGGACCGGCCGGCCGGCCCGAGGTTCCCCGAGGGTCACCGCCCCAACAACCGGTCGACCTCTGCGACCTGCGCGCCGGTCAGCGCCCCCTTCTCCAGAGCCCCCGCGTTCTCCTCCGCCTGGGCGACCGAGCGGAAGCCCGGAATGGGCACCGTGCGCGGGCTGCGCGCCCACAGCCAGGCCAGCGCGCCCTGGGCGAGCGTGCGAGCGCCGCTGGTGAGGACTTCCCTGAGAGCGTCGACACGGGCGAGCCACTCCGGGTCGGCGCCGCGCACACGAACGCAAGCCCCTGCGTAGGGCGGGGTTCAGGCCTGCCCGGTCTCGAAGCGCGTGATCCTGCCGTCCTCGTCCACGGTGAAGCTCCACCGGGTGCGCATCTCGCCCCAGGTGTCGTTGCTGTAGCGGGCGAGGAGGGAGCGGCCCCCGTTGGACTCGTTGTCGACCTCCAGGTGGCCGTGGGAGAAGAAGATCTCCCGGTCCACCCAGTCGGCGAGATCCCGGTCCGAACCGTCGTCCGCCATGGTCGCGCCCGGCGCGAGGAGCGCCATGAAGCTCTCACGGTCGTGGTTGTTCACGGCGGCCACGAAGGCACGGACGGCCGGATCGCTCAGGCGCGTGGTCTGAATCGTCATACGAGCCAGCTTCGTACCGGCCACCGCCCCACGCCACCGGTGCCACCCGAACAGCGTCCCGGGCGGCTCCGCCAGATGTCGCCCGGGGCCGCGGGTGCGACGGTGGAACCCGACGGGAGACGCCCGCCTGTCCTGCTGTCCACTCCGGGAGACGACGTGACGCGTAACGACCGACGTGATCTGGGTCTGCTGTTGCTCCGGCTGGGGGCGGGGGGTGTGCTGGCCGCCCACGGCACGCAGAAGCTCTTCGGCTGGTTCGGCGGGCACGGCATCGAGGGGACCGGCCGGTTCATGGAGTCCGTCGGCTACGCCCCCGGCAAGGCGAGCGCGACCGCGGCCGGGCTCGCGGAGACCGGCGGCGGCACGCTGCTGGCCCTGGGCCTGGCCACCCCGGCCGCCGGCGCGGCGGCGGCCGGAGCGATGGCGGGCGCGGCGGCGGTGCACGCCCCGAACGGCTTCTTCAACCAGGGCGGCGGCTACGAGTACGCGGCGACCCTGGGGCTGACGGCAGCGGGCCTGGCCGTCACCGGCCCGGGCCGCCTCTCCCTGGACCACCTGCTCGGCCACGCGGTGAACCGCGGCTGGATGATCCCGGCGGCCTTCGCGGCGACGGCGGCGGGCACGGCGGTGGTGGTGGGGGCCCGGGCGAGGCGCCTGCGGAAGGCGAAGGAGGGGGAGCAGGAGGCGTTGTTCGAGGAGGAGTACATGGAGTAGCGGCGACGGCCGGGGCGTTGTCAGACCCCGGTGGCAGGCTGCGTCCATGAGCGACCAGACACCGCACGGACCCGATCTGTGGACCGCCGTCGACACCCTCACGCAGTGGCTCGACGCCAACCGCCCCGTCGAGAACCGCGAGGGCCTCCTCCTGCGCGTCCTGAAACTGTCCGAGGAGGTCGGCGAGGTCTCGGAGGCGGTGATCGGGGCGACGGGGCAGAACCCGCGCAAGGGCGTCACACACACCTGGGATGACGTGCAGTCGGAGCTGTGCGATGTCGTCATCACGGCACTGGTGGCGTTGCGGACGCTGACGCCGGAGGCACGAGAGGTCTTCGCACGGCACCTGGAGCGGGTGACACGACGATCCACGGCCCGGCCGGCACCGGCGGACGTTCCGCGTCGGTCGCTCTGATCACCGGGTACCGCACGAGAGCCCGTTCTCTTTTCCGCCAAGCGCCCGCACTGGCAGGGGTTCCACGCCGACCGGATCCCCGACGAGATGCCGCCGAGAAGCCGGTCCTGCCTTCACAGCGCGTCCACCGCGCTCACCTTCCACCCGTCGCCCGTGCGGTCCATCGTCATCCGCACCCGGTTCTGGTCCAGGCGGGAGCCCGTCACCTGGGTGCTCTCGGTGACCTGGTTGACGAAGAGCAGGACGACGATCCTGTCGGGGGAGGCCGAGACGACGGAGGCGGCCGGGGCGCCGCCGGAGCCGGGGGCGGCGACCCTCGCCTTCACCACACCGCGGTACTTCCCGGCCGTCGGGGCGACCACGGTCTTCGTGGTCTTGCCGTACTCGTCGCGGAAGTCGCCGGTCAGGTGGGCGCGGGCCTTCGAGAAGTCCCTGTCCAGGTGCCGGTAGTCGTACGACAGGACGACCGGCGCCGCCTTTCGCGCGGCCGCGAGCGCCTCGGTCCGGGCGTCCTCCGTCAGGCGGCCCTCGCGGTACCGCCACCCCAGGGCGGCGAGCGCGACCAGGCCGACGACGAGCAGGACGGCCAGGACCGCGGTGAGCAGCCTGCCACGCCCGCCGGGACCGGGCTCGCTCCGCTCTTGCGGGCCGTCCTCCTCGAACGACTCCGTCGACGGCTCCGGCGGGTCCTCCCAGCCGCCCTTCGGGGCCTCGACGAGGACGGTGCGTCCGGCGAGTGGCCGCCCGGCCCGGCGCGGGGACCTCTCGTCGGTGGCCGTCACGGCCCCCGCTTCACGGTGGCCGCGCTCCGCGCGCTTCGCCGCCGCGCGGGCGGCCGCCGTCATGGTGCGGCGGGTACCGGGACCGGGGGCGCGGCCGGTGGTCGTCTTCGGCATGGTGGTACTCCTCGTCGGTGCTTGTCGGTCGGCGGATCGGCCCGTTGATCAGCCGACGAACTCGACGTCGGACGTCAGCCAGCGGCCGTCCTGGTGTACGAGGTCGAGCTGGAGCCGGTACGTGCGCGCCTCTCCCCCGGGCACGGCGGTGTTGGTCACCTTGCTGTCGGCGACCACCAGCACACGGGCCGAGTTCTCGTCGGAGCGGACGATGCCCGCCTCCAGGACCTGGCCTTCCGACACGGACTTGTTCTGGGCCACCAGCTTCGTCAGCTGCTCCGTCTGGGCTGTGAACTGCTTCTTGAAGTCGCCGGTCGCGCCCGCCAGGACATTGGCGCTGTCGCGGTCGTAGTGCCGGTAGTCGAGGGAGGTGAAGTTCAGGGCCGACTGGCGGGCCGCGGCCAGGATGCCCTGGCGCCGTTGGTCCGTCTCGCGCTGTTCGTAAATTCCGAAGGCCAGCCAGAGCGCCAGCGCTGTGGTGATGACGGTCGCCGCGACGAGTCCCGCCGTCATCACCCGGGGTCGTACCCGCCTCATGCCATGGGACCGACGAGCAGCCATTGCCACGACTCCTTTCCGAACACGGCCTGCTGGCCGCCCGCCGAGCCGATCTCGACGTTCCTTCCGTCCGGGCCGGTGGTGGTGCCGGTCTCCGGGTCGTACGGGGTGACGTACGCCGCCCGGTTCGCGCCGCCGTCGGGGGTCGACGCGCCCGGGGCGTTCTGCGCGCCGCGTACCGACGACTCGCTGCCGCGCGGCAGCGTGCAGCGGGCGTCGGTGTTCGCCTCGCGTGTGCTGGTGTCCGCCGGGTCGCGGCGCACCGTGCCGTACCCCTGGGTGCAGGCCGGCGGTTCGTCGGCGTTCAGCACCAGGCCGAAGTGGGTGGTGCCGTCGCCGGGGACGACCGTGTAGCTGCCCGCCACCGTCAGCGGGAAGGTGACGAGGGCCTGCTCCACGCCGGGGAGGCGGGCCAGCGTGACCTGGCCGCCGCTGATCAGGTTGGCCAGCAGGACCGACAGCTGCGGCCCGGTCGACTTCAGCAGCGAGTTCAGTTCCTGCGCCGCCGGCCGCGCGTTGCCGATCAGCTTGCGCAGGTCCCCGTCGCTGGCCTTCAACTGGGCTGACAGCGCCGCCAGATCACGCGCGAACGACTTGATCGACGAGCTCTGGTCGGCCTGCGTCTTCAGGACCTTCCGTGAGTCCTCGATCAGGGCGATCGTCTCCGGCAGCGTCTCGGACGCCGACTCGACCAGGCTGTTGCCCGAGTCCACCAGGCGGCCCAGGTTCGGGCCGGTGCCGGCGAACGCCTTGCCCAACTCGTCGACCGTGACCCGCAGGTCGTCCTTGCCGACCGAGTTCACCAGGCGGTCCAGGCTGAGGACCATGTCCGTCGTCGACAGCGGCACCCGTGTGCTCTCGCGCGGGATCGTGCTGCCCTCCAGCAGGTACGGGCCGCGGGAGGCCCGGGGCTGGAGATCGACGTACTGCTCGCCCACCGCCGAACGGTTCGCCACCACCGCCAGCGTGTCCGCCGGGATGCGCGGCGCCCCGTCCTCGATGTCGAGCGTGACCGAGACCCCGTCCGAGCCGGTCAGGCGCAGCGCGCCGACCCTGCCCACCGGCACCCCGCGGTAGGTGACCTCGGCACCGGGGAAGACGCCCCCGGAGTCGGCGAAGTCGGCCCGCACGGTGTAGCCGCGGTCCAGGACCTCGTCCACCAGGCCCGTGTACTCGGCGCCGACGTACGACACGCCCACGGCGGTGAGGGTGGCGAAGGCGATCAGTTGCGCCTTGACCGTACGGGTGATCACGGCTGGACCCCCTTCAGCAGCAGCTCGGCGAGATCGAGGTTGATGCCCTCGGGCCAGTCGCCCCCGGTGCGGTGGCCGCTGGAGCCGTAGCCGGCGGTGCACACCGGCGGACACAGCGGGTCGTCGCCGCCCGAGGGGGCGGACGGGGCCGACGGCACGGTCGGACCGCTCGGCAGCGCGGTGGGCTTCGGCACGTCCGGGAGATCCGGTGCCTCCGGGAGATCCGGTACGTCCGGCAGGTCCGGGGCCTCGGGAAGCTCCGGCACGTGTGTGTCCCCGCCGTTCCCGTCGCCCGGCTCGTCCGTCAGGTTGCCGTAGACGCCGGCCAGATCGAGGTCTGCCGTGACGTGCAGGTTGACGTAGTCACCCTTGATGGCGTCCACCACGTTGCGCGGGAAGGGGTAGGTGGTGAGCAGTTCCAGCGAGTTGGGCAGGTCGCTGCCCGCCTTGTTGAGTTGTCGCAGGATCGGCCGGAGCCGCTTGAGGTTGGCGACCGTGTCCTCGTGGGAGGCGTTGACCACCTTGGTGCCGGTCTTGCCCAGCCTGGACAGGGCGGTGAGCATCCTCGTCAGGTCGCGGCGCTGGTCGGCCAGGACCTTCAGCGCGGGCGGCATGGTGTCGACGGCCTCGGCGATCGTCGTCTTCTCCTTGCCCAGCCGTTTGGCCAGCCGGTCCACGGCCTTCAGCGCGCGGACGATGTCCTGGCGCTGGTCGTCCAGGCCGCCGATGAAGGTGTCGAGCTCCTTGAGCAGGGACTTGACCCGGTTCTCCCGGCCTTCCAGGGCCTTGTTCAGCTCCGTGGTGATCGTCTTGAGCTGGGCCACGCCGCCGCCGTTGAGCAGGGCGGACAGGGCGGACAGCACCTCCTCGACCTCCGGGTTGCGGCCGCTGCGGGACAGCGGGATCACGTCACCGTCGCGGAGCCGGCCGACCGGTGTGCTCTCCGGCGGCCTGGACAGCGCCACGTACTTCTCGCCGAGCATGCTGGTCTGCCGCAGCTCGGCGATTGCGTTGGCGGGCAGCTTCACCGCGTCGGCGACCCGGAGGCGGACCCTCGCGTGCCAGCCCTCCAGCTCCACCTTCTCCACCGCGCCCACGGTGACGTTGTCGACCTTGACCGACGACTGTGGAACCAGGTCCAGGACGTCGCGGAACTCGACGGTGACGTGGTAGGCGTGGCCGTCGGCGGCGGCTCCGCCGGGGAGCGGGACGTCGTACCAGCCGTTGAACTCGCAGCCGGACAGGAGCAGCGTCCCGACGGCCGCCCACGCCACGGCCCCGCCCTTGCGCAGGGGGCTCATGCGCTCGCCCCCAGGATTCCGCCGAGGGTGCGGTCGACCGTGCCGGCGCCCGAGGTGCCCCGGGGCACTGCGGGCAGGGAGTCGAAGAGGTCCCTCAGTTCCCCGCAGTCGGTCTTCTCCCCGGTCGTCTTCAGGATCGAGCACAGCAGTGCGGCCGGATCCTGCGGATGGTCCGGGTTGTTGCGGGTGTCGAGGGTGCCGGCGGAAGGGTTGTAGGCGTTGTGCAGGTTCGACATGCCCGTCGGGGCGACCTCCAGCAGCTCCTCCAGCGCCGCCCGTTGAGTGACGAGCACCTTGGTCACCTTGCTCAGGCCCTCCACGTTCGACGTCAGCGACTTCTTGTTCTTCTTCACGAAGGCGGACACGTCACCGAGCGCCGTGCCGAGGTGTTTCAGCGCCGCCGCCAGGTCCTTGCGCTCGCCCGCGAGTTGCCCGGCGACCTTGGCGAGGCTGCTGTTGAACGACCGCACGCTCTTGTCGTCCGCCGCCAGCGCCGCCGTGAACACCTGGAGGTTGCGGACCGTGCCGAACAGGTCCGTGCGGCCGTCGGACAGGGTCGTGACCGCCTCCGAGAGGTCCTTCACCGTCCGGTGCAGGTTCTCGCCCTGGCCGTCGAGGTTGTCGGCGCTGACGCCGAGCAACCGTGACAGGGCGCCGTCCTTGTTGGCGCCCTCGGGGCCGAGCGCCTCGGCCGTGGTGTGCAGGCTGTCGAAGACACGGTCCAGTTCGACCGGCACGGCGGTGCGCGACTCGGGGATCTCGTCCCCGTCCCGCAGTACCGGGCCGCTCCGGTACACCGGCAGCAGCTGCACGTAACGGTCGCTGACCACCGAGGAGTTGATGATCGCGGCCTGCGCGTCCGCCGGGACCTTCCGGTCCGCGTCGTACTCCAGCTCCACCCGCACCCGGCCGCCCTCCGGCGTGATCTTCTTGACCTCGCCGATCCGCACACCCAGCACGCGGACGTCCGAGCCGGGGTAGATGCCGACGGTGCGGGGGAAGTACGCCGTGACGCGGGCCGGCTCGGTCCGCGGCCACAAGGCGTAGGTCAGCGCGGCGACCACGGCCAGGGCGGTCAGCAGGGCCAGGGGCTTCTTCCATCGGTTGCTCACCGCTCGCCTCCCGTCCGCGGCACCACGGGGGCGGCGACCAGGTTCTGGACGTAGGAGTCGAACCAGCGGCCGTTGCCGAGGGTGTTGGTGAAGACCCGCACGTAGGGCGCCAGGAGCTCGATGCTCCGGTCGAGGCTGGACTGGTTGCGTTCGAGCATCTTCACCACGGTGTCGAGGCCCTTGAGCGCGGGCCCGATCTCCTTCTCGTTGTCCTGGACCAGGCCGGAGAGCTGGATGCCGAGCGCGGCGGAGGTCTTCAGCAGCTTGTGGATCGCCGCACGCCGCTTGCTGATCTCCTTGAACAGCTTGTCGCCGTCCTTGACCAGGGCGGTGAAGTCGCCCGACCGGTCGGCGAGTACACCCGTCACGCCGTTCGCGTGGTCGAGGAGCTCCCTGAGGGCCTTGTCGCGCGAGGCCACGGTCCGGGAGATCCGCGACAGGCCCTTGATGGACGACCGCACTTCGGCGGGTGAGTCCTCGAAGGTCGTCGAGATGGTGTCCAGCGCCTTCGCCAGCCGGTCGGTGTCGACCTTCTCCGTCGTGGTGGTGAGATCGCTGAACGCCTGCACGACGTCGTAGACGGGGACGGTCCGCTTCAGCGGGATCTCGCTGCCGGGCTCCAACTGGCCGCGCCCTCTGGGGTGCAGGGCGAGGTACTTGGCGCCGAGGATCGTCTTGACCCGGATCGACGCGCCGGTCTCGGTGCCGAACCCCGGCTCGCCCTTGATCTTGAAGGTGACCTTGACATGGTCGCCGTCCAGGTCGACCTCCTCGACCTTGCCGACCTTGACCCCGGCGATCCGCACCTCGTCACCCGGCTTGAGGCCGCCCGCCTCCGCGAAGGCGGCACTGTACGTCTCGCCGTTGCCGATCACCGGCAGGCGGTCGGCGTTGAACGCGGCCACGGCCAGCAGCGCCAGGACGGTGAGTCCGACCGCGCCGATGACGATGGGGTTCCGGTCGCGGAAGAGGCCGAGGTGCGGGCGGCGCAGCCGTATCCCCGGCAGCTTCGGCGGGTCGACCCGGACCTTGACCAGCGGCTGCGGACGCGGCTTGCGGCGCGGCAGGAGCGGTATCTTCGGCAGTCGCACGCTCGGCGACTTCGGCGGGTCGACCCGCACCTTGACCAGCGGCTCCGGGCGGCGCTTGCGGCTCATGCCCCGCACCTCGCCCTCGCCACGTGCATCTCGGGGGTGAGCACCTGCTTCGTCTTCGGCAGCACGATCCGGCCGTCGAAGTCGCACAGGTAGAAGTTGAACCACGAACCGTAGGAGGCCGTCCCCGTCAGCTCGCCCAGCTTGTTCGGCAGCCGCTTCAGCACGCCCTCCACGGTCTTCTCGTTGTCGTTCAGCGTCCCGGTGAGTTCGGTCAGTTCCGCGATGTCGTCCTTGAGCGGCGGACGCGCGTCCTTCAGCAGACCCGAGGTGGCCTCCGTCAGATCGCCGATGCTCACCAGCGACTCCCCGATGGGCTTGCGGTCGGCGGACAGGCCCGAGATGACCCGGCGCAGCTGTTTGAGCAGTCCGGAGAAGCGGGCGCCGCGCTTGTCGAGCGTCTTCAGCACGGTGTTGAGGTTGTCGATCACCGAGCCGATCAGCTTGTCCCGGTCGGCCAGCGTCGTGGTGAGCGACGCCGTGTGCGTCAGCAGGCTGTTGACGGTGCCGCCCTCGCCCTGGAGGGTCTTGATGATCTCGGTGGCGAGCTGGTTCACGTCCTTCGGGCTGAGCGCGGCGAACAGCGGCTTGAAGCCGTTCAGCAGCGCGTTCAGGTCGAGGGCCGGCCGGGTGCGCGCGAGCGGGATCGTCCCGCCGGGGCGCAGCCGGGTGCCGTCGCCGGCGCCCTCGGTCAGCGCGATGTAGCGCTGCCCGACCAGGTTGCGGTAGCGGATGACGGCGCCGGTGCTGGTGAGCAGCGGCCGGTCCCGGCCGGCCGTGAAGGTGACCTCGGCCAGCGTCCGGTCCTTGATCCGGATGCCCTCGACCTCGCCGACCCGCACTCCGGCCACCCGTATGTCGTCGCCCTCCTCCAGGCCGGTGACGTCGCTGAAGACCGCGCGGTACTCGTGCTCGGGGGTGAAGGAGATGTTCACGATGGTGGCGGCGAGCAGGGCCGTCGCCACCACCGTCACCAGCGCGAAGAGACTGAACTTGATCAGCGGCGCGGCGGTCTGCCGGGCTCCTGTGGTGCTCATGCGACGCTCACCGCCGTCCCGCGCGCCATCGGCCCGAACAGCAGCGTCGCGACCGGCGGCACCTCGTCCGCGGGCACGCCCAGCACCGGCGCCACGAGCGAGCCGACGGCCCGCTGCTCGGCCCGGGTGGCGGAGACGCCGTGCGGACCCGAGGACGGACTTGCCGGCTTCGAACCGTCGTCGAGGTGGGTGCCGGGCGCAGGCACCGGAGGGTGCGGCAGATCACGGCAGTCGGGGCCGGACCGCTCTCCGTAGCGCGGTTCCTCACCCGGTTCGTACGCGCCCCGCGGTCGTACGACCTCCAGCGTGATGTGCATCTTGCCGCCCCGGAACGCCTCCTCTGACGCCTTCTCCTGCCGGACCAGGCCGGCCAGCAGGCAGGGGTACTGGGGGGAGTAGCGGGCGAACAGCTCCAGCGTGGGACGGGAGACCTGGCCGAGGGTGATCAGCCGGTCGCCGTTGGCGTCGAGGAAGTCCTCGGCGGTGCCCGCGACGGTCGCCGTGGACTTCAGGGCCGCCGCCAGCCGGTCCTTCTGCTCGACGATCGTGCGGCTGGTGGTGACGGTGTTGCGCAGGATCTCCATCAGGTCGGGCGCCGCGTCGCCGTACGTCTCGGCGACCTCGGCGAAGCGTGCGATGTCCTCGGTGAGGGACGGCAGATGCGGGTTCAGGCGGCGCAGGTAGCTCTCCAGTCGCGTGAGGTTGTCGCCGATCCGGTCGCCGCGGCCGTCGAGGGCGGTGGCGAACGCGGAGAGGGTGGCGTTGAGCTTGCCGGGCTGCACGGTCCGCAGCAGCGGCAGCAGGTCGTTCATCAACTGCTGGAGCTCGATGCCGACGCGGGTGCGGTCCTGGGTGATGACGTCACCGGCACGGATGGGCCGGGCCGAGGAGGACGCGGAGCGCTCGGGCGGGACGAGGTCGACGTACTTCTCACCGAACAGCGTCTTGGGCAGCAGGCGCGCGTGCACGTCGGACGGGATGTGGACGACGTGCTCCGGCTTGAGCGCGATGTCGAGCGTCGCCTTCGTCCCGTCGGCCCGCACCTCGCGCACCTCGCCGACCAGCAGCCCGCGCAGCTTGACGTCGGCCCGCGGATCGAGCTGGTTGCCGAGGCTGTCGGCCTCCAGCGTGATCCGCACGACCGGTGTGAACGCCTGCCGGTAGACGGCCACGGACAGGGACAGCAGCAGCGCGAGTACGGCGATGAAGACGACACCGTACAACCGCAGTCTCCACACCCTCATACGACGGCTCACCCCGCTATCCGTACGGTCGTGCTGGCGCCCCAGATCGCCAGCGACAGGAAGAAGTCCAGGACGTTGATCGCCACGATCGAGGTCCGCACGGCGCGGCCCACCGCGACGCCGACGCCCGCCGGGCCACCGCTCGCGTAGTAGCCGTAGAAGCAGTGCACCAGGATGATCAGGACGGCGAAGACCAGCACCTTCCCGAAGGACCACAGGACGTCCACCGGTGGCAGGTACTGCTGGAAGTAGTGGTCGTACGTGCCCGTGGACTGCCCGTAGTAGCCGGTGGTGATGGTGCGGGCCGCCAGGTACGAGGACAGCAGGCCGATCACGTACAGCGGAATCACCGCGACGAACCCGGCGATCATCCGGGTCGTCACCAGGAACGGCAGCGAGGGCACGCCCATCACTTCGAGCGCGTCGGTCTCCTCGCTGATCCGCATCGCGCCCAGCTGGGCGGTGAAGCCGGCGCCCACGGTCGCGGAGAGCGCGAGCCCGGCCACCAGCGGGGCGATCTCACGGGTGTTGAAGTATGCCGACAGGAACGCCACGAAGTTGGAGGTGCCGAGCTGGTTGAGCGCGGCGTACCCCTGCAACCCCACTTCCGTGCCGGTGAAGAACGACAGGAAGGCGATCACGCCGACCGTGCCGCCCACGACGGCGAGCGCGCCCCGGCCGAAGCTCACCTCGGCGAGCAACCGCAGGATCTCCTTCTTGTACCGGCGCAGGGTGCGGCCGGTCCAGGCCAGTGACCGCCCGTAGAAGGACAGCTGGGCACCCAGCTCCTCCAGACGACTCAGCAGCGCCATGCCTCAGCCCCTCTGCGGAACGACTTGGAAGTACACGGCGGTCATCACGAAGTTCGTCAGGAACAGCAACATGAAGGTGATCACCACGGACTGGTTCACCGCGTCGCCCACCCCCTTGGGTCCGCCCTTCGCGGTCAGTCCCTTGTAGGAGGCGACGATCCCGGCGATCGCACCGAACACCAGCGCCTTGACCTCGGCCGCCCACAGATCGGAGAGCTGGGCGAGCGTGGTGAAGGAGGCCAGGTAGGCGCCGGGAGTGCCGTTCTGGAGGACGACGTTGAAGAAGTAGCCGCCCGCCACGCCGACCACCGACACCAGGCCGTTGAGCAGCACCGCCACCAGCATCGACGCCAGCACGCGGGGAACGACCAGCCGGTGGATGGGGTCGATGCCCAGCACCTGCATCGCGTCGATCTCGTCGCGGATCTTCCGCGCCCCGAGGTCGGCGCAGATCGCCGTGCCGCCGGCGCCCGCGATCAGCAACGCGGTGACGATCGGCGAGGCCTCGCGCAGCACGGCGAGCACGGAGGCGGCCCCGGAGAAGGACTGGGCGCCGAGCTGCCGGGTCAGACTGCCGATCTGGAGCGCGATGACCGCCCCGAACGGGATGGAGACCAGGGCCGTCGGCAGGATCGTCACGCTCGCGACGAACCACGCCTGCTGGATGAACTCCCGTGCCTGGAAGGGGCGGCGGGGGATCGTCCGGACGACGTCCAGCGCCATCGCGAAGAGGCTGCCGGAGTGCCGCAGCGCTCCGGCCGGTGACAGGCTCATGCGCCGGCCACCTCCTTGTGGTGGAGCCGGCCCTCGCGCCGTGCGATCGCCTGCCAGCGGGGCGGCCGGGTGATGCCCGGTCCCGGCAGCAGGCGGGGAGTCAGCTCCTGCACGCGTGCGCTGTCGTCGATCTGCGCGAGCTCCTGCTCGACCTGCGCCGCGTCCTTCTCCTCCGCCATGCCGATCGGGCCCTGCATCCGGCCGTTCAGGAACTGCCGAACGACGGGCTCGTCGCTGGTCAGCAGCTCTGCGCGCGGCCCGAACATCACCAGCTCGCGGCGGAACAGCAGCCCGATGTTGTCCGGCACCTGGCGGGCGGAGGCGATGTCGTGCGTGACGATCAGGAAGGTCGCGTCGATCTGGGCGTTGAGGTCGACGATGAGCTGGTTGAGGTAGGCGACGCGGACCGGATCGAGGCCGGAGTCCGGCTCGTCGAACAGGATGATCTCCGGGTCCAGGACGAGGGCCCGGGCCAGCCCGGCGCGCTTGCGCATCCCGCCGGAAATCTCGCCGGGCAGCTTCTCTTCGGCGCCGATCAGCCCGACCATGTCCATCTTCTCCAGCACGATGCGCCGGATCTCGCTCTCGGACTTACGGGTGTGCTCGCGCAGTGGGAAGGCGATGTTGTCGTACAGGTTCATCGAGCCGAACAGCGCGCCGTCCTGGAACAGCACACCGAAGAGCTTGCGCACCTCGTACAGGTCGCGCTCGCGGAGCTTGGTGATGTCCCGGCCCTGGATCGTGATCGAGCCGCGCTCCGGCTTCAGCAGTCCGACGAGCGTCTTGAGGAACACCGACTTGCCCGTGCCCGAGGGGCCGAGCATGACCGAGACCTCCCCGGCGGGCAGCGTCAGCGAGACGTCCTGCCAGATGACCTGGTGACCGAAGGACTTGGTCAGCCCTTCCACACAGATCTCGACACCCATCCGGTCCACCCTTCAGCCCCTGGAGCAGCTCTGACATCTGCTCTACGGGGAGGGGCCGGGCGTCCGTCGCTCGGGTGGCGGATTTTTTCGGGCGGGTTTCCGGGTGGGCTTCCGGGCGGCGCTCTGGGACGGGTTTCCGGGCGGTGCTTTCGGGTGGGCGCCCGGGCGGCGCTGCCGGACAGCGCCTGCGGGGCGGCACCTGGGGGCGGATTCCGGGCACCGCTGCGGGGCGGCGCCCGGGGGCGGATTCCGGATTCCGGGCACCGCTGCCGGACAGCGCCTGCGGGGCGGCACCTGCGGCGCGGATTCCGGGCACCGCTGCGGGGCGGCGCCCGGGGGCGGATTCCGGATTCCGGGCACCGCTGCGGGGCGGTGGGCGGCGCCCTGGGTCGGCTGCCATGCAGCGCCTGCGGGCGGCTGCCGGACAGCGCTACCCGGGCGGGCTTCCCGGCAGCGCTACGGAAGCGGGCTCGCCGTAAGTTCGGGGAACGAGACGGACGGTGCGTCGGAAGCCTCAGGGGATTCCGGTACGGCCGTGTCCGCCATGTCCGCCACCTCCGCCATGTCCGTAGGCACGGCGGAGGGCTCCCCCGGCAGGTCGGGGACGTCGGGCACCTGCGGAACCTCCGGCGCGGACAGCCCGGGCAGCGGCGACACCGGGACCTCCGGAACGTCCGGGACCTGCGCGACGACCGGGACCTCCGGCAGCGACGGCACCGACAGTGGGAGGAACGATTCGCCGGCGGGAGCCTCGGCCGTTCCACGCGCGCCTGCGGCAGCCGTGGGCTCAGTTCCCCGAGGCGTACGGCCATCGCCACCGCCCTCCGGCCACATCGTCTCCGCGTCCGGCGTGGCGACCGCGGGCCGAGGCGCCGTACCGCCACCGCCTCCGCCGCCGTCGAAGGCGTACGGCAGCACGAACCCCGCCACCGCCAGGGACGCCGCCGTCGAGGCGACCGCCACGGCCTGTGCCCTGCCGACCCCGCGCGGCCGCCCCCATCCGATCAGGAACAGCGCGAACCCGAGCGTGGCGGCCAGCGACTGCCGCAGCGTCCGCCGGGCCCGGGCCAGCAGCGACTCGACGGTCCGGTAGCTCAGCCCCATCCGGACGGCGACCTGGCCGACGTCCAGGTCCTCCGCCTTCAGCCGCAGCGCCTCGGCCTGCCGCGCGGGCAGCTCACCACTGCGCACCGCCAGCCACTTCGCCTCGGCCCGGTCGCACACCGCCTCGTCGACGGGCACCGGCCCGGGGGCGATGAGCGTCGGGCTGGTCCGCACCTCGGCCTCGCGGTTCACCTGCCGGTAGCGGTCGACGCACAGGCGCATCGTCACCGTCGTCAGCCAGGCCGCCAGCCGTTCCTCGTCCAGGTCGGGCCGCTCGGCGGCGCGCAGCATCGCCTCGTGTACCGCGTCCTCGGCGTCCTCCGCGCTCATCGACCTGCGCCGGGCGACCTTGAGCAAATGCTCGCGGTGACTCCACATGTGGCGCCATCGCTCGTCGGCCGCGTGCATCTCCACAGGTGTCTCTGCGGGCATGTCCGTCGCCATGAGGGCCCCTTCGCACTCACCACCGGCCCCGTGCTGTCCGGCGGTGGGCGACATTACCGCCCAGTATCGACGGTTGTGGAGGGGGAGGCGGTCATCGAGTCCGCGTTGTTACTGGTGAGTGGGGCGCCACTGGGCAGCAGGTCGGGGGCGGTGAGCTCCAAGTCCGGTTCCGGGGCGGGGAGTCGTGGCTCGTCCGGCTTCTGGGGTTCGGTGGCCGGGCGGGTTCTGGCCGGGGCCGGGGAGGCGGGGGGCGACGGGGTACGGGCCGGCGGGGCACTCGGCCGGGCCGAGGACGTCGGCGACGGCTTCGGCGTAGTGGCCGGCCGCGACGGCTCCGGGCGCGCGGAGGAGGACCCGGCGGAGCCGTCCGGCACCACCCGGTGCCCTTCCAGGAAGTACGTGTACCAGGCCCTGACCGTGCGCAGATAGGCCGTCGAGTGGTTGTAGCCGAGGATCGCCCGGTCCAGCTCGGCGGGGACGGACAGGTCCCGGCCACCGGCACACAGATACCGTCCGGCGGCGAGTGCCGCGTCGAAGACGTTGTTCGGATCCGTACGCCCGTCACCGTTGCCGTCCGCACCCCAGCGGGCCCAGGTCGACGGGATGAACTGCATCGGCCCGACCGCGCGGTCGTACGCCGTGTCCCCGTCGTGGACACCGCCGTCGGTGTCCCGGATCAGCGCGAAGGCCACGCCGTCCAGCCGCGGGCCGAGGATCGGCGCCACGGTCGTACCGTCCGACGTCACCCTTCCGCGCCGCGCCTGCCCCGACTCCACCTGCCCGATCGCCGCCAGCAGCTGCCAGCGCAGCCGGCAGCCGGGCGTCTCGCGCGCGAGCCGGTCCTCGGCCCGCCGATAGGCGGCGAACACGCTCGCCGGCAGCGCCCCGCCCACCTCCGCCGCCGCCCCGCCGCCCGTGGGCTTCCCGGTCCGCAGCGGCGGCAGCTCGGTGCGGTACGGTGCGTCGCCGGACACGCTCGGTCCGTCCCCGGCGGGTGCCTGCCCGGGCGCCGGTGCGGAGGCCCGCGCCGGGACCGCCCCCGGTGCCTGTGACGCGGTGAGCGCCGCCATCGCCGCCACCGCGGCCGCCGTACTCCTGACGCGTCTGCCCCTGTGCCCTGCCACGTCCTGTTCCTCTCCCGGTGAACTTCCTGTCGTCTGCTCTACGGGGGAGGGTGGGGGGTCCGTCGCGGGGATTGTGCACGGTGCCGCTACGACGGACTCCGCGCTCCGCTCAGCGCCTCCTCCGCTCACTGGTCGACGAGGCGGGTGACCACGGTCGAGATGACTCTGGAGGCCGGTGCGTCCCTGAGAGGGAACAGTCGCTGGTGGAGGGGAACCTGCTCCGGTCATTCACGGCGGCCGTCAGCTCACCAACGCGCCCCGACGGCGCATCGGCCGGCGTCCAGGTGCAGGACGAAGAGCAAAGGGCGATAGGCCACGGCCGTCGGTGGGAAGCCATATGGTCGTTCCCACGTGCCACGACCGCATCAACGTCAAGGGGGACCACGATGCAGGCCAAGGAGACGCTGTTCGCCGACCTCGTGCAGGGCAGGGCCCAGCAGTTCCAAGTACCGCTCTACCAGCGGACGTACTCCTGGACGGAGAAGCAGCTCAGGCAGTTGTGGAGCGACATCCTGGAGCAGGCCGAGCTGCTTGAGCACGGGGAGAAGGCGAGTACCCACTTCCTGGGGTCCGTGGTGCTCGCACCGTCACCGCAGAACGAGGCGACGTTCCCCCGCTGGCTCGTCGTCGACGGTCAGCAGAGGCTGACCACACTGTCCATCGCCCTGGCTGCCGTCCGCGATCACATCAGGGACTCAGAGCCCGACGAGGCCGAACGCATCGATGAGGAATACCTGATCAACAAACGCAAGGGCGGTAGCGACCACTTCCGGCTGCTACCCACCCAGGCCGACCGGGCGCAGTTCGCCGCGTACATCCGCGGCCCGCTCGCGGAGCAGTCCCCCGGCGGAAGCGTCGCGGCGGCCTACGGCTTCTTCCGCCGCAAGTTGGTCGAGGCAGCGGATCCGGCAGCACCGCAGGACGTGTTCCGGATCGAGCAGGCCATCACGTCCCGGCTCACGCTGGTGGCGGTGACGGCGGAGCGCGGCGACAACGTGCACCGCATCTTCGAGTCCCTCAACAACACCGGCCTGAAGCTCAGTCAGGCGGACCTGCTGCGCAACTACCTGTTCATGAAGCTGCACACCCGCGGTGAGCACGTCTACGAGACCTACTGGCTTCCGCTGCAGGACAGTCTGAGCAACGAGGAGCTGGAACAGCTCATGTGGCTCCAGTTGGTCCTGGACGGGGACGACCGGGTGCGCCGGCAGGACCTGTACGCGGCCCAGCAGCAGCGCTTCGAACGCGGCGAGGCGAGCGAGACGCAGATCGAGGCGTACATCAGGGAGTTGCACCGCCGTGCCGCTCTCTTCCGCCGCCTGCTCCACCCCGAGGAGGAGCCGGATACGTCGGTCCGCGCTCATCTGCGCCGCCTGGACGCCTGGCAGGCCCAGGTCACCTACCCCGCGCTGATGCTGTTGCTCGACCGGCGCGAGCGCGGGGAGCTCGACTCGGCTGACACGGCCCGCGCGATGTCGTACATCGAGAGCTTTCTGGTGCGCCGGATGATCTGCCGGGTGCCGACCAACAACCTCAACCGGATCTTCCAGGCCGTGCCCGGGCAGCTCCCGCTCGACGTGCCCGTCGCCGACGGACTGCACCAGTTGCTCTCCGCCGCCAACCGGTTCTGGCCCGACGACGACGAGCTGCGCGAGAAGATCCAGAAGGCGCCCTTCTACCAGTTCGGACGCTCCCAGCAGCGCAAGATGGTGCTGCAACGGCTGGAGGAGAGCTACGAGCATCCCGAGCCGGTGGATTTCGCCGCGGCGCAGCTCACCATCGAGCACGTCATGCCGCAGTCGCCCGGTGACGAGTGGCTGCGCATGCTGGGCGAGGAGGCGGCCGACGGAGAGAGCGCCGAGGACCTGCACTCCCGGTTGCACCACACCCTCGGAAACCTGACGCTCACCGCGGTCAACTCGGAGCTGTCGAACCACCCCTTCGAGCGCAAACAGGGTCTACTCCAGGGCAGCCACCTGGAGATGAACCGCCGTATCGCCGCCACCGAGCGCTGGGGCGCGAAGGAGATCCTCGCCCGCGCCGGCGAACTCTCCGACCGTGCGATCGCGTTGTGGCCCGCTCCGCTGCGCGGAGTCGGTCGCGCGGAGCGCAGCCGGGACTGGCACCTGGCCCACCAGGTGCTCGCGGCCCTCCCCCACGGCACGTGGACGTCGTACGGCGATCTCGCCGCGTTCCTCGGCTCCGGCGCCCAGGCGGTGGGAAACCACCTGGCGAGCACGCCGGGGGTGGCCAACGCGTACCGGGTCCTCACTTCCGAGGGCAAGGTCTCCGAGGGCTTCCGCTGGACGCCCGAGGACGAAGGGGGCGACGTCCGTTCCCGGCTGATCGCCGACGGCGTCCGGTTCACGGTCAACGGAGCCGCCGATCCGGCGCAGCGTCTCACGGCCGACGACCTCGCCGTGCTCATCCCCGAGGACGACGGCCAAGCCGACGACGAGGACGGCGAGGACACCACACAGCGCCCGCCGGGTGGTGGCAACGGCGAGGAAACACGCGCCGACAGGTTCTTCCGTCAGCTCTCGGCGGACGACTCCCCCGAGACGGTGGAGGCCGTCCGCGCGCTCCTCACCCGCTGGGAGGAACTCGGCGGCTGGATCGGCCACGGGGCGGGCCAGGTCACGACCAGCGCCTACCTCATGCTGGGTGCGGCGGGCGCACCCGGTCGCGGTATCTGGCCCTTGACGATCTATCCGGGCACCGGGCGCGGCGGCACGGTGGAAGTGGTGTTCCAGCACCTGGCCGCCCGTGAACCGTTCACCGACCGCGCGCTGCGCGTCGAGCTCCTCGGTCGGCTCAACGAAATAGAGGGCGTCGACATCCCGGAGGGCAAGCTGGAGCTGCGTCCCAGCTTCCGTCTTTCGGTGCTGGAGAAGGACCGCAATCGCGAGCTGCTCGCCGAGACCCTGACGTGGTTCCGGGACCGCTGGGAGAAGCGGGAGACAGCCTGAGCGCCCGGCTCCTCGACCGGTGCTCGTGCGACCAGGAGAGGAGCAAGTCAGGAACCGCCCTGATGACGTGACTACTTCGCGAGCGCGTACTCGGCCCAGACGGTCTTGCCCGGTCCGTCCGGGCGCGGGTGCCAGTCCCAGCGAGCGGCCAGGTGCGATACGAGGAGCAGCCCCCGGCCGGTTTCCTCGACGTCCGGAGTGTCGTGGGCGGCGGGGCGGCGAGGGAGGCGTTCGGCGCGGGTGTCGGTGACCTCGACGCGTACGGTGCCGCCGTCGTCGATCGCGTGGACACGGAGGCGGAAGTCCCGGCCGGCGACGTTCCCGTGGCGGACGGCGTTGGCGGCCAGCTCGGCGACGATCAGGAGCAGGTCGTCGTGGGGAGGGGAGTCGTACGGGGTGCCCCACTCGTCCAGCCGGAGGGCGGTCAGGCGGCGGGCGAGGCGGGCGCCGCGGGGCGTGGAGGTGAAGCACATCTCGAAGACGCGTCCGGTCTCCCCCGGGTCGCCGAGTTCGGTCCTGCTGCTGGTGCTGTCGGGCTTGGTCATCACGCTGATTACGGTCCCGTTGGTGGCGTAGCGTCACCAGTGGTGACGCACAGACGCGGTGCAGCTGTACGCGCGGTGTGCGGCCTGGTACGAGATGCGCGGCGTGACGGCGTCCGGGGGCGGGCGTTGGGCCGAGGAGGCGGTGGCTGGGATGACGGAGCGTGCGGGTGCGGACGCCTTGGCGGGCGGGGGCGGTGGAGCGGCTGTGAGTCTCGGAGACGCTTGGGAGAGCGGCGACGGCGGGGTGGGGCGGCGGCCGGAGGACGAGGCCGGGAAGGGCGTGGTCTGCGCGTTCGGCAAGAACCTGAAGACACTGCGCCTGCGGGAGGGCATGGACCGGGAGGAGTTCGGCAAGCGGATCGGGTACTCGGCCGCGACCGTCGCCTCGTACGAGCAGGGACGGAGAATCCCGTCGCCCAGGACGATCGACCGTGCGGATGAAGTGCTACACGCGGGTGGGCTGTTGAGCGTGTGGAAAGAGGAGGTGGAGCGGGCTCAGTATCCGGGGTTCTTTCAAGGGATGGCGGCGCTGGAGAAGGAGTGCATTGAGCTGCTGATGTACGACACGCTCGTTGTCAACGGCCTGCTCCAGTCCGAGGAGTACATGAGGGCGTTGATGGGAATGCGGCGCCCTCCATTGGATCCAGAGACCGTCGAGCAGCGCGTGATCGCGCGGCTGGCCCGGCAGGACATCTTTGACCGGCGCCCGGCACCCTTGCTGAGTTTCGTGCTGGACGAGTCGGTGCTACGACGCCCGTACGGCGGTAGAGACGTCCTCCAGGGACAGTTGGAACAGCTCCTCCTGGTCGGCCAGAAACAGAACGTCGAGATTCAGGTCATGCCGCTCGACTGCATGGAGAGCGCGGGCGTGGACGGGCCGTTCACGGTCGTCACGCGCACAGACGGCAAGAAGTTCGTGTACGCCGAGGCGCAGGGAACCAGCACCCTCGAAACCGATCCGAAACAGGCAGCTCTCTCCGCCGCACGCTATGGGATCATCCGATCACAGGCTCTCACTCCGCGGGAGTCACCGGAGTTCGTCGAAGGGTTGCTGGGATCGCTATGAACAATGCCGAGTCCTCGACCGTCACCTCTGGCCTCGCCTGGTTCAAGAGCAGCTACAGCGGTGCCGAGGGCGGCCAGTGTGTAGAGGTCGCGACCGCTACGAACGCCGTCCACATCCGGGACTCCAAGAACGTCACCGGCCCCCTTCTCACGGTGTCGCGTGAAGCATGGGCCGGATTCGTCGAGTTGGTCTGACACTTGTACGGCCACGATCAGTAAGTAGGCTGTACGGTCCTGCAAACTTTGCGGGAGTCATGGGGATGTGCGGTGAACGGCGCGACTCTGCCTTTACGAATAGGGCCGTACCTGGTCGAGCGGCGGCTCGGCGCGGGCGGGATGGGAGAGGTTCTACCTCGCCTACTCCGTCGCGGGTGAACCTGTCGCCGTGAAGGTGATCCGGCCGGACCGCACGGATCCGCACACCCGCGCTCGGTTCGAACGCGAGGCGACGATCGCGCGGACGATCTCGGGAACGGGCCGTGTGGCCCGTTTCATCGACGCGGATCCGTTCGCCGAACAGCCTTGGTTGGCCATGGACTACCTCCCCGGCCGCCCCCTTTCCGACGTCGTTCGGGATCAGGGTCCGCTGACCGCGTCACTCGTGGCGAGCCTGGGCGCGCTGCTGGCCGAGGGGCTCGCCGCCGTACACACCGCGGGTCTGCTGCACCGGGATCTGAAGGCGCAGAACGTCATCCTCAGCGACTTCGGCCCGGTGATCATCGACTTCGGTCTCGGCGCCTTCTTCGGGGCGTCCAAGGGGTCGCTCACGCAGGCCGGCGCGGTCATCGGCACGGTGCGCTGCATGCCGCCCGAACAGGCCCTGGGCGAACTGGACGCGACGCAGGCAGCCGACGTGTACGGCCTCGGCACCGTACTCCTCTACTCGGCGACCGGGCACTACCCGTACGACGGCGCCCGCTGGGAGGCGGTTGCCGCGCAGGTGGTCAACCCCGAGATCGGCCCCGACCTGTCCGGGCTGCCCGACGAACTCGCTCCCGTCGTGACGGCCATGCTGGCGCACAAGGCGGAGGACCGCCCCTCTCTGGAGGAGGTGACCCGGCAGTGTGCCGATCTCCTGCGCCTGCTGGGGACGAGTCCGGCCCGGGCACGACGGGCTCTGATGGGCACCCCCAACAACCGCCTCGCCCGCCGCCTCGCCGAGCAGACCGATGCGCTGATCCTGGCCTCCGCCACCCCGCACAACGGCAACGCCGAGTCCTTCGCCGAGCTGATTGAGATGCTCGATCCGGCGGCTATCGCCGACGCCAAGAACTACAAGGTCGCCGACCTCGACCACCTCTACATCAGGCGGACCAAGACCGACCGCGAGGTGCGCGACGGACTCAAGGGCAAGCCCTGGGCCGAACGCGGTCCCTCCCTGCCGGTTCCGGCTCCGGCGACCCCGAAGGAGGTGGCCGTCCTGGAAAAGCTGGCGAGTAAGTGGACCCCGGGCATCCACCTACGAGGTCAAGCCAGTTCAGTCTCATCTGCGTTGCGCCTGCAACACCAGGTACGGAAAGATGTTCGACGAACGTGTGTCACACGCACCGCATGAGTACGCTGCAGTGATCGCACAGCGCCACTTCGCAACACGCTTACGGGGGTAGGGGCATGAAGTTCGACATGGGGTCGACCACCCTGTCGGAGCTCGGGAAGAGCACCGTCGGGTCGAGTGAAGATCTGGGCACGCTGATCAAGTGGCTGCTCCAGGCAGCGGAGCCGCTGGAAGGAAAGTTCAACGGGGCAGGCAAGGCCGCGTTCGACACCTTCAAGCTGAACGCCGACGAGATCACGGCTGCACTGAACAGTTCGCTGAGCGCAATCCTGGGCGGCCAGTCCGGTATGGACACCGCGTTCGGGACCGGTGACGTGGAGCTGGAGGACAACGCCCATCAGAACATGGGTGCCGCCAACTTCGACGCGGCTCGCTTCGGCGCGCGCTGACCACTGGGCCGCGCACGAGCCGCGCCTTCGCCGGCCGTCCGCCGCCCGCCGCCCGCCGTAGCCACCTTCACCGTCACCGTTGTCACCGTTTCCGAGGGGGAATCCGACCATGGGCCAGAACCTGGACCGCCGTTCGTACGACACCGGCGCCTCCGGCGAGGTGCAGATCAGCCTGCACTCCGTCATCGGGCAGTTGGAGCGCGTCCTGACCGACCGCGACCGCGCCGTGAAGGCTGCGATGGCCGACTTCACCGCGGATGGCGTCGCCGACGAGTACCACGGCAAGGAGGCCCGCTGGCACCGTGCCGCCGGTGAGGTCCGCGAAATCATCCGGCTGGTCCGCACGACCATGGAGCAGAACGACGGGACCGCGCAGACGACCTTGGCCAGGGCACGGGCGGCCGTCGACAACATCGGCTGACGCAGAGCAGTAAACAGGGGGAAGGGAACGGGGGCTGACGCATGCCTGCGTGGGACATCTCTCCGTCCGGGGTCCAAGGTGTGGTCTCGAACGTGAGCGACGTCATGAAGGTCCTGGACGAGATCGTCCAGGCGTACTCGGGTGACGTGCAGGGCGCGGCCACCTCGGCGGGGACGCTCGCTCAAGGCGGGGCGGGTGGCGATCACAAGGGGCAGACCGGGTTGGTCGCCGCAGCGCTCGCCGAGTTCATGGAAGGCACCGCTGACGAGCTGAAGTTCATCGGCGAGCGCGTCGGCAAGTCGGTGGGTGGCGCGGTGGAGGCCACGGTGGCGTACCGGGACGGTGACCTGGAGATGGCTGCCGAGGTGCAGCATCGGGCAGCTGGACTGATCAGGCCTGACATGCCTGGCGGCTGGAAGGCCGGCCGCCTGTGATCAAGCCGGAGTCCATTCCGCTGTTCACCGGCGATCTCGGCCGGCTGGAACAGCACACAGACGCCCTGCGCGAGGAGGCGGACGGCATCCGCCAGGCCGGCGGGGAGGCCCATCGGCAGTTCCAGGGGCTGTCGGCCTTCTACCAGGCGCCAGAGGCAGAAGACCTCTTCGCCTCCACCAAGCCGGTGCGCGATGCCGCCGACAGGTTCGGGGACAAGGTCGCCACGGTGGCCGACGCACTGCGCACGTACGCGGCGGAAGTCGCCCCGATCGCCAGGCGATTGGAGCAGTTGCAGAGCCAGGCCACCACGTTCGTCGCGGGGCTGAAGACCGACAGCGGGGCGTTCGACGAGAACTGGACCGACGACGCGGACAAGGTCTCGGAACACCAGGCTCTGATGCATGACGTGAACGCCGCGCAGGCGGCGTTCGCCGCTGCCGAGATCGCCTGCAACAACAAGATCACGGCACTGGTCGGCGGCACCCAGTTCGTGATGAACACAGGCGCGAAGCAGTTCATCCCGCGCGGCGCGGAGCTCTATGGCTACAGCGCCGAAGTGCTGGACCAGGCCGAGGGACTCCCCTGGGGCACACCGGTCACCCAGTCCCACGACTGGTGGGACCCGGACGACCTCGGCTACTACGCCAAGAGCTTCTTCTGGGACGGCATCGTCGTCGACAACGTCTGGGGCACCGTCGACGGTCTCGCGACCCTGGCCGGTTTCCACGGCTCGGACAGCGCGGGCCAGGCCTGGGAAGGCCTGGTCCGGGCCATCGTCGGGGCGGAGACCTACCTCATGGAGTCCGGTGGCCAGAAGCCGACCGGGGTCTTCGCGTCCGACTTCGCGCAGGAGAGCAAGGGATACGCCAAGGAGTTCGCCAAGGGCTTCGTCGCCTGGGACATGTGGGAGGAGAACCCGTCCCGTGCCGCGGCCACCGTCGTCTTCAACGGACTCACCCTGGGCGTCGGCCCGCTCAAGGTGGCATCGGCCGGCAAGGCCGGCGCAGCCGCCAGGACCGCTGCCACGGTCGCGAAGGTCGGCGAGATCATCGACCCGCTCGGCGCCGCGGTCAAGGTGACGGGGCATGCCGTTCCGAGGATCGCCCAGGTGACGGAGAGCTTGCGCGGCGTCAACAGCGTCCCCGCACTGGGCACCCCGCACAGCGTTCTGGAGTTCTCGGACGCCTCGGGGCGTTCCGTGCTCGTCGTCGAGGATGGCAGGTTCGTGGTCCTCAAGGACGCCGAGGTCATCACCGATGCGCCCCTGCGGGAACGTTCCGTCGGAGCCCAAGCCACGCCGGAGCAGATGCCGCCGGTTCCCGAACGGGAGTTCGCCGGAGTCGGGGCGACGTCGCGGGCGCCGAGGGCTGGAACTGGGACTGGGACTGGCGAGCATCTCCCGCCGCGAGCCGGCCACGAGGCGCCCAGCGGAGGCAGCAGTACAGGCCCGACATCTGGCCGCGCCGGAACTACGCACGCCACTGGCGACAACACGACCGCATCGGGTGCTGGCCCGGCGGGCACAAGCCACATGGCCCCTGGCCAGGGCGACTCGTCCGCAGTCAGCCGCGCTGGGCAGGGAACAGAGCGCACAGCTGGGCCAGAAGGACCTGACTCCGGCAGTTCCCACGAATCGTTCCGCGGCTACGAAGCAGCCCGTGCGGATACTCAGGAACTACCCGACGGGCACGAGGAACCAGGTACCGGCGACGACACGGGCTCCTCTCCGGAGGCACAACAGCACGGTGGAGGAGACAGCGAGCCTGACTTCTCCCGTCCTACCCTGCCTCCCGGCGAGGCGCAGCTGTCTCTCCGCGAACTGCGCGCGCTTCGTGGCGGACGCCATCGCTACACCATGGCCGAGGAGATAGGCCGGGAAATGTATGGGGGTGGCGCGGAGCGTCACTTCCGGGTTCCGACTCATGACCACCCCTACTACCCTGTAGAGGCCCCGGGGGGACGTAAAGTAGATGTGCCCGTGGATCTACCGGACGGGCGGACCCTAGCCGTAGAGATAAAGCACTACCTTGAATTCCGGACGATTAAGCTCGCAGACGGAACAAATCAGGTCGTCAAGGGGGAAGTGCCGCTGAGCAAGGGCATCATTGAGCAGATCAACAAGGACCTCACTCTGCGGCGACTAGACCCGAAGTACGATCCGCGCTGGGTGTTCATGCACGCACCGCCGTCTCAAGCCCTCAGAAACTACCTGATGCAGGCCCGTATAGTATTCGTTGAATACGGACCTGCCCCTAAGGATTAAGCTCGGTCGCCACGGAAGGTGCACGATATGGCGAGGACGAATACCCCCGGCCCGAATCTCGAACAGTGGATCAAGGAGGGGCGCAGGACAATCATTGGAATTGCCGACATGCTGGGGGTGCCTCCGGAAACTTACGCCAGTGACCCATTGACCCTGATTCCAGCCCTGCAGAATTACGTGTCGCGTCTCCCGTTGGAGCAATTCGAGCAATCGGATTGGATCACGCTTCACAGTGATCTGATGTCCTACGTGGCGGACTTCCTGATCCGACGGCATGGTGCACACTGGCGTGTTGTGGATGACTCCACAACACCGCGCGGCTATCGCTACGTCATCGAAGCGGCGGGCCGGGACGCTGAAACACGCAGGGTTGACCCTGCTGATGTCGTTCGAGCAGAGTTCGACAATCTGCCTGTCGAAATCACCAGGATGCTGGCTAGCGCGGAGCTTACGTTGCACCTGGCTTCTCGGATCACTGAGGGCGAATGAGTTCGCCGTGAGACTGCGAGAGGATCCTTCCGTGGCCGGAACGCGGCACAGCAGGCCGCAGCAGTTGGACGATGCCGCTGTGCGGGACCTCGCCGACGAGCTGAAGGACAGCATCCAGGACCTGGGTCAGTCGCCCACGCTGTTCGGTATGGCACTGAACGAGGCGCTCCTGCTCGTACAAGCACGGGCTGAGACCAACCCGCGGGCCAATCTCCTGGAGACATGGGAGGCCACGGTCAGCGCCATGCAGGTCGGTGAAGCGGCATTCGCTGCGGCAGCAGCCACAGAGGGCACCGTTCAACGCCGCATCGTCGACGAGGTACGAACGCTACCGGCAACGGGGCCCCAGCCCTACGCCAACGCGGGCAATTGGTTGACGTCGCTGTATTTCGTGATCATTTGCCGCGACCAGGCACGAATGACACAGATGTGCCGAATCCCCATTGAGGTTCTACGCGCTTCGGGAGCCCAGGGCGATGAGTTCGCCTACCACTGGGTCGATGCACTGCAGACCTACTGGCTCGAAGAGTCTGGGTTGATCGAGAAGCTGACCGCTGCCATCGAGACGTCCCATCCTGAAGTGGCGACCGTCGCCCCCAGGGACCTTCTTCAGAACGTCCTCTATCCGCCGATCAACCTGTTCTACCATTTCCTGCGCAAGGACCACGAAGGCTTCAGTGCTGCACTGGTCGAGGCTCTGGAGCTGCACAAGGCCTATTGGACCGCGAACGAGGATCGGACGGCAGACCTCGTCGGCTCTCTCGCCCTCGGCCCGCTTGCCATGGCATGTCTCGCCTACGATGCAGGCTTCCCCATCGAAGTCGAATCCGACTACCTGCCCCATCACCTACTGCGGCGGACCTGGGTAGGCGAGTTTCCGGTGTGAGGCGTGTGCCCAGATCGAATGCTGAGCTTCCCCGGATGAACAGGTGACCGAAGACTGTGACAGCCCAGGACTACGACAACCAGCTCCTCGAGTCGGTCTCCGTCCGCCGCCGTCGCCTCCGCGACGCCCTCCTCTTCGGCGCGCAGCGGCAGCGGCGGTCGCTCGACGAGCGGGTGGGGAAGATGTTCGCCGGGATCGTGATCGCGGCGGTGGTGTGCGCAGGGTGCGTGGGGTGGTCGTTCGTGTCGCACCGGATCATCGGGAAGAGCCCGTACGGCGCAGCCGTGCCGTCCTCAGGGCAGAACTCCCCCACCACTTCTGCCCCGTCTGCCCCTTCATCTCGGTGATAGGTTCGAACGCGTGATCTCCACGGGGTACTTGAGTCGTCCGGCGGCCGACAACCGCTCGGCGTTGAGCCGGGTCACCCTGGTCGGTGAGCGGCGTCGGGTCGACCTCGTGCTGCCTTCGCGGGAGCCGGTCGGGGTCCTGCTGCCGGAGGTCATGCGACTCCTGGACGACCGCGTAGGGGACCGGCCCGAGTTGCGGCATCTGCTCACCCCTGACGGCTCCGCGCTCGCGCATGACAGCACCCTGGAGTCGGCCGGCGTGGCCGACGGGGCCGTGTTGCGGCTCGTCCGGGTGGAGGACGCCCCGTCCGCGCCCGTCGTCCATGACGTCACCGACGAAGTCGCCGACGATCTCGACCTGCGCCTCTGGCGGTGGCGGCCCGCGGTCCGGCGCGCCGTCGCCGGGTGTGCGGCCGTCCTGTGGGCCTTGGCGGCCGGGCTCCTGGCCCGGAACCATTTCGCGCTGTCCGCCGTCGGTGCCGGGCTTCTCGCCGTTGCCGCGGGATGCGCCATGGCCGGTGTCCTGCTCGGGCGCGCCCGGCGGCACGCGCTCGCCGCCACATTGATCGTCACGGCCGCCGCGCTGGCCGTCCTGGGCGCGTGGACCTGCGCCGATGCCTACGGCTGGAACGGTGCCATGCGGCTGGCGGGTGTCGCGGGTGGCGTGACGCTCGCGCTGGTGCTCGCCGGATGGTTCACGCCGTTGGGGCGTGGTGCGCTGATCGGTGCCGGGGCCGTCGCCGGTTGCCTGGTCGCGTGGGAAGCGGCCCTCGGGCTGCAGGGCGGGGCGCAGACCGCCACCCAGCAGGCGCGGGTCGGTGCGCTGCTCGCCGTCGTCTCCGTCGTCGTCCTCGGGACGCTGCCGCGGCTCGCGCTGATGGCGTCGGGGTTGAGCGGGCTGGACGACCGGCGTACGGGCGGAGTGTCGGTGAGCCGCTACCAGGTGGGGACGGCGCTCGCGGCCACTCACCGCGGGCTGGTGCTGGCCACCGTGGCGCTCGCTGCCTCCGCGGGCGCTGCCGGCGTCCTCGTTCTGCGCACGGCGTCGGTGTGGACGGTGTCGCTCGCCATCGTCGTGATGGTCGTGCTCGCCTTGCGTGCGCGTGCCTTTCCACTGACCGCCGAGGTCGTGGTGCTGCTCGTCGCGGCGGCCGTCGTGGCGGTGCGGCTCGTCGTGGTGTGGGCTGACCACGCCGCGGGGGCCGTCGGTCCCGTCGCCGTGCTCGGATTGCTCGCCGTCGTTCCTCTGGTGCTGCTGGCCGTGGAGCCGGCCGAGCATGTGCGGGTGCGGCTGCGGCGGACCGGTGACCTTCTGGAGTCCGCGGCGGTGATCGCCCTGTTCCCGTTGGTGATCGGCGCGTTCGGGGTGTACGGGCGGCTGCTCGGCACCTTCGCCTAGGACAGGGTGACCGGCGTGGCAGGAGGCGGGGATTGGCAGCGCGACGTGCTGCACGAGCTCATCGACGGGAATCCGGCCCCGGTTACCCCTGCCGTGTCTGAGCCCTCGGCAGCGTCGGCCGCTGCCGCCGAACCCCCCGCCTCTGCTCCTCCCCCGGCACCGGTTCCCCACCGGGCCCGTGTCCCGCACGTCCCGGCCCCGGCCCCCGAATCCCACCCCACCGTCGACCCCCGCCTCGCCGTCGCCCTCGGCAGCCCGCAGCACGGTGACTCGGCCGCACGCCGCGCCGGAGCCTCCCTGCGCCGCCTCACCGCCTCCGCCACCCAGGAGGTCGCCGAACAGACGCGTTTGGCGCAGGAGTTGCAGCAGCCGGTCACGACCGGGCGGGTCATCGCCGTCACCTCGATCCGCGGCGGTGTCGGCAAGTCAACGGTCTCCGCGCTGCTCGGCCGTACCTTCAACCACTACCGGCACGACCCGGTGCTCACCCTGGAGGCGGACGCGGCCCTCGGCACGCTTCCGGTGCGGATGGGTGTGGACACCGTGCGTTGGTGTTGCGCCGACCTCGCCCGGATCCTGACGCCCGCGATGCAGCTCACCGACATCACCGGCTACTTGGCGCCCGTGGCCGATGGTGGCTGGCTGCTGCCCGCGAGCCAGGGGCGCGTCGGTGCCCCGATGGACATGCGCACCTACCGGACGGTGACCCTGGCGCTGCGCCGGTACTTCGCCGTGACGGTGGCGGACTGCGAGACGCTGCCCGGCGAGGTGGCACGTACGGCGATGGACACCGCCCACGCACGGGTCGTGGTAGCGCCGATGACCGCCGAGGGCATCCACGGGACACGCCAGGTGCTCGACTGGCTGGGCCAGTTGCCGCACTCCGCGCTGGCCACCACGGTGGTCGCCCTCAGCGCGAACTCCCCCGACACCACCATCGACCCGAAGTCGGCCACCGCGCACCTGCGGGAACCCGGCGTGCCCGTCGTCCTGCTTCCCTACGACCGTCACCTCGCCCAAGGAGGCCCCATCCACACCGCCATGCTGGGCCGGAGCACCCGGGACGCGGCCGTCCGCCTGGCGGCCGAGGCGATGCAGCGAGCGGTGAGGGTGCGATGACCCAGCAGTTGGTCCATCGGCCCGCCCGCAGTACCCGCCCCCTCGCTCCGGCCGCACCTCGCACCGTCGAGGCGCCCCCGAACCTCCCGGAGGGCAAGGTCGGCAACGCCGCCACGGCGCTGCTGCCCATGGCCGGGGTCGTCAGCTCGGTCGTACTGATGACGGTCATCCGCAACAGCCGGTTCGCCGCGATCGGCGCGATCGTGCTGGTCGTCGCCCTGTTCGGAGCGGTGGCGCTGTTCCTGTCCCAGCGCGGCAAGGCGCAGCGCACCCGGCGTGTGCAGCGTGAGCGCTATCTGGAGTACCTGGAGGAACTGCGCGAGGAGCTGGGCACCGCCGAGCGGGAGCGACGGCAGGCGGCACGCGAGCTGAACCCGCCGCCCGAGGCCCTGTACGACCTCGTCCGGGACCCGGCCAGGTTGTGGGAGCGGCGGCGCCAGGACGCGGACTTCCTCTCGGTGCGGGCCGGCACCGGCGACGTACCGGCACACGAGCTGGGCATCGCGCAGAACAGCACCGGCGGTGTGCTCACCCCACCGGACCCGTTCATGCTCAACGAGGCCCGCGCCCTCCAGGGCCGCTTCGGCACGGCCACGGACTTCCCGCTCACCGTGCCGCTGGACCGGGCCGGGAACGTCAGCGTCATCGGTGACCGGGACGGGGTGCTGCGGGTCGCTCGGGCGCTGCTGCTGCATGCGGCGGTGACGCACGCGCCGGACGACCTCGCCGTCGCCCTCGGCACCGGCGACGAGCCGGCGTGGGCCTGGGCCAAGTGGCTGCCCCACGTCCTGGACCCACGGACGTACGACGGACCGGTCGCCGCCCGCCGCATGGCCCCTCACCTCGCCGAACTGGCCCGGTTGTGCGGCCCGGACCTGCGTCAGCGCGCCGCGTACGCGGCCGAGGTGCGCCGCGGGCTGTCCGGGAGAACCAAGGACGCGCTGCGCCTGACCTCCCGCATGCTGGTGATCAGCGACTCGTACGGCGACACCGCTGCCGAACTCCCGCGCCCCGACTCGGCGATCGGGCTGCCGGAGATGGGCGTCACCGTGCTGCACCTGCTTCAGCGGCAGGTGCACGAGCCCGACCAGGTGAGCGTGCGCATCACCGTGGACGGCGACCGGATCGTCGTGGACGACCTGCGCGGGAGCAGCGCCCGGGGGGCGGCCGACGCGGTGACCACCGCGGGCGCGGAGGGGATCGCCCGTATGCTCGCCCCGCTGCGCCTGTCGGCCGAGTCGGCGGCCGAGGGCACGCCCGTGTCCGGCCCGGTCGACTTCCCCGCGCTGCTGGGCGTCGACGACCCGGCCGGTCTCGACCTGCACCGCCTGTGGGCGCCCCGCGGAGAGCGGGACTTCCTGCGCGTCCCCATCGGCCTCACCGACCGCCACGAGCCGGTGCTGCTGGATCTGAAGGAGTCCTCTCAGCTCGGCATGGGACCGCACGGTCTGTGCGTCGGGGCCACCGGATCCGGCAAGAGCGAGCTGCTGCGCACCCTCGTCCTCGCGCTCGCCACCACGCACTCGCCCGAGAACCTGGCCCTGGTCCTGGTCGACTACAAGGGCGGCGCCACCTTCGCCCCCTTCTCCGAACTCCCCCACGTGGCCGGCGTGATCACCAACCTGGAGAACCAGGCAGGGCTCGTCGAACGCGTCCATTCCAGCCTGGCCGGCGAGGTCAAGCGCCGCCAGCAGGTACTCAAGAGCGCCGGGAACATCGCCGACATCGGCCACTACGCCGCTCTGCGTGCCACCATCCGCCCCGACCTGGAACCCCTCCCCCACCTGTTCGTCGTCATCGACGAGTTCGGCGAACTCATCACCGCCAAGCCGGACTTCATCGACCTGTTCCTGTCCATCGGCCGCATCGGCCGCTCCATCGGCGTTCATTTGCTGCTGTCGAGCCAGCGCATCGAGGGCGGCAAACTCAAGGGCCTGGACACCTACCTCTCCTACCGGCTCGGCCTGCGCACCTTCTCCGCGGACGAGTCCCGCACCGTCCTCGACACCACCGACGCCTTCCACCTCCCGCCGCTGCCGGGCTTCGGCTACCTCAAGGTCGACACCTCCACCTACGAGCGTTTCAAAGCCGGATACGTCTCGGGCTCCTACCGCGGACCGGCGCGGCGCGACCAGCACGCCGACGCACCACTCGCCCTTCCCTACCCGGCGTACAGCACCCTCCAGGAGACCGATACGGCGAAGCAGGAAACCGTCGCCACGCAGCGGGAAACCGGCCCGTCGGTCATGTCCGTCATGGTCGGTCAACTCGCCACAGCGGCACCGCCCGTACGACGCATCTGGCTGCCCCCGCTGCCCGTCGCCATCACCCTGGACGTGGCCGCGGGTCCCCTCCGAGCCGGAACGGACGGCGTGCGCCTCACCCACGCGAGCGGCGCGATGAACGTCCCTCTCGGTGTCCTGGACGACCCGGCCCGGCAGTGGCAGCAGCCGTGGCGGCTGGACCTGACCGTCGCCGGCGGGCACGCAGCTGTGATCGGAGGCCCGCAGTCCGGCAAAACCACCCTCCTGCGCACCCTCGGCCTCTCCCTGGCCCTCACGCACACCCCGTACGACGTCGCCGTGTACGGCCTCGACCTGGCGGGCGGCGGCCTGTCCGCCCTCGCCGGACTGCCGCACGTGGGCGGCATCGCCTCCCGCGCCGATCACGAGCGGGCCGCCCGCACGGTCGCCGAGGTGCGCGGCATGCTGGCGAGGCGGGAGGAGGTGTTCCGCGAGCACGGCATCGACTCCGTCGATCAGCTGCGGCACCTGCGCTCCCAGGGACGGCTGCCGGAACTGGCCGCCACCGACATCGTGCTGATCATCGACGGATACGGGGCCCTGCGGGACGAGTTCGCCGATCTCGACGACGCCGTGGCCGATCTGCTCAAGCGCGGCGGCGGCTACGGCATCCACGTGGTGGCCGGCCTGCTGCGCTGGAACGACGTCCGCATCGCCACCCAGTCGATGTTCGGCACCCGCGTCGAGCTGCGCCTGAACGACCCGGCCGACTCGTCCATCGACCGCAAACTGTCCGAGACCCTCGCCCCCGACGCCCCCGGCCGGGCCCTGACCGACGGCAAGCTCTTCGCCCAGGTCGCACTGCCCCGCATCGACAACCGGCCGGAGACCGGCGATCTGGGACCGGCCCTCGCACGCGCCGCCCGCACCGTCCGCGCCTCCTGGCACGGCGAACTCGCCCCGCCCGTACGGGTACTGCCCGCCCAACTGTCCGAAGCCGAGCTGCCGACTCCGGCCACCGAACCCACCAGGATTCCCGTGGGCGTCGACCAGGAGACCCTCTCACCGATCCTGCTCGACCTGCTCGACACCGACCAGCACCTGCTGATCCTCGGCGACAACGAGTGCGGCAAGACCAACCTGCTGAAACTCATCGCCACCCAGCTCGTCCAGCGGCACGGAGACGAGGAACTCGTCTTCGGCGTCTACGACCCCCGCCGCGGCCTGCGCGGCGTGGTCCCCGAGCCCTACCGTGGCGGCTACGCCCACAACGCCAAACTCGCGGGCGCACTGTCCACCGGCATCGCCGCAGAGCTGGAGAAGCGCCTTCCGGATACGGCGGACCCCGACGCCCCGACGACCGACGGACCTGCCTTCACCGGCCCCCGCATCGTCATTCTGGTCGACGACTACGACATCCTCACCACGGCCGGCCAACAGCCCCTGGCACCCTTCCTGCCGTACGTCTCCTCCGCACAGGACATCGGCCTGCACTTCGTCATCGCCCGCCGCGTCGCCGGATCCTCCCGCGCACTCTACGAACCCCTCCTCACCACCCTGCGCGAAACCGGCACCACCGCCCTCGTCATGACCGGAGACCGCACCGAGGGCCAGCTCTTCCCCGGCCTGTACGCGTCCCAGCAGCCGCCCGGCCGGGGCACACTCGTCCGCCGCGGACGCCCCCACCAGCTCATCCAGACCGCCCTCGCAGACGAGACAGGCCCATGACCAAGGACGTCATCGCCCTCACCCCCGAGATGCCGGACCTGCCCAGCCTGCTCGCGGGCCTTTACGCCGGCGGCCCCGACCTCGGCGTGAACACCACCGCCGGCGGCGCGGTCGTGCAGCTCTGCGCCCCCGACGGCCGTCCCGTCGTCTCGGTGGAGACTCCCATCCTCGTCCAGGTCCCCGGCGAGATCACTCGCCTGCTCGATCACCCGGCAGCGGACGGACCGGTGTGGTGGACGGAGGCTCGCGCCTCCACCGCCGTCGCCGAAGCCGGACGGCTCGCGGGCTCCTTCGCCGGCCGCCTGGCCACCGTGCTGGGCGGGACGGTATGGCCGCCGGAGGCCGCCACCACGGAGGTCGTCCACCTTGCCACGGACATCTCCGCCATCCCGGCCCCCGCCACCACCGCCCCCGCCGTGGACGTCCTCACCGCCACCACCGCCGTGGTCATCCAGGACCGCCCCCTGATCGCCATGACCAGCTGGCTCTCCGACGCCCTGGGCACCGCGGCCACGGCCGACCGCGCCGTGCAGATCGTCACCCCGCCCACGGCACGCCTCACTCTGCCGGCCCGCACAGCGCTACGCGGCCTGCCCAACCGCTGGGTCGTCCAGGACCCCGAGCACGGCTACTACGACGGCCTGTCCGGCGCCGTACTCCACTGGCAGAACGGCACCTTCACTCCCGTACAGGACGAGCAGGGCACCACCAGGGTCGCCGAGGCCTTCGCCCCCGCACCCGACACCGGCGAACGCCAGCTGATCCTCACCCTGCGCACCCGCCACCCCGCCGACGAGAACCTCGTCCTGGGGCGCGCCCTCGAAACGGCCTTCCGGCACCTGACCGGCGCACCGCCCGCGGGATGGAGCACGGCAGAACCGGTCAACCTCCCATGGTCCACCCGCCAGCTGACCGACCTGGCCCGGGCCCGTGCTCCCCGGCCCACCTGGCTCGTCGCCGTCGGACACCCCGACCGCCCCGCCCTCGCCACCCTCCGCGCTCTGCGCACACCGGCGGGAGTCGAGGAGGACATCACCCTCGCGCTCGGCTACGGCCGTGACGAGACACCGCCCCTGGACGCCGTCGAGGAACTCGCGACCGCACTCGACGCCGAGCACGGTCTCGCCACGCTGCTCACGTCGCTGCGCGCTGCGCGCCGCGACCTCACGGTTCCTCCGCGCCTGGAAGCCCCGCCCGTTCCGGTCGCGTTCACGCTCGGCGGTGACGAGGCTGACGCCGTCGGTCGAACCCGCGCCGGGCATCCGCCCCTCGGCCCCACGCCCACGCGCGTCGGCCTGGAGGGCAAACCCGCTCTTCACTACCCGATGGGCGACGGAACCGATCCCGCCGCCTGGAGCACGTTCCAAGGCCTCATCCGCCACCTGTTCACCGCACGGCAGACTCAACGGACATGATCAGGCCCTTCTTCAACAGACCGGGAAGGTTCGCCGGCATCCCCGTCAGCGTCCGGTCTCCAGTGCCTGTCTCCTGTGTTCCTGTGCCTTCGTGTGCCGGTCTACTGGTGGCCGGCCGCCCGGGCCAGGCTCTCGCCGAGGCCTTCGCGGCGGATGCGCTGGTCGATGTAGAGCAGAGTACTGACCAGCTGTGTGAAGGCGGTGGCGAGCAGCTGGACCACCAGCGTGACGACGACAGTGAGGACCAGATAGGTCGACAGGTCGTACAACACGTCGTCGCCGTACACGTGGGTGAAGAACTCGCCGAGGTCGGCGGGCGGTTCGTCGTACGGGCCGTAGGCGTCGTACGAGGGCTGCGGACTGGCGAACAGCAGCGGGATCTGCACGATCCACCCTCCGACCGCCCCCATGCCCCAGGTGAGCAACAGGATGCCGAACGTGCGCCACCAGGCACCGCGGACCAGCCGGAACGAGCGCTTCAGGGCGGTGATCGGGCCGGCTGACTCAAGGACCGCGGCGGCTGGCGCGAACGAGAAGGACACCAGCAGCCACGTCACCAAGGGCAGGATCAGCAGCCCGAGCAAGAACACGAGCCCCGGCGCCATCGGGGGGCTCTCGGCCGCCACGAGCAGGGCGATCAGGCTGATCCAGAGCAGGACGAAGAGGGCGACCGGGATCGCGATCAGCAGAGAGATGAGGAGAGTGACGCCGAGCACCGACGGTGTACGGGCCCAGGCGCGGCGCCATACCGCACCGAACGTGGCGCGCCGGCCCAGCACGGCGTGTTCCAGGACCGCCGGGCTGACAGCGGAGAGGAACGAGTTCACCAGCAAGGCGAGCAGCATGAGCACCACGTACGCCACCACTACGGAGATCACGATCGGGCTGGCCATGGCCCAGGTCGGATCGTCGGCGTGGATCAGTACCTGCCAGTCGTCCTCGACACTGCGGTAGACCAGGGCGAACGCGACAGCCGTCGCTGCGAAGAGCAAGGCGAGGCCCGCACCCATCGCGCCGAACAACTGCCGCGCGTACCGCCCCACCGTCGAGAACGCACCGTTGTAGACAGCCCCCAGCCCGAGCGGTGCCAGCGGTATCACGCCCGGTCTGGGCGGTGGCGGCTGCCGGCCGCCCCAGCCGTAGGGACCGTATGGCCCCTGCGGGCCGTATGGTCCTTGCGGCCCGTTCGGCCCCTGTGTTCCCCACCCCTGGTGCGCCATGCCGTGTTCCGTTCCTTTGTTCGCGACGGCATACGTTAGCCCAGGTCGGTCGGGAGCCGGCCGGAGGTGTGGGCGGCTTGGGCCAGGGCGGCCACGAGGCCTGCGCGGGCGTTCTCCGCCGGTGCGACCGTCACAAGGATCCGGCGTCCCGGGCCGTCCAGACGCTCGGATGGATCGGCCGGAAGCCGAGCTCCCGGCGGATGCGCTGGTTGGACATGATCCCGAGCCACGGGTCGGGGTCCGTGAGGTCGTGGAGGCCGTCCGGCACCTCGACGCCGTTGAGCCGGTACAGCTCGACCGTCGTGACGGGGGCGTCATCGGCGATGTTGTAGATCCGGCCGGCGATGCCCGGCGCGTACAGCAGACGCATCAGACCCTGGGCGACGTCCGCGTGGTGGGCCATCTGCAGGCGCCGGTGCGGTGCCCAACCAGCGGCCCAGCGCAGGGAGTCGGCGAGGTGCGGGTCGCCGTCACCGTAGACGAAGGGGAGTCGCCCGATGCGTACGTCCAGGCTCTTGAGCGCGAGCAGCTCGCGTTCGGCCTCGGCCTTGGACTCGGGGTAGGTTCCCCACATCTCGCCGCCCGGCAGGCTCTCGTCCTCCTCGGTCAGCGGACGGCCCCGTCCGACGCCGTACACATTGCCCGTGCTGACCTGCACGAACCGCTCCACGCCGGAGGCCTGCGCGACGCGGCCCAAGGCCACTGCGGCGTCCCGGTTGACGGCCCACGCTTCCTCGTCCGGCACCCCGCGGAAGGAGGCGGCGATGTTCACGACGGCGTCCACGCCGGCGAGTGCCTTGCCGAGTGTCTCCTCGTCGCGCATGTCTCCTACGGCGACCTGGGCGCCCAGCTCCGCGAAGCGCTCGCCGCGGGCCGCGTCACGTACCAGCACCCGCACCTGCTCGCCCGGCTGCCGCTGGGCCAGCAGCCTCGGCACGAAGCGGCGTCCGACCTGTCCCGTCGTACCGGTCACCAAAGTCAGCATGATGTGCTCCTCACGCACTGTGTCGCCTGTCGTCGACGACCAGCCTCGGCCGATGCGGGAGCCACCGGGAGAGACCTCTTCATCAGGGGATCGGGAGTCCCTGGATAAGCCGGCCGGCCTCCTGCACCCTGGAGGGGTGGACCGAGGCGAACTCGCGGACTTCCTGCGCCGCACCCGCGCCCGCCTGGACCCCTCCGACGTGGGTCTCACGGCGGGAGCCCGCCGCCGTACGCCGGGGCTGCGCCGCGAGGAGGTGGCCCAGCTGGCCGGCATGTCCGTGGACTACTACACGCGGCTGGAACAGTCCCGGGGCCCGCGCCCGTCCCGCCAGATGCTCACCGCGCTGGCCCGCGCCCTGCGCCTGACGGAGGACGAACGCGACCACCTCTTCCACCTCACCGGTGAACAGCCGCCGCGCCGGGAGGCGACCAGCAGGCACGTGCGCCCGGCTCTGCTCCTGATGCTGGACCGGCTGCACGACACCCCGGCGATGGTGGCGACCGACTGCGGCGAGGTCCTGGCCCAGAACGCGCTGTCGCGGGCGCTGAGCGGAGACGTCCTCGCCCGCCCGCCCCGAGGACGCAACCTGATCCGCCGCTTCTTCCTGGACCCGGCGACCCAGGAACTGTTCCCACCCGAGGACCGCCCCGAGCGTGCCCGCGAGCAGGTCGCCGGCCTGCGAGCGGTGTCCTCGGCCCGCCCCACGGACCCCGAACCCGCCGCGCTCGTGGCGGAACTACGCGCCGCGAGCGAGGAGTTCGCCCGCCTCTGGGACGAGCACCAGGTGGCCGTACGCCGCGCCTCCACGAAACGCTTCCGGCACCCTGCGATCGGCATCCTCGAACTCGACTGCGAGGTCCTGGTCAACTCCGGCCACAACCAGCAGCTCGTCATCCACACGGCCCGCCCGGGCACGGAGTCCTACCAGCGCTTGCAGCTGCTGCGGGTGGTCGGTTTGCAGGACCTTACGCCGACGAGCCCGTGAGGTGCGCGCGTCTGCTGAGGTCGCTCGTGGTGTCGTGCTGTGGCTCAGGTGGGTCTGAACAAGTTCACTCCTCGGCGTCCCCGTCCGGGGTCGATTCGGCCGCCGTCAGTTGAGGGCGCCGGGGGGACGGTGGCAGGGCCGGGTCGTGGGGGATCAGCTCGGCCAGCCTGAGGCGGGAGCGTTCACGCTGGCGCTTGAACCAGTCCTTCCCTCCACCCCCGACGGCTTGCAGGATGCGTACCGCGTCGGTCGCGCCGGACACCTCCATGGCGAGGTCCCGCAACGCCTCCGCGTCCTCCCCCGAGTCAACGAACCGGTCGAAGTTGTCGATCAGGACCTGGATCTTCTCGCCGTGCATCAATTCCAGTTGCACCGTCTGGGAGAGGATCAGATCCCGCTGTCCGCCCGCGTGCACGGATGTCGACGACAGCGAACCGTCCGTGTTCAGGTCCACCCGCCGGCGGCGGCCGTCCGCGTGGTAGACGCCGGCTTCCGTGACCCGGCACCGGGCGATGACCTCGTACCGGAAGGTTTCGTCGTACCGGTCGCCTTCCTGGCCGATCAGGAAGTCCAGGGGCCACTTGTTGTACCAGACACCGTCCTCGGTGAGGATGAACAGCCGTACTACGTAGGCGGAGTAGCGGGGCGGCCCGTTGCGCACCCTGGCCCGCTTGCAGCCGTCGGCGGCTTCCAGCAGGAAGAAGGTGTTGATGACCTCCCAGTTGGTCAGCCCGTAGTTGTCCAGTGCCGCCATCCGAAGGGCTCGCTGGTCGTAGTCCAGCCAGGTCGCCATCTGGGCGTCGCTGGGCCGCTCCGCCAGATAGGCCACCCAGTCCTCCCGGGCCTTGGCCTCGGCGGCCCCTTGCGCGGCGAACCGCTCCCGGTCCGCCACGTGGTCGAAGTGCGCGCGGGAACGGAGTTTTCCGATGATTCACCCACGCGAATCCATCGCCGGCCCTGCGGGCCACCCTTGCCCGGTCCTCGCCCTGTGCCTTCCCGGTGGCGACAGGAACGCCCTCGCCGTGCACCGCAGAGGGAAGCGGCCGGGACCGGACCCAGCGGGGCCCTGCGGTAGCGGCTGTTTGCGTGGGGCCGCGGCTTTGGCCACGCGTGCATGGCCGCGATCTCGTCGGCGGTGCGCGAAGACGCGCCGGGCCCCGTCCCGCGGAACGGCCCGGCCACCCTCCGCCCATGTTCGCTCGGCGTCACACACCCGCGGCGTCGGCAGTGAGCCGCCAGCCGCCCACCATCGGCGCGACCCCTGTCGCGGGCGCGGCCCAAAGCAGGGGCGGCCCGGACGAGGGCCCGGCGGAGCGAGTGAGCCTCCGGGGCCTCGTCCCGGGTCAGTTGGAGGGCTGGTACGTCGTCGGTTCGACCGGGGCCTTGACGGTGATCGTGTCGGACGCGGCGAAGCCCATGTGGAGGGTGGGGGACCGTGTCCCCGGCTGTCGGCTTCTTCTTCAGGCCCGTCGGCATCAGGTGGTTGCCCCCGGTGGCAGGGTCAGCGTGCCCGGCCCAGAGGATTCGCCCGCCCCTCCGCGCAAGGGACCTTTCAGGGACTTTCAGCCCTGTATGAGGGACTTCCGAGGGACTTTCCGCCGCGTAACGCAGCAAGCCCCGAAAGACCGGAAAGAGCCTCCGTCCCAGATCAGAGGCCCTTTCCCAGGCAAAGCCGCTGGTGGCGGCAGACGAGTCGGGCTGTACGCCGGGGAGAATCACTGCAACGCTATGACCTGCACAAACGTTCAGGGAGGGCGTTTCCGTGGCTACCTTGATGGCTACGTAAGGAGGCGCCCCGCGCCGGAGCGGTCCGGACGGGGCTTCGTCGTTCTCGGAGAGGCCGGTTCTGGTGGAAACCGAGGCGGACGGCATCACCGCCGACATGGAGATCACCGAACTCAACCGGCGCGATGTGCCGGTAGTCCGGTTCAACCCCGCCGACATCGGCGAGAACCTCGCAGTCCCGGGTCATTTCGGCACCTGGCCGCCCCCTGTGGCGCTACCGGCCCGTTGTCCAGCTCCGCTTCCAGGACGGCGAACCCGCCCGGGACGGGACACTCACCGGAATCCGTACTAGAATCTGTACAGAATCAAGCCTCTATATGGGTACGGTGACAGCATGGTGATCCCCGAGGTCGTGACCGTCAGCGACGCGCGCGCGGGACTGTCGCAGATCCTGGCTGACCTGTCGGAGTCCGGCGCGGATGCCGACCCGGTCCTGATCGGCGCCCACCGCAAGCCCCAGGGCGTCCTCCTGTCCGTCGAGGCCTTCGAGGCGCTGAGCGGCCGGGCGGCACGACGTGCAGCCGTCGCCTCGGCCACCGGCTCCATCGAGGCCGAAGGGCTCCACGCCTCCGAGGCCTCCGACCGCGATACCGAGGCGTATGTGAAGGGCGACGTCGACGCGGACACCCTGGTCGCCCGCGCGATCGCCCGCCACCGACAGACTTCGGAGCGGCGGGCAGGGTGAACGATCCGTACGCCATGCCCAACGGCGTGCTGCGCAACAAGCTCGGCATCACCGACCATCAGCTGCTCGCGGCAGCAGAGGCGGACATCACCCGGGCGCGCCTCGTCATGCTCGCCGAACGCCCCCTACCCGGCGCGTACGACCTCGGCCATTTCCAAGCGTTCCATGCCGCGATCTTCGGCGACATCTATCCGTGGGCAGGCGAGTTACGCACGGTGAACATCGCCAAGCGCACACCCTTCTGCCCGGCGAGAAACCTGGTGCCCTACGCCGGAGAGGTATTCGGCCGTCTCGCCTCATCCGGCCGGCTGCGGAGTCTCCCTCGGCAGGAATTCGTCATCCAACTGGCCACGTTGTACGGCGACATGAACGTCCTACACCCGTTCCGCGAGGGCAACGGCCGTGCCCAGCGGGCGTTCCTGGCCCAGCTGAGCGCCGACGCGGGATACGCCCTGAACTGGTCGGGCATGGACCCTCAACGCAACGAGGACGCCTCGGTGAAGAGCTTCCTCGGTGACAACAATCTGTTGGAGCAGCTACTCGACGAGCTCATCACCACCACGGGGTGACGCCTCCGTCCCCCCACCGGCAGGCGCGTGGCGCGTGTCAGGCCGAAATGGAGTGCGCCGGTTCCCTGGCCACGCGGACGCACCAGGCCGAGCAGCCCTCATCCTGGCCAAGGGCACCCTCTGACCATGCCACACGCGGCCCACCCCCATGACCTGACGACAAAGCCCTCTCCGGCTTCGCTGCAGACAGCTCGCTCAGCTGCCCTAGGATCGTCAGCAATCGCTTACGCACTGTCATGTCACGTGGACGTACGAGCTTGGGGAGGCCCCGGATGTCTCGGGGAGAACGCATCGCCGATCGCTACGAGTTGTGCACTCCGATCGGCCACGGCGCGATGGGCGAGGTATGGGAGTGCACCGACCTGCGCCTGAAACGGCAGGTCGCCCTCAAGTTCATCCGTCCGGATCTCCTCGACTCCGACGACGAACGGCAGCGCGTCATCCGGCGCTTCCGGCGTGAGGCCGCCGCTCTCGCCGGGGTCGACCATCCCCACGTCGCGACCGTGCACGACGCCGGTGAGTGGAAGACGATGCAGTATCTCGTCATGCAACTCGTGCCGGGCGTGGCGACTGTGGCGGATCTCGTGGCGGAGCATGGCCCGCTCACTGTGGAGGCAACCGCCGCCGCAGGCGCGCAGATCGCTGCCGGGCTGTCCGCCGTACATGCGGCAGGTCTCGTACACAGGGATCTCAAGCCGCAGAACATCATGGTTGCACCCGACGGCATCTTGAAGATCACCGACTTCGGCCTGGTGGCCGTGCCCGGCGCTACGCCCACACGGTTGACCGCCGCCGGAGAGGACATCGGCGCACCGGACTATCGGGCCCCGGAGCAGGAAGGCGGCCCCCATTCCCATGTCGATCAACGGGCCGATCTCTACTCACTGGGCTGCGTACTGCACTTCATGCTGACCGAGAAGCCCCCGTTCACCGCCCCGACACCAGCGCTCGTCATGTTGGCGCACCGCAATAGTGCGCCCCCAACCTTCACGTCACTCCGCCCCGATGTCCCACCGGAGCTCGAAGATCTGGTCGTCCGGCTCCTTGCGAAGCACCCCGACGAGAGGCCCGCCGACGCCACCTCGGTGCACTCCCTCCTAGCCCGCCATGTCCCTTCGTCTACACCTGATGCATCGTCGGATTCGGTTCCAGAGGCGGCTATGGATGTAACGCGGCCGTTCCGACTCCCATCCTCTCCGCGACCGCAGGCAGCCCTGGCCGACGACGGAATGCGAGAGTTGCGATGAGGGTCCATCACATGGCGACAGGCGAGCTGATCGACGGCCGCTACAGCTCGACGCCTGGTTCCTCGCCGGTTCGCTCCGTGCCCCGGCCAACGCCCGGCAGGCAGGCACCCACACGACGAGTTCCTCCCGCATCGATGTCCGCCGCCTCCAGGTCCGCCAGGTCCCGCTCGGCGAACAGCGCCGCTACGGCGAGGTTTTCCGTGAACTGGACTCCTCCGAGCGGGTGTTGCGCCGCGCCGCCGACCTCGGCGCGGACCTCGTCCGCGGCCTCGGCGACGGACTCGCGGCGGGACGCCTGGCGGGCGGGGCATAGAGCGCTGAGCGTTACACGGCGGCCGGTTCCGTGTGACTCGCGAAACGGCTCTACCGCCGAGCTGCGAACGTCATCCGGCCCGGCCTGCGCGGGTCGTGTTCACGAGTCGGCGTCCGTAGTCGCAGCGACGAAAGGCGAACCTCAGCAGGGCTGGGCACACCACCGGCCTCAGCCCTGCTGCCGCCCTTCTCAGCCTCCTGGTCCGCTGCTACGGCCTCGATCAATTGGCTCGAGGCTCTACTCGACATCGCAGGTCATTGCCTCGAATCCAGTCGGTTCCGTAGAACTCCCGCCAGTACTCTCGCCCTTCCTGCCCGCCTCGATGGGGGCTCGGCGGCGCCGTTGAAGCTCATCGCGCTCAACGTCCGGGATCGTCATCGACTCGGCAAGCACGGCGGCAAGCGCGTCCACTTGAGTGTTGTCGGCCATGGCTACCTTCATGGCGACCTACGGAGCCGTGCGACCCCGTTTAAACCGGTACGGAACCGGGTCTGGCTGAGTCTCAGATTCGACAGAAAAGCGCCCCTGATAGCAATTTCACCGGTCAGGGGCCTAGGCGGCAGACGAGTCGGGCTGTACGCCGGGTTCTGTACCCCGGGACCTCGCGGTCGTCGGGGCGACGGCCATCCATCTAGGGCCGGTGTTGCCACCGGCCTCGTGCGGTCTACCCGCGGACTCGGGCGGGCAGCCCTCGATCGTCCGCGCAGAGACGCCCTTCTTTCGAAGAGGTGTCTCCTCTTGACCTTGCTCCGGGTGGGGTTTACCTAGCTGCCCAGGTCACCCTGGGCACTGGTGGTCTCTTACACCACCGTTTCACCCTTACCCAGCACCTAGGTGCTGGGCGGTCTGTTTTCTGTGGCACTGTCCCGCGGGTCACCCCGGGTGGCCGTTAGCCACCACCCTGCCCTGTGGAGCCCGGACGTTCCTCGGGAAGTTCCCCGTCAGGGGGACTCCACGCGGCCGTCCGCCCGGCTCGTCTGCCGTGTCGACCATGGTACCCGGCGCACGTCCCGCTTCGGCGCCGCGGCCGTGGCCAGCACCGAGCCCGCCAGGATCAGGGTGAAAGCGACGCCGATGCCGAGGGTCAGCTTCTCGTCCAGGAACAGCGCGCCCGCGGCGACCGCCACCGCCGGGTTGACGTACGTGATCACACCGGCCCGGGTCGGGCCGACCTCCTTGATCAGCTCCAGGAAGGCCACGAAGGCGATCGCGGTGCAGACCACGCCCAGGCCGGCGAGGGCTGCCAGGACCTCACCGGACGGCATGGTGGCGGGCCTGGTCAGGAAGGCCGCGGGGGCGTAGACCACGGCGGCCAGCGTGAGGCACGGGGTGATCAGCTGGAGGGTCGGGACGTCCTTGAGGTACCGGGCGGCGATCAGCGGGGCCGTGGCGTAGCCCACGACCGTCACCAGCACCTCGGCCATCGACAGGGCGTCGCCGCCGGTGAGGTGCGGCAGGGTCAGGACGGTGACGCCCGCGAGGCCGAGGGCCAGGCCCGCGATGCGGCGGGTGCCCACCCGCTCCCCCGCTCCGAAGAAGCGGGCCAGGAGGAGGGCGACGATCGGCACGCCCGCGATGAGGAGTCCTGCGGTGGAGCTGGACAGGTGGCGTTCGGCGTCGGTCAGGGTCCACCAGGGGCCGACGATCTCGATGACGGCGAAGGCCAGCATCGGCTTCCAGTGGGCCCGGACGGTGCGGCCGAGGCCGCCCTGGCGCAGGGCGAAGGGGAGCAGGAGTGCGGCGCCGAGGGCGCAGCGCGCGAACACCACCATGGAGGGGGACAGCTCGTCCACCGCCACCTTGATCATCAGGTAGGGGACGCCCCAGACCACTCCCATCAGGGAGAACAGGAACCAGCCGCGTGCAGTCATGGGGCGATTCTGGGCCGTCTCACCTCGCCGGGTCTTGAACGCTGTTGCGGTACGCCGCCGGGGTCACGCCCAGCACCCGGCGGAACCAGCGGGTGAGGTGCGCCTGGTCGGCGAAGCCGACGAGTCCGGCGACCTCGGCGGGGCGCAGCCCGGCTTCCAGGAGGCCGCGGGCCCTGGCCACCCGGTACTGGGCGAGCCAGGCGTACGGCGGTACGCCCATGGTCGTGCGGAAGGCGCGCAGGAGCTGGTAGCGGGACAGGCCCAGGTCGGTGGCGAGGGCCGCCAGGGACGGGGGTTCCAGCAGTTCGTCGGCGAGGCGGTCGCGTACGGTCCTCGCGATGCCGTCGGCACCCGGCACCGTGTCCTCGCCCGCCCGGGCCGTGGAGTGGCGGCGGGCCAGCGCCGTGAGCAGCCAGGGCAGCCGGGACTCGGCCTCCAGTGGGTCGGGGCAGGCGCTGATGTCGGTGTGGGCGGCGCGCAGGGCCGCCGCCAGCTCCGGGTCGTGCAGGACGGGGTCGCGGAAGTGCGGGAGGCCGCCGAGGGTGCCGTCGGTGAGGAGGGCCGGTTCGGCGTAGAGGGCCTGGTAGGCGTAGCCGTCGCAGGCGGCCGGGCCGCCGGTGTGCATCTCGCCGGGCTCCAGGACGACGATCGAGCCGGGGTAGGAGTGGATGTGCCCGCCCCGGTACGCGATGACCTCCGAGCCGCCGACCGTGACGCCGATGGTGAATTCGTCGTGGGCGTGGGGGGCGTAGACGTGCTGGTCGAAGTGGGCGGTGAGGAGGTCGAGCGGCGGGCCGGACCGGCCGATTCGTGCCCTTGTCCATCTCGCCTGTTCTCGTATCCCCATGTCGCCCCCCGCCCTCAGGGGATCAGAGGAGATCCGCGGTGTCCAGATCGAAGGCGAACGGTTCCGGAAGGGTGACGGACTTGCCGAAGGGGCGGGCGCAGTGCTCGCGGTAGTCGTCCTCCTTCGGCTCGCTGAACACCGTGACCTGAGCCGTGTCCCGGTCGACCAGCAGATAGAGCGGGATGCCCGCGCGGGCGTAGCAGCGGCGCTTGGCCTCGCGGTCGGCCTGCGGCTTGGTGGAGGTCACCTCCATCACCATGGCGACGCCGTCGCAGGGCATCCAGGACTCGGCTCCTCCGAACAAGTCGCGCTCGATGGGGCCGAAGGTGACGTCCGGAACCAGGTGGTTCTTCGGGCAGGCACCCCCGCTCCTCATCTTCAGCCCTTTGTTCCCCGAGACGTCCATGTCGGTCCTGGAGCGCCTGATCACTTGCCTCACGATTCGGCTGATGTACTTCTCGTGATCCCCGTCCGGCGGCGGCGTCACAACGATCTCCCCCTCGATCAGCTCGGCCCGGAAACCCTCCGGTGTGTCCAGGGCGAGAAAGCCCTCCAGCAGGACCTGTTCCTGTGAGAGCGGCTCGTGGGCCATGGCAGTCATGTCGCGCCCCTCCTTCTGTCGCTCGCCAGACTGGGACATCGGCTGATCACCTGTCCGTGAGATGGGGATCCCCTGCCCCGATCGTGGCACACGATCAACGTCACCGTCAGGCACCGAGCCGTCCGCTTGACCCTGCCGCGGCGTCAACGTCTTCACTGGTGGCATGCGGATCGGAGAACTCGCCGGGGTCGTCGGCGTCACCACGCGGGCCGTGCGGCACTACCACCATGTGGGGCTGCTGCCCGAGCCGGAGCGGCGGGCGAACGGGTATCGGGAGTACGGGTTGCGGCATGCCGTCGTGCTGGCGCGGATCCGGCGGCTGACCGAGCTGGGGCTGGGGCTCGCGGAGGTGCGGGACGTGCTCGCGGACGACGCCGGGAAGGACCTCGTCGAGGTGCTGACCGAGCTGGACGAGGATCTGGCGCGGCAGGAGCAGGCGCTGCGGGAGCGGCGGGCGCGGTTGCGGACCCTGCTGGACGCGGAGGGTGGGGTGCCTGCCGAAGGGCCCGTGTCGCCGGAGCTGGCCGCGCTGTTCGCCGGGACCGCGCATCTGTCGGACTCGCCGATGGCCGCCAAGGACCGCGAGATCATCGCCTTCCTGGAGACCGCCATGCCGGCCGGGGACCGGGAGCGGCTGGTGTCGTCGGTGGGTGAGGCGCTGGGGAGTCCGGGGGCGGTGGCGCGGGCCGGTGAGGCCTACGCGCTGCTCGACGCGCTGTCCGGTGCCGAACCCGATGATCCGCGCGTCGCCGAGGCGGCCCGGGTGCTCGCGGACTGCATCCCGCCGGGGCTGTTCCCGCAGCCCGGGGAGCGCGGCCAGGACGACGGTTTCCTGCGCGCGTTCTACGACGATCTCGCCCCGGCCCAGGCTGAGGCGGTCCGTCGTGCCCTGCGGATCCTCGGCGAGGAGCGGCGATGAGGGTCGGGCGGCTGTTGGTCCGGCACGAGGTGCGGTTGTTCGCGAGTCTCGCCCTGTGGGTGGCGCGGCGTACGCACGGGACGGGCGGGGGCCGGGCCTTCGGGTACGCGGGCGGGCAGGGCGCGATGATGGCCGGGTTCGGCTTCGTGTGCCTGGTCGAGACGGCGGCGATGTCCGTGCTGTTGCGGGACTGGCCGGCCGTGCACGCGACGGTTCTCTTCCTGGACGTGTACACGATCGTGTTCGTGATCGCGCTGCACGCCTCGTCCGTCGTGCGTCCGCATGTGCTGGACGCGGACCGCGGCTCGCTGCGGATCCGGCGGTACGTCCACGTCGACCTGTGCGTGCCGCTGGAGCGGATCGCCTCCGTGCGGCGTGAGCTGCGGATGACGCACGAGCGGGCCGAGGGGGAGCTCGACGTCGAGGTGGGGTCGCAGACCAGCATCACGCTCGAACTGTCGGAACCCGTCACGCACGTCACCTTCCTCGGGCGGCGCCGCGCGGTACGCGTCGTCCGCTTCCACGCCGACGACGCCGACGGGCTCGTACGCGCCCTCGGCCGGGCGCGCGTCTGAGCTTCCCGCGCACCCCCGTACGCTGTCGGCGGAGTTCGATAAAAGGAGTACCCGTGCTTGTCCTGCTGCCGCCGTCCGAAGGAAAGGCATCGTCCGGTCGTGGCGCGCCGCTGAAGCCGGAGTCACTGTCGCTGCCGGGTCTGACCGCCGCCCGGGAGGCGGTGCTCGGCGAGCTGGTCGAGCTGTGCGCCGGCGACGAGGACAAGGCACGTGAGGTGCTGGGTCTGAGCGAGGGGCTGCGGGGCGAGGTCGCGAAGAACACGGAGCTGCGGACCGCGGGCACCCGGCCGGCCGGGGAGATCTACACCGGCGTGCTCTACGACGCCCTGGACCTGGCGAGCCTGGACACCGCCGCCAAGCGGCGGGCCGGGCGCTCGCTGCTCGTGTTCTCCGGGCTGTGGGGTGCCGTGCGGGTGACGGACCGGATTCCGTCCTACCGGTGCTCGATGGGCGTGAAGCTGCCGGGGCTCGGGGCGCTGGGCGCGCACTGGCGTACGCCGATGGCGTCGGTGCTGCCGGAGGTGGCCGGGGGCGGGCTGGTGCTGGATCTGCGGTCCGCCGCGTACGCCGCCGCCTGGAAGCCGAAGGGCGAGGTCGCCGGGCGTACGGCGTCGGTGCGGGTGCTGCACGCGCCCACGCGGAAGGTGGTCAGCCACTTCAACAAGGCGACGAAGGGGCGGATCGTGCGCAGCCTGCTGACCTCCCGGACCGACCCGAAGGGGCCGGCCGAGCTGGTGGAGGCGCTCCGCGATCTCGGGTACGTCGTGGAGGCGCAGGCGCCGGCCAGGGCGGGGCAGGCGTGGTCGCTGGACGTGCTGGTGGACGAGGTCCACTGACGCGCGTTGCATGCTACGCAATGGCCTTTGCGCAGTCTGCACGCCGACGGCAGGATGACGCCATGGCCTCCCCTCCCCTGCCCGCCTCCGTGCTGGACCTCGCGCCCGTCGTCCCTGTCGTCGTCATTGAGGACGCCGCCGACGCCGTACCGCTGGCGCGTGCCCTGGTCGCGGGCGGGCTGCCCGCGATCGAGGTGACGTGGCGGACGCCCGCGGCTCTGGAGGCGATCCGGGAGATCGCGCGGGAGGTGCCCGGGACCGTGGTCGGGGCCGGGACGGTGATCCGTCCCGGGCAGGTGGCGCAGGCGGTGGCCGCGGGTTCCCGCTTCCTGGTCAGTCCCGGCTGGACGGACGTCCTGCTGGAGGCGATGCGGGCCTCCGGGGTGCCGTTCCTGCCGGGGGTGTCGACCGCGTCGGAGGTCGTGGCGCTGCTGGAGCGCGGGGTGCGGGAGATGAAGTTCTTCCCGGCGCAGGCCGCGGGCGGCACGGCGTATCTGAGGTCGCTGTCGGGGCCGCTTCCCCAGGCCCGGTTCTGCCCCACGGGCGGTATCGGCCCGGATTCGGCCCCGGACTATCTGGCCCTGCCCAACGTGGGCTGTGTGGGCGGGAGCTGGATGCTGCCGCGGGACGCCGTCGCGGCTCGCGACTGGGACCGTGTGGAGGTGCTGGCCCGGGAGGCGGCGGCGCTCAGCGCAGGTGGGACGTGTCGTTGAGGAGGCGGACGCTGGCGTTGCCGTCCGCGTAGTACGCGACCACCGACAGGGACGCGGCCGACAGTTCCATGCGGAACAGGGACTCCGGCGGGGCGCCCAGGGCGAGCCGGACGAGCGTCTTGATGGGGGTCACGTGCGTGACGAGCAGGACCGTCCGGCCCGCGTGGGCCGCGACCAGCTTGTCGCGGGTGGCGGCGAGCCGGGTGGCCGTCGCCGCGAAGCTCTCGCCGCCGCCGGTGGGCTCGGCGTCCGGGGAGGCCAGCCAGGCGTTCAGGTCGTCCGGGTGGCGCTCGCGCACCTCGGCGAAGGTGAGCCCCTCCCAGGCGCCGAAGTCGGTCTCGCGCAGCCCGTCGTCGATGCCGACGTCGAGTCCGAGCCGGGCGGCGACGATCCCGGCGGTCTCCCGCGTCCGGGCGAGCGGCGACGACACGACCGCCTGGATGGTGCCCCGCCGGGCCAGCATCGCGGCGGCCCGTTCGGCCTGTTCCCGGCCGGTGTCGGAGAGGGAGGGGTCGGTTCCGCCGCTGCCGGAGAACCGCTTTTGGGGCGTCAACGGCGTCTCGCCGTGCCGGAGCAGGACGAAGGTGGCGGGCGCACCCATGTCGGCGGGAGCCCAGCCGGGCGCGGCGACGGCCTTGGCGGCCCGGGCGTCGGCGTCGGCATTCTCGGCGGATGCCCCGGCCCTCGCGACGCGGGCGTCGGAGGCGGCTTCGGCGGCAGGGGCGTCCGTCTTCACGGCGCGGCCGTCGGCGGGACCCTCGGCCTTGGCGGCCCGGGCGTCGGCGACACCCTTGGCCTTCGCATCGCGATCGTCGCCGTCGGCCCTCGCGGCGCCGCCACCCACGCCGGGACCTACGGCAGGGGCGTCCGCCATCACGGCGTGACCATCGGCGGCAGACCCGGCCTCAGCATCGCGGACACCGGCGTCGGCCTTCACCACGGGCGTCTCGGCCGCCGCAGCACGGACATCGGCCTCGGCCCTCGCGATGCCGCCCTTCGCGACGACCTGCGCGGCACGTGCATCGGTGGCAGCCTCCGCCGGGCGAACGGCAGCCCCGGGCCTGCCGGGGTCCGCGTCCGCATCGGCCTGCGTCCCGGCAGCCCGTTCCGTGTCGCCGCCGCCCGACGGGCCGGTCGCCCCACGGGCGTGAGGCGGCACGGCGTCCGCCCCGGGGCCGGCCTGCGCGGCGGCGGCACGCCCCGCCGCCAGAGCCCCGCGCACCCGCGCCGCACCCGCCACCGCGTCACCGGGCGGGCCGGAGAGCGCGGCGGCGTCGGCGCGCACGGCGCCCCCGGCACCCCCGGCACCCCCGGCACCCCCGGCACCCGCGTCCAGCTCCGCCGTCGAAGCCGACTCCGTCCACCGCTCGCCCTTCGCCCCCGCGTCCATCGCCTCGTTGGCCAGCCGGTCGGCGTGCTTGTTGCGCTCCCTCGGCATCCACTCGTACGTGACGCGCCCGGGCGGGAAGACGCGGGCCGCCTGTGCCGCCAGGGGCTTCATGTCGGGGTGCTTGATCTTCCAGCGGCCCGACATCTGCTCGATGACGAGCTTGGAGTCCATCCGGACGTGGACCGTCGCCGCCGGATCCAGCGCGTGGGCGGCGCGCAGGCCCGCGAGGAGGCCGCGGTACTCGGCGACGTTGTTCGTGGCGACGCCGATGTACTCGGCGGTCTCCCGCAGGGTCTCCCCCGTCGCCGCGTCGCTGACCACGGCCCCGTAGCCCGCGGGCCCCGGGTTGCCCCGCGACCCGCCGTCGGCCTCGACGATGAACTCCCGCACCGGAACGGCTCCCTGAAGGCCTAGAGACCGGACTCGGACGTGCGCACCAGGATGCGGCGGCAGTTCTCACAGCGGATCACCGTGTCGGGTGCCGCCTTGCGGATCTCGGCCAGCTCGGTGATGGCGAGCTCCTGCCGGCAGCCCTGGCAGCTGCGCGCGTACAGCTTGGCCGCGCCGACGCCGCCCTGCTGCCCGCGCAGCTTGTCGTAGAGCTTGAGCAGGTCGTCGGGGATCGAACCGGCGATGACCTCGCGCTCCTTGGTGACCGTGGTGACCTCGCCGTCGATCTGCTCGAGGGCGGCGTCGCGGCGCGCGGTGGCGTCGTCGATCTTCGACTGGACGGAGGTGACGCGCTCGGTCAGCTCGGCGACCCGCTCCTGCGCGGACTCCCGGCGCTCCATGACCTCCAGCACCACGTCCTCCAGATCGCCCTGCCGCTTGGCGAGGGAGGCGATCTCGCGCTGGAGGTTCTCCAGGTCCTTGGGGGAGGTGACGGCGCCGGAGTCCAGGCGCTGCTGGTCGCGGGTGGCGCGCTGGCGCACCTGGTCCACGTCCTGCTCGGCCTTGGTCTGCTCGCGGGCGGTGTCGCTCTCCTCGGTCTGCGCGGCCACGAGCAGGTCGCGCAGCTGGGTGTGGTCCTTGGTCAGCGATTCGATCTCGGCGTGCTCGGGCAGCGACCTGCGCTTGTGGGCGAGCTGCTGGAGGCGGACGTCGAGGTCCTGGAGGTCGAGGAGTCGGATCTGGTCGGCGGGCGCGGCGTTCAGTTCGGGGCTCCAAGGGGGTCAGAAGTGGTTGAGGCCGCGTGCGCGGTCCAGGGGTCGGTGACCGTCTTCGAGACGTGGACGCGCAGGTCCCATCCGTGCCGGTCGGAGATCTCGTCGAGCTGGCTCGCGGCCAGCTCGCACCAGGGCCACTCGGTGGCCCAGTGCGCCGCGTCGAGCAGCGCGAGGGGACTGTGGGCGCGGGCCTCCGACACCGGGTGGTGGCGCAGGTCCGCGGTGAGGAAGGCGTCGGCTCGGGCCGCGCGGACGTGGTCGAAGAGGCTGTCGCCGGAGCCGCCGCTGACGGCGACGGTGTGCACGAGCGCCTCGGGGTCACCGGCGACGCGGATGCCCTGCGCGGTGGCGGGCAGCCGCTCGGCGGCGCGGGCGGCGAGCTCGCGGACGGTCAGCGGGTGGTCCAGCGCGCAGAGGCGGCCGAGGCCGCGGCGGCCCTCGGGGTCGGTGGGGTCGGGCACGAGCGGCCCGGTGATCCGCAGGTCCAGGGCGCCCGCGAGGGCGTCGGAGACACCCGGGTCGGCGGTGTCGGCGTTGGTGTGGGCGACGTGCAGCGCGATGTCGTTCTTGATGAGGGTGTGCACGACACGGCCCTTGAAGTGCGTCGCCGCGACCGTGGTCGTGCCGCGCAGGTAGAGCGGGTGGTGGGTGACGAGCAGGTCGGCGCCCAGTTTCACCGCCTCGTCGACGATCTCCTGGACGGGGTCGACGGCGAACAGGACCCGCGTGACCTCCTGGTCCGGGTCGCCCGCGACGGTGCCGACCGCGTCCCAGGACTCGGCCCGTTCGGCGGGCCACAGGGTCTCCAGGGCGGCGATGACTTCAGACAGACGGGGCACGGAAGCAAGGCTACCCGCCTGATCTGTGGCGTTGCACCGTCACCGCCCGCTCCGGGCGCCCGTCGTCCCGCTCAGCACAATCGTCCCCTTTTCCTCAGGCGAATCGTTCCTGGAACACCCTTATGTGTGAAGCCTGCGCCCGAGGAATTCCCCGCCCGTGCGTGCGAGAACTACGTTCGTCACTGGAGGTGACCGAACGATGACGGTCTGTGCGATCGAACCCTCGGCGGGACCCGAGGACGAGGACGGGACCGCGCCGGCAGGCTGCACACTCACCGCGGACGGTGCCTACGGCGCGCGTCTCGCGTCGGCCGGCGACTCCTGGTTCCCGGAGCGCTGGACCCTGGACGGCCCCGAGCCGTACGCGGTGCCCCTGCCCCGCAACCAGCCGGAGGAGCCCGGCACCGAGGTGCAGCCGATGGGCGACGGGCGGGTCCTCATCCACCGGGTGGTGGCCGCCCGGCACGCCTTCTCGCTGCTGTACCCGACCGGGCCCGGCACCGGCGAGCTGCCCCTGGGTGCGGTCGAGTGCGCGGACGCGACCGCCCGGCTGCGGCTGCTGCCGCCCGCCCCGGGCGGTGAACGGGCCTACGCCCTCGCCGTCGGGCCGCGGTCGACGTCGGTGTGGCTGGTGGCGGGCGGCGCTTTCGGGCCCGAGCGACTGGCCGAACTGCCCGGCCGCTGCACGGGCGGGGTCTGGCTGGACCGGACGGGCCGGCTGCTGGCGCTGGACCGGGAGGCCGGGGGGCGCGTCAAGACCGTCGTGGTGGACCTGGACGGCGGTGGAGAGGTGTCGCCGCTGCTGCAGATCGCAGCCGAGAGCGACGACCGGCTGCTGCTCGCCGACCTCGACAGCGGACTGCTGATCGTCCGCTCGGACGCGCCCTCGCCGGGGCAGGACCGGCTGGGCTGGGGCGTGCTGGGCAGCTCGCTGCCGGTGCGCTTCCCGGAGTGTCTGCGGCTGCGCGACTGCTCCGTCACGCCGTTCGCGATCCAGCCGGGGCAGGTGCTCACACCCGAGAGCTGCGCGGTGGCGCTGCGGCTGGACGGGCCGGCGGGCAGCTGGGTCGGTGTCTGGCGGCCCGCCGAGCGGCGGGTGCACCATCTCCGGGCGCCCGAGGGGTGGCTGGCGGGCACGGGCCTGTGGACACCGGAGGGGGTGCTGCGGCTGCCGTACGCGACGCAGGCCGTGCCGTGCGGGGTGGCGCGGGTCAGTCCGCCCGGGGCCGTGCCGCCGGAGCCGACAGCCCCGGTTCCGGAACCCCCCGGGGGGCGCGGGGAGCACGAGTCCCCCGCCCCGTCAGCGCCGTCCGCTCCTCCTCCCGCACCCTCGGCGCCGCGCCCCGTGCCGCTTCGGGAAGCTCCGTTGGGACGCCTTGTAACGAACTAGTGCCGGTTGGCGTGGCCGCCTGGATTCGAGGTCAGGGGTGCCGGTTAGACTCACCCGGCTGTAAAAAAGATCATGTTGACGGGGTGAATTCCATCCGATGAGTGACGCCAGCACGAACCAGCCGCGTACTGCCGACGTCCGGCAGCCCTCCACTTCCTCCGGCCACGGCCGGCACCGTGGTGAGGTCTCCACGCAGGACGGCGAGACGGCTCCGCGCGGACGCCACCGCAAGCCGGTGGCGGAGACCGGGCAGGCCGTGACCGCTGCCTGACGGCACGTCGGTCACCAGACGGCGAACGGCCCTTCCCGCCACCAGCGGGGAGGGCCGTTCCGTGTCTTTCACACCAGCGTCCGCGCCCTGGCCCTTCACCCGCGTTTCAGCCCCAGTACCTCCGCCGCCGCGAACGTCTCCCCCGCCGGGCGGTCCGCGTAGTACGGCCCGAGGACGGCCTCCAGCTCGTCGTAGGTGAAGGTGTCCTGCTCGGTGTCGAACTTGGCGGCGATCCGCGGCCGTTCGACGACGGCGACCGTCCCGCCGTGCACCACGAGGAGCTGCCCGCTCACGTGGGCGGCGGCGGGTGAGGCCAGGTATCCGACGAGGGGGGCCACGTGCTCGGGGGCGAGCGGGTCGAGGCCCGGGCCGGCCGGCTGCTCGACGCCCGCGAAGACGTCCTCCGTCATGCGGGTGCGGGCGCGCGGGCAGATGGCGTTGGCGGTGACGCCGTACTTGCCGAGGGCGAGGGCGGTGGAGGTGGTGAGGCCGACGATCCCGCCCTTGGCGGCCGCGTAGTTGGGCTGCCCGGCGGATCCGGCGAGGAACGCCTCCGAGGAGGTGTTCACGATCCGCCCGAACACCGGCTCCCCGGCCCGCTTGGACCGCTCGCGCCAGTGCGCGGCGGCGAACCGGGTGGTGTTGAAGTGGCCCTTGAGGTGCACGCGCAGGACGGAGTCCCACTCCTCCTCGGACATCGAGAACACCATGCGGTCGCGCAGGATGCCCGCGTTGTTGACGAGGATGTCGAGCCTGCCGAACGTGTCGGCCGCCGACTCGACGAGCGTGCGCGCCTGCTCGAAGTCGGAGACGTCGCCGGTGTGGGCGAGGGCGGTCCCGCCCGCCGCGCGGATCTCGGCGGCGACCTCCTCGGCGGGTCCGGCCGAGGCCTCGCCGGTACCGTCGCGGCCGGGCTGTCCGTAGTCGTTGACGACGACCGCGGCACCGAGCCGGGCGAGTTCCAGCGCCTCGGCCCGGCCGAGTCCGCGGCCCGCGCCGGTGACGATCGCGGACCGTCCTTCCAGGGGCAGCGCCATGGCGTGGGCCCTCACATCTCGATGCAGGTGCGCAGGGCCGTCCCGGTCCGCATCTGGTCCAGGGCCTCGTTGATGTCGGCGAACGGGACCCGGTGGGTGATCAGACCGGCCAGGTCGATCCGGCCCGCGCGCCACAGGGCGATGGTGCGCGCGTAGGAGCGCAGCACGTCTCCGCCGCCGTACAGGGACGGCAGGATCCGCTTCTCGTCGAAGAACAGCTCGAACATGTTGAGCTGGAGGAAGTCGTCCATGGCTCCGGCGCCGACCACGACGAGGGTGCCGCCACGCCGGGTGTTGTCGTACGCGGTGCGTGCCGTGGCGGACTTGCCGACGACCTCGAAGACGTGGTCGAAGCCCTCGCCGGCCGTGACCTGCTGCTTGGCGTCGGGCAATTCGTCGGGGGAGATCGCCCGGGTGGCGCCGAACCCGAGCGCGGACTCGCGGCGCGCGGCGATCGGGTCGACGGCGACGATCTCGGCGGCGCCCTTGAGCCGCGCGCCCTGGATGACGGAGATGCCGACGCCCCCGCAACCGATGACCGCCACCGACGAACCAGGCTCCAGGTCGGCCGTGTTGAGGGCTGCGCCGAGGCCGGTCGTCACCCCGCAGCCGATCAGCGCGGCGATGTCGAAGGGCACGTCGTCGGGGATCGGCACCGCGCAGCCGGCGTCGACGACGACCTCCTCGGTGAAGGTGCCGGTACCGGCGAAGCCGAAGACGTCCCCACCCGGCCGTTTGAAGTTGGGGGTGCCCGCGTTCATGAACCCGGCCAGGCACAGCTCGGTCTGCCCGCGCTCGCAGGCGGGGCACGTGCCGCAGGCGGGCAGCCAGCACACCACGACCCGGTCACCGGCCCTCAGGTGCGTGACGCCCTCACCCACCTCGACGATCTCGCCCGCGCCCTCGTGCCCGGGCACGAACGGCGCGGGCTGCGGCAGTACCCCGCTCATGGCGGACAGGTCCGAGTGGCACAGCCCCGTGGCACGCACCCGGATCCTGACCTTGCCGGGCCCGAACCCCACCGCCTCGACGTCGTCGAGGACCTCCAGCTTGTCCTGGCCGATCTCGTGCAGTACGGCTGCGCGCATGGTGCGGGCTCCCCTCGTACGGCGTGCTGGGTCAGGTGTGTTCGACGACGGTGTCGGCGAGGACGGGGGCGTCGTCACGCTCCGCGGCAGCGACGGCGACCCGGGTGGATCCGGGTTCGTGCCACATGCGGATCCGCAGGGTCTCGCCCGGGTACACGACTCCGGCGAACCGGGTGGCGTAGGTCCGCACCCGGGTCACGTCCCCGCCGAGCAGCGTGTCGACGACGGCCTTGAGCGTGATGCCGTAGGTGCACAGGCCGTGCAGGATGGGCCGTTCGAACCCGGCGACCTTGGCGAACTCGGGGTCGGCGTGCAGCGGGTTCCAGTCGCCGGAGAGCCGGTAGAGCAGGGCCTGGTCCTCGCGGGTCGGCCGCTCGACCGTCCGGCCGGGTTCGCCGGTGGGAGGCTCGAGCCGGGCCGAGGGGCCGCGGTCGCCGCCCCATCCGCCCTCGCCGCGGATGAAGATCTGCGCGTCGTTGGTCCACAACGACCCCTGGGCGTCGGCGACTTCGGTGCGCAGGACGAGGACGGCAGCGGTGCCCTTGTCGTACACGGCGGCGATCCGGTGGGTGGCGGTGGCGGTGCCCGTCGCCGGGAGGGGCCGGTGGATCACGAGGCTCTGGCCGCCGTGCAGGACGCGGGCCAGGTCGACCTCGATGCCGGGCATGGACAGTCCGCTGGTCACGCCGGGTTTTCCACCGCCCGCGACGGTGGCGAAGCTCGGCAGGACGTGCAGCCGGGATTCCAGGGTGTAGCGCAGCTCGTCGGGATCGGTGGCGGGACTGCCCGCGCCGATGCCGAGGTGGTAGAGCTGCACGTCCCTGTGGTCCCAGGAGAGCTCGCCGGTCCGCGGTTCGGCCGCGAGCGCCGTGGCTGCGTCGATGGGCATGGGGCTCCTGATCGCCGGAAGGAGGGACCTCGGTACGGCCGTCCGCACCGTCGGCCGCACCGAGGCCGTCTGGGACCGAACGGGAACACGAACTGGAACGCGTTCCAGTCCCGCGCCCTCTGTATAGCCGAGGCCCCGGCACTTGTGAAGCCTCCTGACGCCGTGTCAGGTCGGTCGGCGGGATGACATGTGTCCTTCCGGAGTGCGTACGAGCGCCCTGCCCCGGCCCCCGAGACGCGGTCGCCTTCCGGGGTGACTTCCTGAGCCCTCCCCCGCTACCGGCCGGTCATCACGGACACGTACCACCTGACCGTCAACTCCTGGGCGCCGAGACCGGCCGGCTGGTCATTACCGACACGCACCACCCGATCGTCAACTCCTGGACGCCGGGACCCCGGCTGGTCATCACCGACACGCACCACCCGATCGTCAACTCCTGGACGCCGGGACCCCGGCTGGTCATCACCGACACGCACCACCCGATCGTCAACTCCTGGGCGCCGAGCCCCCGGCTGGTCATCACCGACACGCACCACCTGATCGTCAACTCCTGGGCGCCGAGCCCCCGGCTGGTCATCACCGACACGCACCACCTGATCGTCAACTCCTGGGCGCCGAGCCCCCGGCTGGTCTTCCACCTGGAGTACGACGCGGCGGACTGCTACCTGACCACCCGGCTCACGGAACCCGGGCCGCCCGCCGCGGCAGCCACACCCACATCAGCACGGCCCCGGCCGCCAGCACCCCGGTCCCCACCCGGAACGCGAGTGCGTAGCCCGCTGTCAGGGCCTGCGGGGTCGTGTGGCCCGCCGACTCGGCCGCCGCCAGGGTGGACAGGACGGCCAGGCCCAGGGAGCCGCCCATCGTGCGGGACGTGTTGACGAGCCCGGAGACCAGGCCCGCCTCCTCGGGGGCGGCGCCGGAGGTGGCCAGGGAGGCGAGGGGGGTCGCCGCCAGTCCCGCGCCGAGCATCATGAGGACGCCGGGGACGAGGATCGCCGTGGCGTAGGAGCCGTCGGGCGTCATCGTGGACTGCCAGGCGAAGCCGGCCACGGCGACCAGGGTGCCCAGCACGGCGACGTCGCGCGGGCCGATCGGGCGCATCAGGCGGGGCGCGAGCTTGGAGCCGAGGATGACGGCGAGGGAGCTCGGGACCAGGGCGAGGCCGGCTTCGAGCGGGGTGTAGCCGAGGACGTTCTGCGCGTAGAGGGTCATGAAGAACCACATGCAGAACATCGCGGAGCCGCACAGGAACATCGAGACGTTCGCGGAGGAGACCGAGCGGACGCGCAGGAGGCCGAGCGGCATCAGCGGACTGGCCGTGCGGGCCTCGACCGCGAGGAACGCCCCGAGCAGGGCCAGACCGGCGAGCAGGGGCAGCAGGGTGGCCGGTGCCGTCCAGCCCGCCGCCTCCGTCTGGGAGATGCCGTAGGCCAGCGTGCCGAGGCCGGCCGTGACGAGCAGCGCGCCGGGCAGGTCGAGGCGCCGGCCGTCCCCGGCCCGGCCCTCGGTGAGGAACCAGGCGGCGGCGCACAGCACCACGGCCCCGACGGGGACGTTGATCAGCAGCACCCAGCGCCAGGAGAGCGTCTCCACCAGGAGCCCGCCGACCAGGCCGCCGGCCGCGCCACCGCCGGCCCCGACCGCCGTCCACGTCCCGATGGCCCGGGCCCGGGCGGCGCCCTCGGGCACCGACGCCGTGAGGATCGTCAGCGTCGAGGGCGCCAGCACCGCCGCGCCCAGCCCCTGCGCGGCCCGCGCCACGAGCAGCTGCCAGTCGGCCTGCGCCAGCCCGCCCGCCGCCGAGGCCAGTGTGAACAGACCGAGCCCGACGAGGAACATCCGCTTGCGGCCGTAAAGGTCCCCGGCGCGCCCGCCGAGCAGCATGAACCCGGCGAAGGCGATGGCGTAGGCGTTGACGACCCACTGCAGGCCCTGCTCGCTGAGCCCGAGCCCGGTCCGCATCGAGGGCAGCGCCACGTTGACGACGGACACGTCGAGCACGACGAGGAACTGCCCGGCGCAGGTGAGCGCCACGACGAGCCACATCGGCGGCGCCCCGCGCGGACGCAGCCGGGACCGTCGGGATATGCGGGATGTGCGGGCGGCGTCGGCGTCGGCGGATTCGAGCATGGGTGTCATGCTCTCAACCGCCTCGCACCCCTTGCATCGGGATTTCGCCGGGTCGTGACCTCCGTCCCGGGCCCTAGGACCCCGCTGAATCCCAAGGACGGGTCAAGATTTCGTCAGGCTGCCAAAGCAACGGAATAGTTGCCTGGACGTACGAGGTTCAGAGCCCACGTACCCCGACGTACCCCGACGCATCCCGGCCCGGAGGCCCTCTTCATGACGCAGACGACGGCAGACGGCCCCGCCGGCAGAGCGAGCGGGGCCGTGGTCCCGGTGCTCGCCTTCGCGGGCATCGTTGTCGCGGTGATGCAGACCTCGTCCGCGACCCCCGGGGGGCGACGAGCGCCCGGTCGGCCTGGACCTGTCGCTGCCGGGCGAGACGGTCTCCGCCTGACCCGCCGCCCGATTCCGTTACTCGCCGGTACCCCCTGTCGTCCTCGCGGCAGGGGGTACGGCACGATGGCGCCCTGACCGTCGTACGACCGAGAGGAATCCCATGCCCGCGGCCCCGAAGCCCGAGATCCTGGCCGCGTTCGAGGCGGCGAAGGGGTTCATGCCCACCGGCGAGGGCCTGGCGCTGTACGCGGCGGCCGTGGAGGCCGGGCGGCTCGGGCTGCCGCTGCTGGAGGTCGGCACCTACTGCGGCCGGTCCACGATCCTGCTCGCCGACGCGGCCCGCGCGGCCGGGGTCGGCGCGCTCACCGTCGACCACCACCGCGGCAGCGAGGAACAGCAGCCGGGCTGGGAGTACCACGACCCGGAGACGGTCGATCCCGAGATCGGGCTGATGGACACGCTGCCCACGTTCCGCCGCACGCTCCACAAGGCGGGCCTGGAGGACCACGTGGTCGCGCTGGTCGGGCGTTCCCCGCGGATCGCCGCGTTCTGGCGGACCCCGCTGGGGTTCGTCTTCATCGACGGCGGCCACACCGACGAGCACGCCACGGCCGACTACGAGGGCTGGGCCCCGCACGTCGCCGAGGGCGGCCTGCTGCTCATCCACGACGTCTTCCCCGACCCGCAGGACGAGTTCACCGGCCAGGCCCCGTACCGGATCTACCTCCGGGCGCTCGCGTCCGGCGCCTTCACGGAGGTCTCGGCGACGGACTCGCTACGGGTCCTGCGCCGCACGGGCCCGGGCGTCTGAGGGGGCGGCTGGGCGGGTGAACCGCGCCCCGTCCGGCCCCTCCCGGTCGGCCCACGGGCGGCGTGGCGAGTCGGCGGGCGACGGCCACTGCCCAAGGATCCGGGCGCGTGGCACACACCTTCGCAGAGCTCGTGGAGAAGCAGCGCGCGGCGGACGAGGCGTACGCGCGCGTGCGTCGCCTCCAGGACGCGTACGGGCCGCCCACCCAGACCCAGTGGAGCGAACAGCAGACCACCACGTGGGAGACGGCCTGGCGCGCCTGGCGCGATCTGGCCCGGGACGTCCAGGCGGCGGTGACCGGGTACGCGAGGCAGGAGGGCACACCGCGTCCCGAGGTCGAGTCCCGGGTGAAGGAGGCGGTACGGCGCGGGGACGCCGACGGGAACGGGGCGTAGTCAGCGCTGCGGCGGGCCGTCCTCGGCCCGCCGCCCCCGCTGACGGCCGCTAGGGTGGCAGGCGTGTCGTACGTAGGCCCGGACTTCGAACCTCCCCAGAACCGCCGCCCCCGCCGCGGCCCCCTGACCGTGGCGCTCGCCGCGCTGGTGCCGGGGGCGCTGCTCGGCTGGCTGGTGTACGAGACGGTGGGAGTCTCGGGGGACGACGGCGGTTCGGGTCGGGCGGCCGTACGGTCCTCGCCGCCCGCCGCGTCGAGCGCGCCCTCCGACGACGCCAAGGAGCCGGGCCCCTCCCTTGAGCCCACGGCCCCGTCCTCGGCCGCCGCGCCCGCCGCCTCCGGCCCGCTCAAGGGCAAGGTCGTCGTCATCGACCCGGGGCACAACCCGGGCAACTTCCAGCACGCGTCCGAGATCAACCGCAAGGTGAACATCGGAACGAACCGGAAGGAGTGCGACACCACGGGCACGTCCACCAACGACGGTTACACCGAGGCCGCGTTCACGCTGGATGTGGCGCACCGGATGCGCACCCTCCTGGAGAAGCAGGGCGCCACGGTGAAACTGACCCAGGACGGCGACCGGCCGTACGGGCCGTGCGTGGACGAGCGGGCCCGGATCGGCAACCGGGCGAAGGCCGATGCCGTGGTCTCGATCCACGCGGACGGCTCGGGCGCGGGCAACCGCGGCTTCCATGTGATCCTGCCCGGCGCGGTCGAGGCGGGCGCCGCGGACACCGGGGCGATCGTCGGTCCCTCCCGCGACCTCGGCGAGCGCGTAGCGGGCCGCTTCGTCGCGGTCACCGGCAGCACGCCCTCCAACTACCTCGGCGACGGCAGCGGACTCGTCACGCGTAAGGACCTGGGCGGTCTCAATCTGTCAACGGTTCCCAAGGTGTTCATCGAGTGCGGCAACATGCGCGACAGCAAGGACGCGGCGTTGCTCACCAGTGGCGCGTGGCGACAGAAGGCGGCGCAAGGGATCTCCGAGGGCATCAGAGGGTTCCTGAACAGGTAGGCGGCTGCGCAGCCTTGACAGCGACGCAACCCACTCCGCCATGCACATGCTCAGTTCTTCCTCAAGTTGATCGCAAGTGCGCATGACAACTTGATCAACTTGCTTCGACCGGAGGCACTCTTGGCCTCCAAAGAGGAACGGGGAACGCGATGAAGCGTCGTACAGCCCAGTTCGGAGCGATGACCGTCGCTCTGACCGCCTGTCTGGCGGGCACCGCCACCACCGCTCAGGCCCAGCCGGTATCGCTCACCGCAGAGACCCGAACGGTCAAAGCGGCCGGAGCCCCCTTCTACCCGTACGGCAAGCTGGTGCACGTCAAGTCCATCGGAACGAAGTGCGGCAAGAAGCCGCTCGCGAAGGCGTCCGGCCCGGGCGGCACCAGGCTCGGCATCTCCGAGACCAAGTCGGTGAGCACCACTCTGTCGAAGAACATCGGGGTGACCTACACCGCCATCAGCGCGGGCGTCGGCTGGGACGTGCAGAAGAGCCGCAGCATTACCGTCAGCGGGAGCCGGGAAGTTTCTCGCGGCAAGCACGGAACACTGACCGCTTACGCCAAGTACAGCGGCAAGAAGTTCGACGTCTACGACAAGATCCGGTTCAAGATCGTCGAGAAGAACAAGACGGCTTACAAGCCGATCGGCGTCTGCTTCACGTACACGGAGAAGTAGCACACCGCGGGAACTGTCACCCGCATGCGCCAGAGTCGCCCGCCGGTCTCCCGGCAGGCGGCTTTCTCGCAGAGGACGCAGGACGGCCGTTGATCCGGGCAGACACCCCTGCCGAGCGAGGGATACCCTCATCCGTACCATGAGGGGCCACCCCCGCGCTTCCCACCACGCCCTCGCGGCGCCGTGGTGACAGCGGCGCCTCCACCGACGACGAGACGACTGGCGAAGGAACTGAAGTGAATATCCGCTCCCTCACTCGAGGCGACGGCGTGGTGATCGGAGCAGCGGTGTTGCTGTTCATCGCGTCGTTCCTCGACACCTACGGCGGCGACAGCAGCAACATTCCCAACGCCTGGGACAACCTCGGCCTGCTGATGAGCGTGTACGTGGGCGGCATCATCGGCGCGGTCCTGATCGTCGTCGCCCGTGCGCTGCCGCAGCCACGCACCGTCATCGGGCTCGAACTCGGTCAGGTCGGTGTCGCGCTGACGATCTTCGCCGCATGGGCCGCGTTCTGGACGATCATCGACCCGGCGGGGTCGATCGACACGGCGGGGTTTGACGTCGAGGTGGGCGCCGGCCTGGTCCTCGGCCTGATCGGCGCCCTGCTGATGGCCGCCGCCGCCCTCGCCACCCCCCTCGTCCCCGCCCTCAAGGGCGCCCTGCTCCCGGCCCCCCGTCCGGCCTCCCCGCAGCCCTACGGCGCCCAGCCTCCCGGTGGTTACGGCTACCCGGGCGCGCAGCAGCCCGGCGGCTACGGCCACCCGCAGCCGGGTCAGCCGCAGCCGGGTCAGGCGCAGCAGCCCGGGCAGCCGTTCGGCGGACAGCCCCAGCCCCAGCAGGCCCAGGCCCCGCAGCCGCCGGCCGGGGACTTCTCCCCGTTCTGGTTCGCGGTGCCGGTGCCGCGGCCGCTGTTCGCGGAGGACGGCTCGCCCACGCCGATCGCCGAACTCGCCCCGGGGACCTGGTACCTGGCCGTCGAGCAGCGCGGGGCGGCCCTGGTCGCCCAGACGCAGGACGGCCGCCGCGGTGTCCTCCAGGACACGTCGGGCATCCAGCGCGGCTGAGCCCCGCAGCGCCTCTCGGCCCCTCGCCCTTCCGGGCGGGGGGCCGTTGTCGTACAGTCGGCGTCCCGTCAGCTGACGCACCGTCAGGAGGCAGGCATGCGGCTCGGTCTCGCGCTCGGCTACTGGGGCCGCGGCCCGTCCCCCGACCATGTGCGCCTGGCCCAGGAGGCGGAGCGGCTCGGCTACGACTCCGTGTGGACGGCGGAGTCCTGGGGGTCGGACGCCTTCACCCCGCTCACCTGGATCGCGGCCCACACCTCCCGCATCCGGCTCGGCACGGCCGTCGCTCAGATGGCGGCCAGGTCACCGGTGACGACCGCGATGCACGCCCTCACCCTGGACCACCTCTCCGGCGGCCGCGTGATGCTGGGCCTCGGGCTTTCGGGCCCACAGGTCGTCGAGGGCTGGTACGGCCGCCCGTTCCCCGCCTCCCCGCTCACCGCCACCCGTGAGTACGTCGACGTCGTGCGGCAGGTGCTGCGCCGCGAGGCCCCCCTCGAACTGGCCGGCCGCTTCCACTCCCACCCCTACCGGGGCCCGGACGCCACGGGCCTCGGCAAACCCCTCAAGCCGATCACCCACCCGCTGCGCGCCGGTCTGCCCGTCCTGCTCGGCGCGGAGGGGCCGAAGAACGTCGCCCAGACGACCCGGATCGCCGACGGCTGGCTGCCGCTGTACTGGTCCCCGACCCGCCCGGAGGTCTACGGCCCGGCCCTGGCCGAGCTGCCCGAGGGCTTCCTTGTCGCGCCGATGGCCCGGGCCCGGGTCTGCGACGACGTCGCCGAGGGCCTGCTGCCCGTCAAGGCGATGCTCGGCTTCTACATCGGCGGGATGGGCCACGCGGCCCGCAACTTCCACGCCGACCTGATGGCCCGCATGGGCTACGAGGCCGAGGCCCGCCGCATCCAGGAACTGTTCCTCTCCGGCCGCCGGGAGGAGGCCGTGCTGGCGGTCCCCGACGCCTTCGCCGACGAGATCTCCCTGGTCGGTCCGCGCGAACGGATCGCACGGCGACTGGAGTTGTGGCGCGAGGGCCCGGTGACGGATCTGCTGCTGCTCGGCCCCGACCTTCCCACCCTGCGGGTCCTGGCGGAGTTGAACTCCTGAGCGAATCCACGGGTTTCATCCCGGGTTCCAGGGCAATCCGGAAGGTATGTCCCCTCGATATCGCAACGGTGCGAATCAGGCCGGCACGATCGTCGCGGTCGTGGCCGACATCATGGCCCTCATCCTGGGCCTGTGGATTCTGATGTACCTGCTTGAAGCCAACCCCGGCAACTCGTTCGTCCAGTTCATCCACGACGCGGCCCGCTGGCTCGCCGGCTGGTCGCACGACCTGTTCACGTTCGACGAGGCCTGGGCCCGAGTGGTCTGCGGCTACGGTCTGGCAGCGGTGGTGTACCTGTTCATCGGCCACGCCATCGCCAATCGAGTGCACCGGCACTGAGGCCCCCAGGGGGCGCGGGTGACTGCGCGACGAGCCGCATCCGACCCGCGCCCGCCACTGGCACCGGCCATCCGGGCTCTCAGGCGCAGCAGTCCGTGTCCAGCCCGCTGGGCAACTCCTCGCCCCCGAAGACCTGGCAGGTGGCCTCGTGCCCGCCCAGCGCGGCCACGGCCAGCAACAGCGACCCCGCCGTCCAGGTGGTCAGCTCCCGCGGCCAGACGGCGTCGTCGTCGAAGACGTATCCCGTCCAGTACAGCCCGCTCTCCGGATCGCGCAGGTGCCGGATCGACTGGAGGATCTCCAGCGCACGGTCCGATTCCCCCATCGCCCACAGCGCCAGGGCCAGTTCGGCGGACTCACCGCCCGTGACCCACGGGTTGGGGTCCACGCACCGCACCCCCAGCCCGGGGACGACGAACCGGTCCCAGTCCTCCTCGATGCGGGCCTTGGCCGCCGCGCCGGTCAGCGCACCGCCGAGCACCGGGTAGTACCAGTCCATCGAGTAGCGGTTCTTGTCGAGGAACCGCTCGGGGTGGTGGCGTATGGCGTGCCGCAGCGCACCGGCCGCCAACTCCCAGTCGGGTTGCGGCTCTTCCCGCTGCTCGGCGATGGCCAGCGCGCAGCGCAGCGCGTGGTGGATGGAGGAGCTGCCCGTCAGCAGGGCGTCCGCCGTCTGCGTACCGTCGTCGTCGCGTCGCCAGCCGATCTGCCCGCCCGGCTGCTGGAGGCGCAGCACGAACTCCATCGCCGCGGACACCGTCGGCCACATCCGGTCCAGGAACGCGTCGTCGCCGGTGGACAGGTAGTGGTGCCAGACGCCCACGGCTATGTAGGCGACGAAGTTGGTCTCCCGGCCCCGGTCGGTGACCGCGTCGAACTCGCCGTCGGTGTAGGCCGCGTACCAGGAGCCGTCCTCGTTCTGGTGCCGGGCCAGCCACAGGTAGGCTCGCTCGGCGGCCTCGTGCTCGTCGGCCGTGTCGAGGGCCATGGCCGCCTCGACGTGGTCCCACGGGTCGAGGTGGTGCCCCCTGAACCAGGGGATCGCCCCGTCCTCGCGCTGCACGGCGAGGATGCCGGCGACGGTCGCGGCGGCCTGCCCTGCGGTGAGGACCCCGGGCAGGACCAGATGTTCCGTCCGGGGAGTGGTCACGTGGCGTCCGCCCCGGTGCCGGCCAGACGCGGCAGGTGCGGCTTGGTCGCGTACGCCACGAAGCTCTTGCCGATCAGCGGGTTCAGCGCCTGCTCGGCGACCCGGGTGGCAAGCGGCTTCTTCATGATGTCCCAGACGAGCAGCTTGTGGTACGCGCGCACCGGCAGCGCCTTGTCGTTGTCGACGCCGAACGCGCACTTGAGCCACCAGTAGGGCGAGTGCAGGGCGTGCGCGTGGTGCGTGCCGTAGGGCTTGAGGCCGGCCTCGCGGATCTTCTCCAGCAGTTCGTCCGCCTTGTAGATGCGGATGTGGCCGCCCTCGACCTCGTGGTAGGCGTCGGAGAGGCTCCAGCAGACCTTCTCGGGGCCGTAGCGCGGGACGGTGACGGCGATGCGCCCGCCGGGCTTGAGCACCCGGACCATCTCCGCGAGGACGCCCTTGTCGTCCGGGATGTGCTCCATCACCTCGGAGATGATCACGACGTCGAAGGACTCGTCGGGGAAGGGCAGCGCGAGGGCGTCGCCCTCCATGGCCGTGGCGGTGGCGCCCTCGGGGGCCTCGCCTGCCTCCTTCATCGCCGCGAACCACCGGGCGACCTCGCGGATCTCCTCGGCGTTCTGGTCCAGCGCCACGACCTGTGCGCCCCGCCGGTAACACTCGAACGCGTGCCGCCCGGCCCCGCAGCCGAGATCCAGGACACGGTCACCCGGGGCGAGCGGGAACCGGGAGAAGTCGACGGTCAGCACGTGGCCCTGCTTTCGGAGTTGACGCCTTCTACATCTGCCGGGGCTGCGGAGACAGCACCTGCTGTGCCTGCGGGTACCGCGGGTGCCGTACTCGCGGGTGCCGTACTCGCGGGTGCCGTACTCGCGGGTGCCGTGGGGACGGTACCCGTCGGGAGGGCCGAACGGCCGGAAGTCCTCGGCAGGGTGCGGATCCCGGCCCGGTCGATCTCCTCGCGGTAGCGGGCCACCGTGCCCTCCGCCGCCCTGGCCCAGGTGAAGTGCCGCAGCACCCGCTCGCGCCCGGCCGCGCCGAGCCGTGCGCGCAGGTCCGCGTCGCCCAGCAGCCGGCCGAGGCCCGCGGCCAGCGCGCCCGCGTCGCCGGGCGGCACCGCCAGGCACGTCTCCCCGTCACGGCCGGCGACCTCGGGGAGGGCACCACCGGTCGTGGCGAGCAGCGGCGTCCCGGTGGCCATGGCCTCCGCGGCCGGCAGCGAGAAGCCCTCGTAGAGCGACGGCACGCACGCGATCTGCGCCGAGCGCACGAGATCGACGAGCTCCGCGTCGGAGATGCCCTTGACGAACTCCACGGCCCCGGCGAGGCCGTAGCGCTCCATCGCCTGGGCGACCGGCCCTTCGGCGGGCCGCTTGCCGACGACGACGAGATGGGCGCCGGGGTGCTCGGTCCGTACCTTGGCCAGCGCCTCGACGAGATGCACCAGGCCCTTGAGCGGCACGTCCGCGCTGGACGTCGTCACGATCCGGCCCGGCACGACCGGCACCGACGGATCCGGCGAGAACAGGTCGGTGTCGGCGCCGATGTGGACCACGTGGACGCGGTCCCGCCGGACACCGAGGTGGTCGACGATCTCCTGCTGCGAGGTGCCGGAAACGGTGAGCACGGACGGCAGTCGGCGCGCGACGCGCTTCTGCATGCGCGTGAAGGCGTACCAGCGCCGCACCGAGGCGCGCCGCTTCCAGCCGTCCGCCGCGTCCAGCTCCAACTGCCGGTCGACGGTGATGGGATGGTGGATGGTGGTCACCAGAGGTGCGCCGACATCGCCCAGCAGGCCGTAGCCGAGGGTCTGGTTGTCGTGCACGACGTCGAACCGGCCGCGGCGGGCGCGCAGGTGGCGGCGGGCGCGCAGCGAGAAGGTCAGGGGTTCGGGGAAGCCGCCCGTCCACATCGTCGCGACTTCCAGCGCGTCGATCCAGTCGCGGTACTCGCCGCGCCCCGGTGTGCGGAAAGGATCCGGCTGACGGTACAGGTCGAGGCTGGGCAGCTCGGTGAGGCTCAGCCCGTCGTAGCCCTCGTCGAGCACGGGGTACGGCTGGGCGCCGATGACCTCGACCCGGTGTCCGAGGCGGGCCAGTTCGCGCGACAGGTGCCGGACGTAGACGCCCTGGCCGCCGCAGAACGGGTTCCCTTTATAGGTGAGGAGCGCGATGTCGAGCGGTCGCAAGCCGTCGGCAGCGGGGTCCTCCGGGGCCCCGGCCTCCCTGGCCTCAGCGGTCACTCCGAGCCCCCTTCTCCCTGCACTGTCCCGCGAGATTACGCCGGGACGCTAATCTAGAACAAGTTCCAGACTTGATCGTTCGGAGGCTCCGAATCTACCGGCAGGTAAGGGCGCTGTGACCAGTGGAGCAGGTGATTCACGCCACGGCCGGTCCCGTGCCATGCTGTGTGATCACTCGTCCTCACGGACGGTCACGGAACGGGATTCGAACCATGCCCGCAGAAGCCAAGGTGAGCGCCAAGGTGAACAAGCCGGCCCAGGTGGAAGCCAGAGCGGCGGCGCCCGCCTCCGCCCCCCTCACGGAGCGGCAGGAGGCCCGTCGGCGCCGCATCCTGCACACGAGCGCGCAACTGGCCAGCAGGGGCGGCTTCGACGCCGTGCAGATGCGGGAGGTCGCCGAGTCCTCGCAGGTGGCCCTCGGCACGCTGTACCGCTATTTCCCGTCCAAGATCCACCTCCTGGTCGCCACGATGCAGGACCAGTTGGAGCACATGCACGGCACCCTGCGGAAGAAGCCCCCGCAGGGCGAGACGGCTGCCGAGCGGGTCGCGGAGACGCTGATGCGGGCTTTCCGGGCGCTGCAGCGCGAGCCGCATCTGGCCGATGCCATGGTCCGGGCCCTGACCTTCGCGGACCGCAGTGTGAGCCCGGAGGTCGACCAGGTCTCCCGGCAGACGACGGCGATCATCCTGGACGCGATGGGCCAGGAGAACCCGACTCCGGAGCAGCTCTCGGCGGTCCGGGTCATCGAGCACACCTGGCACTCGGCCCTGATCACCTGGCTGTCGGGGCGCGCCTCGATCGCCCAGGTGAAGATCGACATCGAGACGGTGTGCCGCCTGATCGACCTGAGGGCACCGAGCACCCCGTGAGCCCCATAGCCCCGGATGCCTCGTAAGCCCCCAGCCCCAGCCCCAGCCCCGGCCCCCGGACACGACGAGGACCTACGAGACGGGTTCCCTTCGCCGGCATGGTCCGGATCAGGTGATGGGGGTCGCCTCGGGGTGCCGGCCTTTCGGCCCGCTCCCTTCGGCCTCTCAGCCCTACCGTCGCAGTCGGCACCCGCGGAAGCCGAGGCTTCCTGCCGACGTCGGCCACTCCGGTCGGACTCCCTCACTCGCCTCGTAGGCCGATTTCCAGAATAGAAGCCCGCATAAGGGAATGAAACCCCTCACATCATGATTTTTCGGGCGCTACTCCTCCGGCGGGAACACCGCCTCCCCGCCGTCCCGCAGCGTGATCGTGATCGCCTCCGTGGGACAGCTCTCCGCGGCTTCCAGCACCCGCTCGTTCGCGTCCGTGTCCGGGGCGAGGGGACGGGACTGGCGGGCGGCGTCCAGGCGGAAGCCGTCCGGTGCGTGGTGGAGGCACTGCGCGGAGCCGATGCACAGGGAGCGGTCGACCTCGATGTGCCAGCGGTCGCCCATCGCTACGCCTGCGCCGGGAGGTGGATCATCTTGTGCTCCAGGTACTCGCCGTACCCCTCGGGCCCGAACTCCCGTCCCAGGCCCGAGTTCTTGTAGCCGCCGAACGGGCCGAGCATGTCCAGGCTGAAGGTGTTGACCGAGTACGTGCCCGTACGCACCCGGCGGGCGATGTCGATGCCGTGCTCGACATCGGCGGTCCAGACGCTGCCGCTCAGGCCGTAGTCCGAGTCGTTCGCGATCCTCACGGCGTCGGACTCGTCGTCGTAGGGCAGCAGGCAGATCACCGGGCCGAAGATCTCCTCGCGGGCGATGCGCATGGAGTTGTCGACGTCGCCGAAGAGGGTCGGCTCGACGTACCAGCCGCGGCCGAGGCCGGCCGGGCGTCCGCCGCCGGTGAGGATCTTGGCGCCCTCCTCCTGCCCGATACGGATGTAGTCGAGGTTGCGCTGCTGCTGCCGCCGGGCCACCAGCGGCCCCACCTGGGTGGCCGGGTCCAGCGGGTCGCCGACCGTCAGGGCGCCCGCCGCGGCGGCGAGGGCGTCGGCGAACTCGTCGTAGCGGGAGCGCGGCAGCAGGATGCGGGTCTGGGCGACGCAGGCCTGCCCGTTGTTCATCCAGGCCGCGGGGGCGATGCCCGCCACAGCCGTCTCGACGTCGGCGTCGGGCAGGACGACGGCCGCGGACTTGCCGCCCAGTTCGAGCGTCACCCGCGTGAGGTTGCGGGCGGCCACCTCCATCACGCGCTTGCCGGCCGCGACCGACCCGGTGAAGGACACCTTGTCGACGCCGGGGTGCCCGACCAGGTACTCGCTGACCTCCCGGTCGGCGGGCAGGATGGACAGCACGCCCTCCGGAAGCCCGGCCTCGCGGGCGATCTCGCCGAGCAGGTAGGCGTCGAGCGGGGACTCGGGGGAGGGCTTGAGCACGACCGTGCAGCCGGTGAGCAGCGCCGGGGCGAGCTTGGCGGCCGCGACGAACTGCGGGACGTTCCAGGGGACCACGGCGGCCACGACCCCGACGGGCTCGCGGCGCACGAGGATCCTGCCCAGCACGCCGTCGCGCCGCTCCTCGTGGGTGAAGTTCCGGGCGACGGTGATCGCCGAGTCCCAGACCATCACCGCGCCGAGGGCCTGGGCGAGGACGCTCCAGGAGTACGGCGAGCCGTTCTGGGCGGAGATCAGGCGGGCGATCTCGTCGTGCCGGACGGCGACGGCGTCCTTGATCCGGCCCACGATCTCGATCCGCTCGTCGAGGCTCATGCGCGGCCAGGGCCCCTCGTCGAACGCCCGCCGCGCCGCCGCCACGGCCCGGTCCACATCCGCCGTCGAGGCGTGCGGGACGCGTCCGATGACCTCCTCGGTGTGCGGGGAGATCACCTCGATGACGTCCCGCCCCAGGGGGTCGGTCAACTCCCCGCCGATGAACAGCTGTCCGTGTTCCACGAGCTCGGTCATGGCCGACTGCCTCCCCGGGAGCATGCTCTGACGGTGCATCAGGTATGCCCACTGATACCAGCCCCGCCCCGAGGAGTCCACGGACCGCACACCGCCGGGGCGCCTCCCATGGAAACTCGTTCTAGTGCCGCGGCAGGCAACGTTTGCCCGTCAAGGAGCGGCGTCCGGTGCGTGCTCTCGGCGTGCCGGGTGCAAGCCCTCGTACTGGGTGTACT
>NZ_JBEOSZ010000008.1:0-225695 GCF_040303285.1 Streptomyces sp. NPDC096046 | reverse complement strand
CCTCGTACTGGGTGTACTTGGGCTTGCGCCCGGTGCGGCGAGAGTGCGTGCCGGGCGTCGCGACGGGGCGAACGTTGCCTGCTGCGGCACTAGCTTCCCCGCGCCCATTCCGTGCCAACGCACATGCCGCGCCCAGCGATCCTCTCCCCGGCTCATGCGAATCCACAGGGGGGTTTCCCCTGGCATCTGCGGCATTATCATCGACGCAGGCCCAGCAGAGGAGCAGACCCGTGACGACCCGTACGGCGCACCGGACCCGCCGCCCGCTCCAGGTGGCCGCGGGGGGAGCCGCCGCGCTGCTGGCGCTGAGCGCCTGTGCGTCCGGCTCTGATCCCTCGGCCGGGCCGTCCGGGCCGGGCGGGGTCTCCGGTGAGGTGACCGTCTTCGCCGCGGCTTCGCTGAAGGAGAGCTTCACGACGCTGGGCGAGCGGTTCGAGAAGGAGCACCCCGGCACGAAGGTCACCTTCAGCTTCGGCGGCAGCGACTCCCTCGCCGCGAGCATCACCGGCGGGGCCCCGGCGGATGTCTTCGCCTCGGCCAGCCCCAGGACGATGAAGATCGTCACGGATGCCGAAGACGCCTCGGGCCCGCCCGAGACCTTCGTCCGCAACCGGCTGGAGATCGCCACCCTGCCCGGCAACCCGCACAGGATCGCCTCCCTCGAAGATCTCACCCGGGGTGGCCTGAAGGTCGTCCTGTGCGACGAGGCGGTGCCGTGCGGCGCCGCCGCGCAGCAGGCCCTCGACGCCCGCGGGCTCACGCTCACGCCCGTGTCGTACGAGCAGGACGTCAAGGCCGCGCTGACCAAGGTCGAGCTGAAGGAGGCCGACGCGGCCGTCGTCTACCAGACGGATGTGCGCGCGGCGGGTGACACGGTGGAGGGCGTGCAGTTCCCCGAGTCCGCCGACGCCGTCAACGACTACCCGATCGCCCTGCTCAAGGACGCCCGGAACGCCGGGACCGCCGAGGCGTTCATCGCGCTGGTGCGCTCCGCCGAGGGCCAGGACGTCCTGGGCGCGGCCGGGTTCCTCAAGCCGTGACAGCCCCGGTCGGCAAGCCTCATGTCGCGACCGACGGTCCGCGGGGCGGTCCGCGGCGCCGTCGGGTCCGGACGGGCGTCCCGCTGCCCCTGCTGCTCCCCGCGCTGGCCGGCCTGGCGTTCCTGATCGTGCCGCTGATCGCCCTGCTCGTGCGGACCCCGTGGCACAGCCTGCCCGGGCAGCTGACCAGCCCAGAGGTGTGGCAGGCCCTCAGGCTGTCCCTGCTGTGCGCCTCGGCGGCCACCGCGGTGAGCCTGGTCGTCGGCGTGCCGCTGGCCTGGCTGCTGGCCCGCGTCGACTTCCCCGGCCGCGGCCTCGTACGCGCCCTCGTCACCCTGCCCCTGGTCCTGCCTCCGGTCGTCGGCGGTGTGGCGCTGCTGACGGCGCTCGGCCGCAACGGCATCGTGGGGCGGTGGCTCGACTCGTGGTTCGGGATCACGCTGCCCTTCACCACCGCCGGGGTCGTGCTCGCGGAGGCGTTCGTGGCCATGCCGTTCCTCGTCATCAGCGTCGAGGGCACCCTGCGGGCCGCCGACCCCCGCTACGAGGAGGCGGCCGCCACCCTGGGCGCGTCCCGCTTCACCGCGTTCCGCCGGGTCACGCTGCCGCTCATCGCACCGGGCATCGCGGCGGGCGCGGTCCTGGCCTGGGCGCGGGCGCTCGGCGAGTTCGGCGCGACGATCACCTTCGCCGGCAACTTCCCCGGCCGCACCCAGACCATGCCGCTGGCCGTGTACCTGGCCCTGCAGAGCGACCCGGAGGCCGCCATCGCCCTCAGCCTGGTGCTGCTGGCGGTGTCGATCGCGGTCCTCGCGGGGTTGCGCGACCGCTGGATGCGTGCGGGATGACGCGGCCCCCCGCGCAGGACGCGCACACCGGCACCGCGACCGAAGGGCTGGACGCCCGCCTCGTCGTGGACCGCGGCGGTTTCCGACTCGACGTGCCGCTGACCGTCGCGCCGGGTGAGGTCGTCGCCCTGCTCGGCCCGAACGGCGCCGGCAAGACCACCGCGCTGCGCGCCCTGGCCGGTCTGATCCCGCTGACCGGCGGGCATCTGCGGCTGGAGGGCACCGAGCTGGACCGCACCCCGCCGGAGGCCCGCCCCGTCGGCGTCGTCTTCCAGGACTACCTGCTCTTCCCCCACCTCACGGCCCTCGACAACGTGGCCTTCGGTCCCCGCTGCCAGGGCGCCACCAAGGCCGAGGCCCGTGCGCGGGCCGCCGAGTGGCTGGACCGCATGGGCCTGGCGGCGCACGCCGGCGCCAAGCCGCGCAGGCTCTCGGGCGGCCAGGCCCAGCGGGTCGCCCTCGCCCGTGCCCTGGCGACCCGGCCCCGGCTGCTGCTCCTCGACGAGCCCCTGGCGGCCCTGGACGCCCGCACCCGCCTGGAGGTCCGCGCCCGGCTCCGGCGCCACCTGGCCGACTTCGAGGCGGTGGCCGTGCTCGTCACCCACGATCCGCTCGACGCCATGGTGCTGGCCGACCGTCTGGTGGTCGTGGAGCACGGCCGGGTCGTCCAGGAGGGCACCCCGGCCGACATCGCCCGCCATCCCCGTACGGACTACATCGCGCGGCTGGTCGGCCTGAACCTCTACCGGGGCGAGGCGGACGGCCACACCGTCCGTCTCGCCGGCGGTCCACCCGTCACCACCTCGGAGGTCCTGTCGGGCCCGGTCTTCGTGGCGTTCCCGCCCGGCGCGGTGACCCTCCACCGCGACCGGCCGACCGGCTCCAGCGCCCGCAACCTGTGGCGCTGCGAGGTGGCCGGTCTGGAGACCCACGGCGACCAGATCCGTGCCGACCTCACCGGTGAACTCCCCCTCGCCGCCGACCTCACGACGGTCGCCGCCGCCGAGCTCGGCCTGCACCCGGGCGCGCGGGTCTGGGCCACGGTGAAGGCGACGCAGACCCACGCCTACCCGGTCTGAGGCGTCCGGCGTCCGCACGGCTCAGGCCGCCGTCCCGACCCGCGCGCCCTCCGGGGCGACGGCCTCCCGCACGACGCGGCGGCGCCGCACCGGAAGGAGCGTCGGGTGGGCGACGCCCCAGGCCGCGCCCTTGCAGATGATCTCCTTGTAGAGCGCGGCGAGCCGGCCGGTCAGCGCCGCCGGCACGGCACGGTCGTCGGCGGTGACGTACTGGATCAGGCCGTTCCCGCGGCCCAGCGAGATGCACTGGTTGAAGTAGCGCACGGGCACGGTCGGGACCTTCCCGCCGGTCAGCCGGGCCGCGATGGCGTCGGCGGCCTGCCAGGCGGTGGGGACGCCCGAGGCGCACGACATCCGCAGCGGCTTGTCCGCGGGGCCCCTCGCCGAAGCCGCGTCGCCGATGGCGTACACGTCCGGGTGGGACACCGAGCGCATGGTCCGGTCGACGACGATCCGGCCGGTGCCGGTGACCTCCAGGGTGGTGGCCCGGGCGACGGGGTGGACGGCGAAGCCGGTGGTCCACACGGTGACCGCGGCCGGGATGTCCGTCCGGTCGCCGGTGGCGATGTGATCGGCTTCGACGGCGGTGACGGCCGTGTGCTCGTGGACGGTGATGCCGAGCCGGTCGAAGACCTCGCGCAGGTGCCGGGCGCCCTTGGCCGAGAGCCAGTCGCCGAGGCCGCCGCGGGCGACCAGGGCGACGTCGAGGTCCGGGCGGGACTCGGCGATCTCGGTCACCGCCTCCAGGCCGGTGAGACCGCCGCCGACCACGACCACGGATTCCCCGGCGGCCAGGCCGGCCAGCCGCTCGCGCAGCCGGAGCGCTCCGGGACGGCCGGCGATCTCGTGGGCGTGCTCGGCGGCGCCGGGCACGCCGTGGTCGTTCCAGCCGCTGCCGAGGGCGTAGACGAGTGTGTCGTACCGCAGTTCCTCGTCCGGCGCGCCCTCGTCGGCGTGGGCCCGGACGGTGACGGTCCTGCGGTCGACGTCGACGGCGGTGACCTTCCCCTGCTTCAGGGTGACGCCGGTGCCGTGGAACATCTCGCTGAACGGCCGGGGCGTGAGGTCCTGGCCGAGCGCGAGCTGGTGCATCCGGACGCGCTCGACGAAGTCGGGCTCGGCGTTGACGAGGGTGATGGCGACGTCTGCACGGTGCAGCCGCTTGGCGAGGCGCCCGGCGGCGGTGGCTCCGGTGTAGCCGGCTCCGAGGACGACGATGCGGTGCTGCATGGCGTGGCTCCTGTCATGACGGCTGTCTGGCGCGAATTCACCCCTTGAACCGGATGGCCCGCCCTTCCCTGACAGGAAGCCGATGTGAAGCACGTCACATCATGATCGGTCGGGTCAGAAGACCGTGAGCAGGGGATCGCCGTGGTCGCCGGCGGCCCAGCGCCGGGTCGCGCGTTCGAGCTTGTCGGGGTTGACCTGGTTGCGGAACGCGGCGATGCCGTCGTCGGCGATCTCCAGGCACATGACGCCGATGACCCGTCCGTCGACGACCACCACCAGGGCCGGGTCGCCGTTGGCGGTCGACGGGTAGACCGAGGGAGAGCCGCCGACCAGGTCGCGCTTGGCCTTGCTCGGCTTGAACAGGCCCCGCATGAACTTCGCGACCGCGAGCGCGCCCTCGATCGCCCTGGCACGGGCCGGGACCTTCCCGCCGCCGTCGCCGATCGCGACGGCGTCCTGGGTGAGCAGCCGCACCAGCGGTTCGGTCCGCCCGCTCGCGGCGGCCGCGAGGAACTCGTCGATGATCCGGCGCGCGGCGGCGGCGTCGATCTCGGTGCGGGTACGGGTCCTGCCCTGCGCGAGGTGCTTCTTCGCGCGGTGGAGGATCTGCTGGCTGGCGGCCTCGGTGAGGCCGAGGATGTCGGCGATCTCCCGGTGCGGATAGTCGAAGGCCTCCCGCAGCACGTACACCGCCCGCTCGTTCGGGGAGAGCCGCTCCAGCAGGACGAGCATCGCGTACGAGACCGATTCACGCTGCTCAGCGGTGTCCGCGGGCCCGAGCATGGGGTCCCCGGCGAGCAGCGGCTCGGGCAGCCACTCGCCCACATAGGTCTCGCGCCGCGCCCGGGCCGAGCCGAGCTGGTTGAGGCACAGGTTGGTGAGGACCTTCGTCAGCCACGCCTCGGGGACGTCGATGCGGTCGGTGTCGGCGCCCTGCCAGCGCAGGAACGTCTCCTGCACGGCGTCCTCGGCCTCGCTCGCCGAGCCGAGCAGCCGGTAGGCCACCGCCTCCAGGCGCGGCCTGAAGGCCTCGAACCGGTCCACGTCGTCCATGGTCAGCGCCATGCCCCGGATCCTAACGCGCCCGGGTGTCGCCGCCTCCCAGACTCAGGCGCGGCTTGGGGGCGTCCAGACGGCCCGTCCGGGGGCGGCGGCTGCCCGCGCGGTACGGGGCCGGCCAGACGGCGCCCGGGCCCGTGTACCCCTGCTCGGCCGCCGCGTGCAGGGTCCAGTGGGGGTCGTAGAGGTGGGGACGGGCGAGCGCGCAGAGGTCGGTGCGGCCCGCGAGGATCAGGGAGTTGACGTCGTCCCAGGAGGAGATGGCGCCGACCGCGATCACCGGGACGCCCGCGGTGTGGCGGATCCGGTCCGCGAACGGTGTCTGGTACGACCGCCCGAACTCCGGCCGCTCGTCCGCGACGACCTGGCCCGTCGACACGTCGATCGCGTCGGCCCCATGCGCGGCGAAGGCCCGGGCGATCTCGACGGCGTCCTCGGCGGTCGTCCCGCCCTCGGCCCAGTCGGTGGCGGAGATGCGGACGGTCATGGGCCGCTCCCCCGGCCACACGGCGCGTACGGCGTCGAAGACCTCCAGCGGGAAGCGGAGCCGTTTCTCCAGGGAGCCGCCGTAGGCGTCGGTGCGCCGGTTGGTCAGCGGGGAGAGGAAACCGGACAGGAGATAGCCGTGGGCGCAGTGCAGTTCGAGCAGGTCGAAGCCGGCCCGGGCGGCGCGGACGGCCGCTGCCGCGAACTGTTCCCGGAGGTCGGTGAGCTGGGCGCGGGACAGCTCACGCGGCGTCTGGCCGGCCTCCTTGTACGGAAGGGCCGAGGGGGCCACCAGCGGCCAGTTCCCCTCCTCCAGCGGCTCGTCCATGCCCTCCCACATCCGCTTCGTGGAGCCCTTGCGGCCGCTGTGGCCGAGCTGGACGCCGATCGCCGTGCCGGGAGCCCGGTCGTGGACGAAGTTCGTGATCCGCTTCCAGGCCTCTGCCTGCCGGCCGGTGTAGAGACCGGCGCAGCCGGGCGTGATCCGGCCCTGCTCGCTGACGCACACCATCTCGGTCATCACCAGCCCCGCCCCGCCCAGCGCCCGCGCGCCGAGGTGGACGAGGTGGAAGTCGCCGGGGACGCCGTCGACGGCCGAGTACATGTCCATCGGCGAGACGACGACCCGGTTGCGCAGGGTCAGGCCCCGCAGCCGGAACGGTGTGAACATCGGGGGCGTGCCGGGCGGGCAGCCGAACTCGCGCTCCACCGTCTGTGTGAAGCGCCCGTCGCGCAGCCGCAGATTGTCGTGCGTGACGCGGCGGCTGCGGGTGAGCAGGTTGAAGGCGAACTGGCGGGGCGGCTGGTCCAGGTACAGGCCGAGGTTCTCGAACCACTCCAGGCTGGCCCGGGCCGCGCGCTGCGTGGAGGCGACGACGGGTCGCCGCTCGGCCTCGTACGCGGCCAGGGCCTCGGGCAGCGTGTCGCGCTCCGCCAGGCAGGCGGCCAGGGCCAGCGCGTCCTCGACCGCGAGCTTGGTGCCGGAGCCGATGGAGAAGTGGGCGGTGTGCGCGGCGTCCCCGAGGAGGACGACGTTGCCGTGCGACCAGCGGTCGTTGACGACCGTGCGGAACGTCGTCCACGTGGAGTTGTTCGATGTCAGGGGGCGGCCGCGGAGGGCTTCCGCGAAGATCTTGGCGCACCGCCCGATCGACTCGGCTTCGTCGAGTTCGTCGAACCCGGCCGCGCGCCAGACCTCTTCGCGCATCTCGATGATCACCGTGGACGCGTCGGGCGCGTAGGGGTAGCCGTGGAGTTGCATCACGCCGTGTTCGGTCTCGGCGATCTCGAAGCGGAAGGAGTCGAAGGGGAAGTCGGCGGCGAGCCAGATGTAGCGGCAGCGGTGGGCCGTCACCCGGGGCCGGAAGGTGTCGGCGTAGGTCTCGCGGGTGGCGCTGTGGACGCCGTCCGCGGCGATGACCAGATCGTGGGTGTGCGGGAGGTCCGCCGGGGCCCCGGTGCGAAAGCGGAGGTCGACGCCGAGTTCGCGGCAGCGGGTGTGGAGGATGTCCAGCAGTCGCTTGCGGCCCAGGGCGGCGAACCCGTGGCCGCCGGAGGTGTGGCGTGCGCCGCGGTGGACGATGTCGATGTCGTCCCAGCGGGTGAAGTGCCGCTGCAGGGCGTCGTAGACCTGGGGATCGGCGTGCTCTATGCCGCCGAGGGTCTCGTCGGAGAGGACCACGCCGAAGCCGAAGGTGTCGTCGGGGGCGTTGCGTTCCCAGACGGTGATCTCCCGTGCGGGGTCGAGGCGTTTGAGGAGGGCGGCGGCGTAGAGCCCTCCCGGGCCGCCGCCGATGATCGCGACCCGTAGGGGGTGGCCGGTGTCGTGGTGCGGATGCGGGTGCGTTGTGGCTTGTCGCGCCCGCGCGGCGGTAGCCGCGTATTCAGCACGGCCCCGCGCCGCCGAGGGAGTCGCGGTCACCGTCCGCTCCATTTCGGGGGGCGCTTCTCCGTGAAGGCCGCGTGGAATTCCGCGTAGTCCTCTCCCGTCATCAGGAGGGCCTGGGTCGAGGCGTCCAGTTCGATCGAGGCCGCCAGGGGCATGTCCAGTTCGGACGTGAGCAGCGCCTTCGTCTGCGCGTGGGCCAGGGCCGGGCCGGACGCCAGGCGGTGGGCCAGCCGGTGGGACGTCTCGTCCGCCCGGCCCTCCTCCGTCAGTTCGCTGATCAGGCCGATGCGCTCGGCCTCCGGGGCCCGGACCGGGTCGCCCAGCATCAGCAGGCGGGTCGCGTGACCCAGGCCGACGACCCGGGGCAGCAGGTAGGCCGCGCCCATGTCGCCGCCGGAGAGCCCGACACGGGTGAAGAGGAAGGCGAAGCGGGCGGTGGGATCGGCGACGCGGAAGTCCGCGGCCAGGGCGAGGACCGCTCCGGCCCCCGCGGCCACGCCGTGCAGCGACGCGATCACGGGGAACGGGCACTCGCGGATCGCGCGGACCACCTGGCCGGTCATCCGGTTGAAGTCGAGGAGCCGGGCGGTGTCCATGCCGAGGGTCGCGCCGATGATCTCGTCGACGTCGCCGCCGGAGCAGAAGCCGCGGCCCTCCCCGGCCAGCACCAGGGCCCGTACCGACCGCTCCCGGGACAGCTCCGCGAGCAGGTCGCGCAGGTCGGCGTAGGCGCCGAAGGTGAGCGCGTTGAGCTTCTCGGGACGGGCCAGGGTGACGGTCGCGACACCGTCGGCGACGTCGAGGCGCAGATGCTCCCAGCCGGCGGTGCGGGCGGCGGAGCCGGTGAAGGGACTCATGTCGTGCGGCCTCCTCGGGCGGGCACTGCCTCACTGAGCTCTACCCCACGAAGCTATCACTCGTCCGTGACTGTCGTCATGAGTACGCGACAGACCGTCCGGGTAGGAGTGCGGTGGGGGATCGGATGCGACCCGGTCCGGTCACATCCGTCACAGATCGTCCACACCGGCGTAACGGCGGGATCAGGCGTGCGCGGCACCGCGTTCACCTGGGTAAGCCGTCGGCAAGGAGGCGACGGCGCCTCCGCCGGTGCCCCTCGGACTCCTCCGAAGAGCGGCGCCGTACCATTCCTAAGGTTGAAAGCAGGACGTCCTGCTCCATGAACGGACCCGCCGTGCACGAACTCCCCTCAGCCCCCGCCTCCTGGCGCATCGCGCTGCCGCACACCGCGGCGGCGGTGCCCGTGGCGCGCGCCCTGGTCCGTACGGCGCTGGCCGAGCTGGAGCACGCGGCGGACTGCGACACCGCTGAGCTGCTCACGGCGGAGCTGGTGGCCAACGCCGTGGAGCACACCACCGGCGGGACACCGATAGAGCTGGTCGTGGAGCTGATGCCGTCGGGCTGCCAGGTCGAGGTGCACGACACCGACCCGGCCCCGCCCGGCGACCTCACCCGTCCGGCCGGCGGCCCGCCCGACCCCTGGCAGGAGCACGGGCGCGGACTGCTGCTGATCCGCGCCCTGAGCTCCTCCTGCGGACACCGGCCGACCGAGTCCGGCAAGGCGGTCTGGTTCAGGCTGTCCGCACTGCCGGCTCAGCGGCGTCCACCGGCGTGACCCGGGCGAGCCGGGAGTTGCGCCGGCCGTAGAGCAGGTACAGGGCGACCCCGGCCACGAGGAACGCCGCGAACTGGAGCCAGGTCGTCGCGCCCGTCTCGTACATCAGGTACAGGCAGCAGCCGACGCCGAGCAGCGGGGTCACGGGGTACAGCGGCACCCGGAAGCTGCGGGCGAGGCCGGGCTCGCGACGGCGCAGCGCGATGACCGCGATGTTGACGACGGCCATGGTCGCGAGGGTGCCGATGGTGCACAGGTTGACCACCGCGTCCAGCGGTGCGAAAGCCGCGGGGAGCGCGAAGACGACGGCCACGATCAGCGTGCCGGCGACCGGCGTGGAGGTCCTCGGCGACACCTTCTCGAAGACGCTCGGGATGAGCCCGTCGCGGGACATGGACATCAGGATCCGGGTCTGGCCGTACATCACGGCGAGCACGACCGAGGCGATGGCCACGACCGCACCGAAGGCGATCACCGCGCCTCCGGCGGTGGAGCCGGTGACCTGGTTGACGACGTAGGAGAGTGCCGCGGGACGGCCGCCGACCGCGTCACCGCCGATGGCGCCGATCGCGACGAGCGCGACCGCGCAGTAGAGCAGTGTCACCAGGCCGATGCAGACGAGGATCGCCACGGGGATGTCCCGGCGCGGGTTCTTCGCCTCCTCCCCGGCGGTGGTGATCGCGTCGAAGCCGATGTAGGAGAAGAAGGCGGCGGTGGTGCCCGCGCCGATGCCGGCCAGGCCCGTCGGCGAGAACGGGGTGAGGTTGCCGTCCTCGAAGGCGGTGAAGCCGATCGCGATGAAGGCGACCAGGACGGCGAGCTTCAGCACGGCCATCGCGGCGGTGGCCCGGGCGCTCTCGCGCACTCCGCGGACCAGCAGCACGGCGGCCATCGCGATGACGATCACGGCCGGGAGGTTCACCGCGCCGCCGTCGCCGGGTCCGGCCGACAGGGCCGCGGGCAGGTGCACTCCGGTGACGCTCTCGAGGAGCTCGTTGACGTACTGACTCCAGCCGACCGCCACCGCGGACACCGACACGCCGTACTCCAGCAGCAGGCACCAGCCGACGAGGAAGGCCGTGCCCTCACCGAGACCGGCGTAGGCGAAGGAGTACGAGGAGCCGGAGACGGGGATCGCGCCGCCCAGCTCGGCGAAGGCGAACGCGGTGAAGACGCAGGTGATCGCGGCGAGCAGGAAGGAGACGACGACGGCCGGGCCGGCCTGGGCGACCGAGTCGGACAGGCCGACGAAGATGCCGGTGCCGACGATCGCGCCGACGCCGAAGCAGATGAGCTGGAAGAGGCCCATCGTGCGCTTGAGGCCGTGGCCTTCACGGTCGGCGCCGGATTCCGCCACGAGAAGGGCGGGGGGCTTGATCCGGGGAGCGGGCATGCGGGTGGTGCTCGTTTCTGGTGGTGCGGCAGTGCGACGGGTTCGTCGCGCGGCGGCCGCGGAGAAGGGGTGGTTCCGGGCCGCCGGTCAGCATAAGGCCTGTTCAGGCGAGGGTTGCCACCAAGACCGCCTTGATGGTGTGCATCCGGTTCTCCGCTTCGTCGAAGACGACCGAGTGGGCCGACTCGAAGACCTCGTCGGAGACCTCCAGGTACTCCAGGCCGTGCGCCGCGTGGATCTCCTGGCCGACCTCGGTGCCGAGATCGTGGAAGGCGGGCAGGCAGTGCAGGAACCGCACGTCCGGGTTGCCGGTGGCGCGCAGCACGTCCATGGTCACGGCGTAGGGGGCGAGGGCGGTGACGCGCTCGGCCCAGACCTCCTTCGGCTCGCCCATGGAGACCCAGACGTCGGTGGCGACGAAGTCGGCGCCCCGGACGCCCTCGTCCACGGTCTCCGTGAGCGTGATGCGGGCACCGCTGGCCCCGGCGAGCACACGGGCCCGGTCGACGACCTCCTGGGCCGGCCAGTACTCCTTCGGCGCGACGAGCCGTACGTCCATGCCGAGCAGGGCGCCGGTGACCAGGTAGGAGTTGCCCATGTTGAAGCGGGCGTCGCCCAGGTAGGCGAAGGCGACCCCGGTCAGCGGCTTGGCGCTGTGCTCGGTCATGGTCAGCACGTCGGCGAGCATCTGGGTGGGGTGCCAGTCGTCGGTGAGCCCGTTGTAGACGGGGACACCGGCGTGCGCGGCCAGCTCCTCCACCTTGCGCTGGCTGTCGCCCCGGTACTCGATCGCGTCGTACATCCGGCCCAGCACCCGCGCGGTGTCCTTGACCGACTCCTTGTGCCCGATCTGGGAGCCGGAGGGGTCGAGGTACGTGGTCGAGGCGCCTTGGTCGGCGGCCGCGACGTCGAACGCGCAGCGGGTGCGGGTGGACGTCTTCTCGAAGATCAGCGCGATGTTGCGGCCCCGGAGGTACTGGGTCTCGGTCCCGGCCTTCTTGGCGGCCTTCAGTTCGGCGGCCAGCTCGACCAGAGCACGGAACTCCTCCGCGGTGAAGTCCAGCTCTTTGAGGAGGTGGCGGCCGGCGAGGGCGGTCGGGACAGTCGCCATGGGGGTGCTCCAGGGATACGGGGACACAGACGTCTGGAATACTATACGAAGCTCAGCATGTCTATACGGAGACCTCCCGTGGGCCGCCTACACGGGCTCCCGTTCGACCGGGCAGCTCATGCACCGCGGCCCGCCCCTGCCCCGGCCCAGCTCGCTGCCCGGGATCTCTATCACCTCGATGCCCTGCTTGCGCAGGTGGGTGTTGGTGGTGGCGTTCCGCTCGTAGGCGACCACGACGCCGGGCTCGACGGCCAGGACGTTGCAGCCGTCGTCCCACTGCTCGCGTTCGGCCGCGTGCACGTCCTGGGTGGCGGTCAGCACACGGATCTCGTTCAGCCCGAGAGCGGCGGCGATCGCCCGGTGCATGTGCTCCGGCGGATGGTCGGTGACCTTCAGTTCCTTCTCGCCGACGCCCGGTTCGATGGTGTACGAGCGGAGCATGCCGAGGCCCGCGTACTGGGTGAAGGTGTCGCCGTCGACCATCGTCATCACGGTGTCGAGGTGCATGAAGGCACGCCGCTTGGGCATGTCGAGGGCCACGATCGTCTCGGCGGACCCGGCGGCGAACAGCTTGTGCGCGAGCATCTCCACGGCCTGCGGGGTGGTCCGCTCGCTCATGCCGATGAGCACCGCCCCGTTGCCGATGACCAGCACGTCACCGCCCTCGATGGTGGACGGATAGTCGGCCTGCCCCTCCGACCACACCCGGAACGACTCGTCCCGGAAGAGCGGGTGGTGCCGGTAGATCGCCTCGAAGTGCACGGTCTCGCGCTGCCGGGCGGGCCAGCGCATGGCGTTGATGGACACGCCGTCGTAGATCCAGGCGGAGGTGTCGCGGGTGAAGAGGTGGTTGGGCAGCGGGCCCAGCAGGAAGTCGTCCAGTTCCATGACGTGGAAGCGCACGGAGGTCGGCTCCGGGTGCGCGTCGAGGAACTCGCGTTTGGTCATGCCGCCGATCAAAACCTCGGCCAGGTCCCGCCCGGGCATGTTCTCGAAGGCGGCTCGGAGCGGTTCGGTGGCCAGCGGGCCGTACTCCTTCTCGTCGAAGACCCGGTCCAGGACGAGGGATCTGGCCGCCGGAACCTCGAGCGTCTCGGCCAGCAGGTCACCGAAGAGGTGGACGGCGACGCCCCGGTCGCGCAGCACGTCGGCGAACCCGTCGTGCTCGGCGCGGGCCCTGCGCACCCACAGCACGTCGTCGAAGAGCAGCGAGGTCCTGTTGCTGGGGGTGAGCCTTTTGAGCTCGAGATCGGGCCGGTGCAGGATGACGCGGCGCAGCCGCCCGGCCTCGGAGTGGACGTGGTATGCCATGCCTCCATCCTGACCACCCGAGGGCGTATTGACGCGCTCCTCGGCCGTTTCCGTGACCACCGGTGCCCGTCGCGCCGGCGGCGGAGGCGAGAGGGCCGGGCTCACACGGCCGTCGCGCCGGCGGCGGAGGCGAGAGGGCCGGGCTCACACGCGCGGCGACGGCTGCAGCAGTTCCTCCGGCCGCGCCAGCATCCGGCGGGCGGCCCGCCCCGGTTCCAGGATCGTCCGGGCGACGATCCAGCCCGCGAGCGCGTGCGGTTCGGCCGGGGCATCGGCCAGGACGTCGGCGTACCGGGCGAGCGCGGCCTCCGCGTCCCCGGCGGCGAGGTGCTCGTCGGCGGTGCGCGGGACGGCGGGGCGGGTGGCGAAGGCGTGGGTGCGCACGTCCGGCCAGGAGGTCCGGTCGCGGCGGAAGCGGAGCTCCGCCGGCCCGGCGGTCCGGGCGGGCACGACGTTGCGCAGACGCCATTCGGTGCGGTGCAGTGCGGCGGCGGTGCGGGCGCGGCCGAGGGCGGCGGACGGGACCGGTTCGCGCAGCCAGCCGTCGAGGGTGCGGGCGAGCCCCGTCACGAGGACCCGGCCCTGCGCGGTGAGGCGGCTCTCGACCAGCAGCGTGCGCACGACCAGCCGGCTCTGCAGGCGGCGCAGCGCGAAGTGGTAGCCGGCCAGGTCGGCCGCCCGGGCGTCCCGCGCCGCGGCCAGGCGGTCCCGCCAGAACCCGGCGACGCCGGTGAACGCGTACGCCCCGTGCAGCAGCCCGGTGAGATGGCGCGGGTCCGGACGCCATGGGGCGTAGTAGCGCTCCCCGCGGTCGTCGTCGAGCAGCGGGAAGAGGTGCAGCAGGGCGGCCAGCTTGCTGTGCTGGAACTCGTGCACCAGCGTCTCGGCGAGCGCCGTGCCGCACGACGGGCGGGCGATCACCATGGCCCCGAAGGAGTCACCGCTGGAGGCGGACACCGACACGGTGGGCGGCGCGGGGGGCAGCGTGGTGGTACGCCCCCAGGGCACCACGGCCCGGATCTCGCGGACGTCGAACCGGCCGGGCCCGTCGCCGCCCGGTGCGGCGAGCAGCGCCGCGGCCTCCTCGAACAGCCGCTGCCAGGTCCGGGCTTCGTCGGGGTCGAGCCGTGCGGGCGGGAGGGGATCGTCCAAGTCGCGGTAGGGGTCCAGGTCTTCGAGGGGGATGCCGACCGGGCCGTCGGGGGTGTGATGGGTGAGGGTGCGCAGCGGCAGCCAGGCCGGGGTTTCCGCCGGCGGTGCCGACAGCGGCCGTGTCGCCGGGCGGACCGTCGCGGCCACGGGGACGCCCGCGCGGCCGGGCCCGGACAGCATCAGCTCGCCCTCCCTCGTGCGGGCCCGGCCGACCGTCAGCCCCTCCTTCGCCGCGGCGAGTCGGGCCAGACCCAGGCCCGGCAGCGGCAGCGTTCCGTCGGTGAGGGACACCCGGAGGTCCGCCCGCGTACCGGCGCGCAGGGACGCGGCGACGGCCAGGGCGCACAGATGCCCGGCCTCGGCCCACAGCGGCGGGCCCGACGCGGTGCCGTGCAGCCGGCGCAGGAGGTGGGCGATCCAGCCGCCCGTGGCCGGGGCGAGCAGCAGCCGGTCGACCGGGCCGGGCGCCGTCGCGGCGGCCTCTTTCAGAACGCCCCAGGCCTCGGCGGCGGAGCTCAACGGCGTACTCAGCGCGTCGAGCCGGTCCAGCAGGGTCCGCAGGAGCAGCAGTCGCCGTGCCCGCTCGGCGCGTTCGAGGAAGGCGACGGCCTCCGCGGAGCCGCCCCCCGCCGCCAGTTCCGCCAGGATGCGCTCGGGCATGCGGAACGGGGCATGGCGCGGCTCGCTGGGCATGCGGGACCTCCGGTCGCGGGTGCGGGCGTGGGCCCCGGCACAGCGTCGAGGCCACGGACGGGCCGCCTGCCGGGGGCTGGAGACCTATTCGGCCCGGGCGCTCCCCTCGCTGCCCCCTCTGATGCCGGCGCGTGCCCGCAGGACCTCACCGAGGAGACGGGCGGAGGGAGCAAGTGGGGCGAGACCGTCCACCGCGGTCAGGGGCAGCTCCGTCAGGTCGGCGAGATCCGACTCCCACACGGCGGTACCAGCAGCCGCGGCCGGCTCGCGGACGGCGACTTCGGCGTGGCACAGAGCGGGCTGCTGGTCCAAGGTGCTCCCCCTTCTCGCACGGTGGCACGCGATGCCCCGTGCCCGTTCATTTCCATCATGGCCATTCCTGCCCGGGTCGAAAACCGTACGATCACGCCACCCGATCATTTCCGATCGCCCGGGCGTCGCGCCGACGCCGCGAACTCGGTCAGTGCCGCGCCCAGTTCACCCTTCAGTTCCGGTGTGTCGTCGAGGGAGACCACGGCGTCGAACAGCTCCCGCAACACCTCCGGCCGGCGCCGGGCCACACCGGTGAGGATGTTGACGACATCGGTGCGCGCCTTGCTGTGGCGGGCCAGCGTCGCTGTGACACGGGGGTCCAACGAGGCGATGAGCGCCTGCCGTTCGGTGGGGTCCTGCATCAAGGGGTAGGCGAGGAGAGCGTTCACCGCCCGCTGCAGCGGTGGGACCGGCCGGTCCTCGGGGCCCCGCTCCGCCGGCGCCACGATCTCGGTGCGCTCCGGGCCGCGCAGCCGAATCTCCGGATACTGCAGAGTACGTCCCGCTTCCCTGAGGGCCGCGATACGTGCCCGCACGGCCGGAAACAGTCCCTCCGGATCGGGTGGTGCGGGAAGGACGGCGGCCCGGTCGGCCAGCAGCCCGAGCAGGATCTCGGAGAACAGGCCCGTCCCGCGCTCCGGGTCGTTGGCGGCGGCCCGTCCGCGCCCGGCGGCCTGCAGCAGCGTCTGCCGGTGGGCGTGGTTGCGCCGCCCCACCGGCAGGGCGTCCGGCGGCAGCGGTTCCCGGAAGGCGAGGTCTTCCTCGAAGGTCTCGCAGGCGTCCACGATCCACAGCTGCTCGCCGAAGGCCGGTACGGCGTCCCCGGCGAACCGGTCGAGCGCGCTGTCCAGGTCGATGCCCAGCTTGTCGGCGGTGCTCGCGTCGGAGCAGAACAACCGCAGACGGCCGGCCCGGTCGAGCACTCCGTGCCCGCCCCACCAGACCCACAGGACGTCGCCCTGCTCCACGGGCAGTTCCCGGACGAGGACGCGGCGCAGGGTGGCGTGGTCGGCGGGCCGATGAGCGACGCCGGGGGCGTAGGACGCCAGGGGGGCGAGGTGGAGCCGCAGTCGCTCCCCGGGCACCCCGGCCTCGCACAGCAGCCGGTGGAAGGCGACCGCGTCGCGGGCCGGGCCGGGCAGGTCCCAGCCGGGCCCGGCGTCGTAGCGCTCGATGCCGACGATCAGGGCGTGCACCCGGGCGGGGTTCACGGCAGCCGGTCCACGATGTGGCGGTACACCTCGGGGTTGGTCCAGTAGGCGCTGTGGGAGGCCGGGAAGGGCTGGCGGCTGTCGACCCGGACGTCGGTGACGCGGCCAGGGAAGAGGCCCGCGCCGAGGTAGGAGAGCAGGTCGCGCGGGTCGTAGAGGTTCAGCCAGTCGGGCAGGTGCGGCGGGAGCGGCGACGGGTGTTCGAGGGAGGGCAGCGACCCGGACTCATAGAGGAAGGGGCCCTGGGAGCCCGCCGTCACCAGGAGCCGGACCTGGGGCAGCGGGGTGGAGATCAGGGTGTCCAGGGCGATGACGCCGCCCAGGCTGTGGCCGACGACGGTGACGGGCGGTTCCAGGCCCTTGACCACCTCCCGCAGGTCGGCGCGGACCGCCTCGCCGCGGCTGAGGTAGCGCAGGATGTCGGCCGCGGCCGGATGAGCGGCCTCGGTGAGGGCGCGTCGGCGGCGCAGGACGGCACGGGATGCCATCGGACCCGCCACCCGCAGCACCAGGGAGCGCATCCCGCGTTCGGTGCCCCTGGGCGCTGCACCGAGTGCCACGGCCAGCCGTTCGACGACGGTGTCGCGGCTGTCGCCGACCGGTACGAGGGGGGCGTCCGAGTCCAGGGCGTCGGCGATCACCCGGGCGGTCAGGCTGCGGGCGACGAGGTGCGCGAGGTCGTCGGGGGTGAGAGCTGCCGCGGCCGGTGTGAGCAGGGAGTGGGCCGCGAGGTCGGTGGCGGCGCGGGTGAGGCCGGGCCCCCACTCCACCGCGGGTTCGTCCCCCCGAGTCGCGAGGTCCGCCAGCCGTGCGCGTATCGCCTGGTCAGGGGGCAGGGATCCGGGTGCTCGCTCGGCGGCCCGCGGAGCGCCGGCCGCCGCGAGGGCGAGTTCCGCGTACGGGTCGGTGTAGAGGGCGGCCCAGACGGCGGCCGTCTCCTCCTCGGGGTCCGGTCCGGCCGGGCCCCGGGACGTGCCGCCCGGCGCGGCGGGAAGACTGGCGCCACCGGCCGCGAGCGTGGCGCCGTGTGTGTCGCCCCAGTAGTACGGCACGATGCGGAGTTCCCCGCGCAGGGCGGTCAGTCCGGCCGCCACGCGCCCCGCAAGCTTCGAGAAGCCCGGTTCGCGCACCCCTGTTCCATGGATGAAGACGACCGTCGCCATGTACTCCCCCGTGACACCGGTGCAGTGTTGTGTACGACTGCCGATACACAGTCAAGTCACCTCTATCATAGGGAGGTTGGGGTCGGGCAGCGGCGCGGCGGCCCGTCCGCGGCCGTGGTGCGGGCCACGGCGACTGGACACGGGGGGACGCTGTGAGCCCTGAAACGGTGGTCACGCATTTCCTGTTCGCCTCCGCCCTGATCCTGGCGGTCGGCCATGGCGCCGGCTGGCTGGCCCAGCGGCTGCAACAGCCGTACATCGTGGGTCAGCTGGCGGCGGGCATCGCCCTCGGCCCCTCGCTGCTCGGCAGCACGGCGCCGGATGCCTACACGGTGCTGTTCCCCCGGGAGATCAGCACCGCGCTGACCGGGCTCGCGCAGTTCGCCCTGGTGGTCTTCCTGTTCGCGGTGGGGTACGAGCTGGATCCGACGATCCTGGGCGACCGGGCGCGCACGGTGGTGACGGTGGCGGTGGCGTCGTTCGTGGTGCCGATGGCGGTGGGCAGCGGCTGTGCGCTGCTGTTCCGGGGGCAGCTGCGGGAACTGGACATGCCCGCGCCGACGGTCGGCACGGTGCTGTTCGCGGGGGTGGCCCTGTCGATAACGGCCGTACCCGTGCTGACGGCCATCGTGCGGGAGAACAACCTGGCCGACACGGTGCCGGGGATCCTCGCGGTGTCCGCGGCCGGGCTGCTCGATGTGATCGGGTGGACGGTGCTGGCCGGGACGATGCTGGACAGCGACAGCGGTGAGCCCGCCCTGGGCTGGCCCGGTCGGGCGCTCGTCGCGGCCGTGTTCGCGGTGCTGATGCTGCTGGCGGCCCGGCCGGTGCTGCGCAGACTGCTGTGGCGCACCCGGATGGAGCCCTCGCTGCGGCTGGCACTGCTCATCGGCTTCGCCTGCGCCTCGGCGTCCGTGACCCAGTTCCTCGGGCTGCACGCCCTCTGCGGTGCGCTCCTCGCCGGCATCGTCTGCCCGCGCGAGGACGACGGCACCCTCGACCCGGATCTGCTGCGGCCGCTGCACGTCGTCAGCTCACTGCTGGTGCCGTACTTCTTCGTCTTCTCGGGGCAGTCCGTCGCGCTGAACAACATGGACACCACCGGATGGCTCACCCTGCTGGTGGTGACCGTGCTGGCGGTCCTCACCAAGGTCGGCAGCGGCACGGCGGCGGCCCGGCTGGGCGGGCTGGACCGGGACGACTCGCGCACGGTCGGCGTCCTGCTGAGCGCCCGCGGGCTGACGGAACTGATCGCGCTCAACGCGGGTCTCCAGGCGGGCCTGCTGAGCAAGCCGCTCTACACGGTGCTGGTCTTCATGGCCCTCGCCACCACTCTGCTCACCCAGCCCCTGCTGCACCTGGTCCGCCGCCTTGCGGACCACGAGCCGACCCGCGCCCCGGGACGCGCCGAAGCGGTCCCCGCGCACAGCCCGCGCCCGGCTGACGGCGCGCCCACCACGCCGGTGGCGGACGCGGGCTGACCGTCCGGGGTGGCGCGAGCGCCACCCCGGCGAGCACGCCCGCTACAGCGGCATCGGTGCCATGTCGCACTCGATCCGACGGCGTTGGCGGGCCGCGAGCAGCCACGGGTGGTCGGCACGCACCACGCGGGCGAACCCGTCCGTCGCCTTGCGCTGGAGCTCGTCGGCCTCCGCTCCGCGTCCCAGACCCCGCAGGTCGAGCCCGAGGTTCGCCATGCAGGAGAAGGTCAGCGGGTGCTCCTCGCCCGCGACCTCGGCGAGCAGCGCCAGATTGGCCTGATCGAGCTCGTGCGCCCGTTCGAAGTCGACCCGCGCGTACGCCGTGTTGGCCTGCCCGATGGCCACCGTCAGGGTGGTGACGTGCCGGGAGCCGACCCGTTCGGCCAGCCGGCTCGCCGCGTCGTCCTCCAGCTCCCGGGCCTGCTCCAGGGCGCCCTGCGCGCGCAGCGTGGCGGCCAGGTTCGCCTTGGTCAGCAAGGTGTACGCGTGGTCCGGACCGAGACGCTGCTCGAACCGCCGCAGCGTCACCTCCGCCAGCTCGCGGGAGCTGTCGAGATCACCGGCCAGCCGCTGGTCGACGGAGACGTTGGTGGCCGAGGACATGGCGTCGAAGTGGTCCGGGCCGTAGCGGGCGATGAAGCGCCGCAGGGTCTCCTCCGCGAGTTTGGCGGCCTCCGCGTGTGCCCCGTCGCGCCGTCGGCAGATCGCGAGGTTTCTGGCGACCCGAAGGGTCAGCGGGTGCTCCTCGCCGAGTTCGCTGCGCGCCCTGCGGTACGCGTCCTCCTGGAAGTCGCGGGCGCCGGGGTAGTCACCGCTCTCGCGCATGTCGATGGAGAGCGCGTTGAGGGTGTTGAGCGTGAAGAAGCTGGCCGGGCCGAACAGCAGCTCACGCTGCTGGGCGTTCTCCTGGTCGAGCGGCAGCGCCTCCTTGAACCGGCCGCACAGCCGCAGCGCCACGCCCCAGGCGTGGGTGGCGCGCAGTGTCATCGGATCGTCCGGCCCGAACAGGGACCGGGCCAGCTCGGTGGCCTCCTGCGTCAGGGCCCGGGCTTCCTCGAACCGGCCCTGGTAGCCGTGGGCGTCGGCCATCTCGCACAGCGAGTCGATCAGGTTCTCCGGGTCGACCTCGGTCCTGCGGGAGATCTCCAGGGCCTTCTCGGTGAGCGGAATGGACTCGGGGACCTGGCCGATCTGCCGCAGCAGGAACCCGAGGCTCTTCATCATCCGCAGGACGTTGACGTCCTCCTCGCCCGACGCCGCGAGCCAGGCGCTCCAGGCCTGGCGGGCGAAGCCGGCGGCGCCGACGTGGTCTCCCCAGTAGTAGAGGAACCACACGGTGTCGAAGACCAGCTCCCGCACATAGGTGTCGGTGCTGCTCACGGCCTGGGAGGTGAGCACGTGCGGCAACAGTGCCTGGTAGGCACGCCATTCCAGCGACGAGCCGTAGGGGCCCGGCTTGGCGGCCGAGAGGAGTTGATGCGCGGCGTCCCGCATCCGCTCCCGTTCCTCGGCGCTCAGCTTGGCCAGGAGCACGGTCTGGAGCAGGCGGTGCATCTGGAGGGTGTCGGACCGTGGGTCGACCTTGACCAGGGAGAACTGGCTGAGGTCGCGGACGGCGCGGTTCAGTTTGATCGACTCGCGCAGCAGGGGGTCGACCTCGGGCGTGACGTTGACGCCGCGGCTGCCGCGCAGCATCGCCCGGGGAATGGGCTCGGGCGCCATGCTGGCGCAGATGTCGAGCAGTTGCCGCGCGCCCGGGTTGTTCTCCTTGATCCGTTCCAGCGAGATGTCCCAGGCGGCCGCGACGGAGACCGGGTAGTCGGGAGCCGGGTCGAGTTCGAGGATCTCGGGGCTGCGTTCGGCGAGCAGGTCGAGGTACTCGTCGACCTGCATGCCCGTGACCGCTCGCCACGCTCCCGCCTGCTCGACCGCGAGCGGCAGGTCGCCCAGCGCCTCCGCGAGCCGGTCGGCGTCCTCGAAGGACAGGTCGGGCGACCGCTTCTGGAGGAGTTCGACCGACTCCTCGCGCTCGAACACGTTGACGGGCAACGACGTGGCCACCCTCTCCCACGCACGGTTCCGGGACGTGACGATGACCTTGCCCGGGCCGTTGGTCGGGAAGAACCGGCGGACCGCCTCGACGTCTTCGGCGTTGTCGAAGACCAGCAGCCAGTTGTCGTAGGGCACCCCGGTGCGCAGGGCCTCCAGCACGGCCGGGACGGCGGTGTTGGCCGCGGGGGCGCCGAGGTCCTGCGTGGGAGCGACGCCCAGCTGCGCCGCCAGCTGGGCCAGTGCGGCGAGGATGAGGCTCTCGCGCTCGGCGGGGATCCAGCAGATCACCCGGTAGTCGTGCTGGTGGGTGTAGACGTACTCCAGTGCCAGCTGCGACTTGCCGACGCCGCCGAGCCCGTGCAGGGCGTTGGGCAGCACCGCCGCCGTGTCCTGCGCCCCGAGCTGCTCCTCCACGGCACTCAGCAGCGCCTGCCGGCCGACGAACGAGGTGTTCCGCAGCGGAACGTTCACCAGGAGGGCGGGCGCTGACGAGGTCGTCATGGTGCTCGGCATGGGGGGCTCAGCCTCCGGGGGTTCTTGAGGGGTGACATCGGATACCAGGGGTGGCACGGGGGGTTCTCCAGGTTCGTTGGGGTCGTTCGACGGTGGCAGACTTCCCGATCCGTCGGACAATCCCCCACGATCCGCTTGGTTCACCTCAGAGAGTGCAGTCCCGGGCATTCCCGGACTCACTCGTTCGGTGGCACCGGGCCCGCGGACCCGGGGCGGTCCGGGCTCGATCCGGCGGGCCCGCTCGGAGTACGGCCCGGAGAGCGCGCGCATCACGGCCAGCTCGCTGCGCACCCAGCCCCGCTCGGCCGCGTCCGGCAGCGTCGCCCCCATCGGATCGCGCAGGGCGGCGCGCAACGCGACGCCCCGGGCGCCCGCGGCGGGCAGCTCGCCCACCACGCTGACGGTGTGGGCGAGTTGGCTGCGGGTGGTGGTGGCGAGCAGTTCCTCGCGGACCCCGTCGGCGAACTCGGGGTGCCCCTGGCCGTCGCTGTCCCAGTCGATCAGCCCGCCCATCAGGATCTCGGCCAGGTGGTCCGGACCGGTCTCCGGCATGGTGCGCCGCCGCAGCTGCTCCACGAGGTCGAAGTCAAAGGGGATCGCGGCCAGTTGGGTGGCCAGCCGCCGTGCCGCCGGGGTGGCGAGCGTGAAGAAGCGACGCACGGCGGCCTTGGCGGCGCGAGGGAAGCGCGGGGCACGCAGTCCCGGCGCGGGCGAACCCTTGGTGAGGGTGCCGGTCAGGACGACCGGCAGGGCGCGGCGCACCCCGCGCTCCCCCGTGACGAGATCGGCCCAGGCGGCGAGGGAGCCGGGCTTCAGGGAGAGCACCGGCACCGGCACGAAGCCGTCACCCGCGTCGGGCAGCGGCCGCAAGGGGTCGGGGCCACCGGGCGGCGCCCAGTGTTCGAGTCCGTCGTTGGCGACGCCGAATCCGCCGGCTTCCAGAACGGCCGGGTGGGGGTAGAGCGAGGTGCGGTGGCGCAGATGCGGCGGCAGGAGGTGCACCAGGGCCGTGGGGCCGGCGTGGGCGAGCCGGCCGAGCAGGTCGTCGGCGGCGGGCGCGGCCCAGCCGTGGGCGAGTCCGTCGGTGACGACGAGGAAGACGCGGCCGCCGCGGCCGTCGAGCAGTTCGGCCGGGTCGGCGGCGGCCCGGCCGGTGGTCCAGCGCAGGGTGGCGGTCCCGGTGCGCGGCAGACGCACCTGAACCGTGCGGACGCCCCGGAAGGCGCCGCTGTGCTCGGCGGCCCGGGCGAGACGGGCGGTGGACTCCTCCCAGATGCGCAGGGTCGGCGCGTCGTCGACGAGGACGACCAGGTCGAAGGCGGCCGCCCGGGCGGGCCTCAGGAAGGGCATCCACATGCCGTCGACGACGCCCTGCTCGGCGGTGGTCTCCTCGTCGAGCTCCACCGCTTCGCGAGAGGGCACGTGCCGGGCCAGTTGGTGCAGGGCACGGGCGAACAGGGCGGTGGTACGCCCCGGGGCCTGCCCGGTGCGGTCGTCGGCGGGCAGTAGCGGCTGTCCCAGGCGCAGGGTGAAACGGCCCTCGGCGTCGGGTAACAGGCGGGCCGCGCCGGCCGGTTCCGCGGGCAGGGCGGGTCCGGCGGTCCACGGCGGCGGGCGGTCGCCGGGTGCGTTCGAACGAGCCGGGGTGACGGGTGCTTGCGGGGGGCGTGCGGCGTCGGGGTCCGGGCCGGCGGGGCCGCGCCCGGCGGTCGGGGGCGGGTCCGGTCGGCCCGCGCGGTCCGGGTCCTCCGCGTCCGGGGGAGGTGCGGGGGGCGGGGCCGGAGGTGTCGCCTGACGGCCCGGCAGGAGCTCCGGGCCGGAGGGGGTGGGCCCGCCGTGGCGGTTCCAGTGCGCGGCGAGCCAGACCGCGTCGGCGAGGTCCTGCCAGCGCGGGACGGGCGTCTCCGGGGCGTCCGGGACCGCCGCTCCGTGCTCTGCCGCCTGGTCGGCGGACTCGGGGAACGCCGAAGGGGGCGACGACCCCGAAACGGGAAATCCGTCGCCGAGCCCGGATGCGTGCTCCCTGGGATAGCCCTTCATTCAGCGGCCCTTCGCGAGGTCGCGCAGGAGCATTTCCACGAGCTTACGCCCGTCACCATCCGCCTGGAAACCACCCGTGGTAGTCATATGGACGGCGCTGAGTAGCTGGTCCAGGGAGTGGGTTCCGCCGGACTGGACGCGCTGGACGAACAGGTCGACCAGGTCTTCGGTGCCCTGCGGACGGCTTCCGAGGTGCCCTTCGACCATGGCCAGGAGCTGCTCCCGGCTGGGGGTGCGCATCTCCAGCGGCAGACAGCGCCGGCGGAAGGCCGCGGGGAACTCCCGTTCCCCGTTGCTGGTGATCACCACGACCGGGAACTCCCGGCACTCGACGCGCCCGTCGCCGACATCGGCGCGGTCCCCGGGGTCACTGGTGTGGACGCTCGCGGTGTCCGCGGCGTCGCGCACCAGCTCGGGGACGTCATAGCTTCCGTTCTCCAGGACGTGCAACAGGTCGTTCGGCAGGTCGATGTCGCTCTTGTCGAGCTCGTCGACGAGAAGCACCCGGGGACGATCGTAGGGCAGCAGCGCGGTCCCCAGGGGGCCCAGCGTGATGAAGTCGCCCAGAAGCGGGGGAAGTTGACGAGGTTTTTGAGAAATCGCCGTGTTGACGTCCGCGGCTTGGCCGGCATCGTCCGGATCCGGGTCCCACGCCGCCGCGTGCCGCAGTCCGGCCCGCCAGGCGGCGATGGCCTGGGCCCGGCCCATGGCGTCGTGGGCGTAGAGGCCGTCGCGCAGGGTGGTGCGGCTGACGATGTTCCACTCCAGGACCCGGCCGAGGTCCAGCTCCCGGGAGATGAGGTAGGCGAGCGTCGACTTGCCGACGCCGGGCGGGCCGGTGATCAGCAGGGGCCGGCGCAGCAGCAGGGCCGCGTTGACGATGTCGATCTCTTCCTCGCCCAGCTGCGGGGTGACGTCGCCCGGGCCCATCCGGCGCAGCGCCGCCTGCGGGTCGGCCGGCGGCACGGGCCGGGGCGGGCCGCCGCGGAACCGGCGCCAGGGCGGCGGCGCGGGCAGGGCCGGTGGTGCGGCGGGGGCACCGCCCGTGCCGTGGAAGACCCGCCAGCCGTTCGGGGCCGTCTGCTCCTGCGCGCTCATGCCGGTGCCTCCTCGCTGGCGAGATCGCCTGGGTCGGTGGGCTGAAAGTCGACGGGACGCGTCGGATCGTCCCAGAGAAAACCGATATGCCTTCCGAGGAGCTCTCCGGGCCCCCGGCCCTCGCTCTCGGCGTTCCTGCGCAGGAGGTGGACGGCCATGGGGATCCTCGCCGGGGTGGGTGCCGCGGCGAACAGCGCGGTCACCACCTCGCGGCGCTCTTCGCGGAAGACACCTCTGCGGTCCCAGATGGCGATCCCTATCCCCTCAGCGATGGCGGCCTTGAGGGCCTCGAGTGCCAGGACGTCGGTCGGGGCGTCGAGCACCACCGCCGTATGCCGTGGTTCCCCGGCGAGGCCGGACTGCCACACGCCGAGCCGGCCGCCGTCCGGTGCGCGCCAGCCGTGCACCAGGACGCCGTCCTCGCGCAGGGTTCGCCAGCGTTCCCGCCACTGGTCCCGGACGAGGGCGTCGTCCGTGCGCATCCGCTCCAGACTGCGCAGGTGCACGCCGTACTTCAGGCTGAGCGGAAGCGGCTGCCCGTCACCGATCCGGAAGGTCAGACCCGCCACATCGTGGTTGAGGAGGTCGTACGGGAGGACGAACTCGATGTACGGCGGTGGCTGCCGCCGTCCACTCGGGTCGGGGTCGCGGGGCGCCGACCAGAGGCGGGCGCCCTGCCGTAACGCGCGCTGGACCGCCGTGCCCAGTTCGTCGAGGGTGGTCGTGGCGGGTTCACCGGGCTGCGGGTTCCAGTGCCCCGGCACGGTGTTGAGCCAGGGGCGGACGACGATCTCGCCGGTGCCGTCCCGGGTCGGTTCGACGGCGACCACCAGGCAGCGCGGAATGTCCGGATCGCCCGTCACCGCGCCGCGCGCCGCACGGCGTTCCTCCATCGCCCCGGTCAGACCGGCGCGTCGCGCCCAGCTGTCGGCCCAGCCGGCGAGCGCGGTGCGGTGCGTGGGAGTGGCGGCGAGCCGGGCGGCGTGGTCGACCAGGAGGACGGCCGGGGGCAGCCCGTCCGCCTGGACGTTCCAGTCGAGGACGTGGGCGAGGAGTTGCTCCGGGGTGAGTCCGGTGGGCAGGTCGAGTCCGTTGAGCTCCTCGACGAGGGCGTCGCGCAGCCGGGCCGCGGGCAGGTCCCCCTGGGCGAGGAGGGCGCGGGCACCGGTCTCGTCGTCGCGGGTGAGAGGGCCTCGCAGCGCGGGGGGCGGGGCGGGCGCGAGCCACTGGTCGAGCAGCTGGTCGAGCTCGTCGCCCGCCAGGTCACCCTCGAGGATCCGCACCACCTCGACCAGTACGCGCTCGCCACCGGGCATGTTCAGCGCGGCGCGCACCAGCAGCACCACGTCCTCGCGCAACTTGACGCCGCGCAGGTCGATCTGACGCCCGAGCAGGTCTCCGAGGACGACACCGAAGTGCAACCGCCCCTGCGCGTCCTCCATGCAGCCGAGGCCGCACAGGGCGTTGGTGAGCCCCAGCAGCAGCCGTAAGCCGTCCCCACGCCCGGACCCGCCCTCGGGCTCGCCGAACCCCGCCTGTGTCTCCACCGACTTTCCCCCTGAGCCGGTACACCCGCCTGACCGACCAGCGAAGTTAGCACGGTAACCAGCGGTTAACCAGGGACGAATGGGAACGGAAGGGCGACGTCAGGCCAGGAGTGTCCCAGGCGGGACAAGCCTGGCCGAAATCGTGCGGCCTCCGGCTCACAGCCACGAGCCGACCGGCTCACAGCCACGAACCGACCGGCTCTCGGGCCGACCGGCTCACAGCCACGAACCGACCGGCTCACAGCCTCTGGGCCGACCGGCTCACAGCCTCTGGGCCGACCGGCTCACAGCCTCGGGTCGACCGGCTCCGACTCCAGCGCCAGCACCCCGAACACCGCCTCGTGCACCCGCCACAGCGGCTCGCCCTCGGCCAGCCGGTCCAGGGCCTCCAGGCCCAGCGCGTATTCGCGGATCGCCAGGGACCGCTTGTGGTCGAGGAACCGTGAGCGCAGACGGGCGAGGTTCTCCGGCCGTGTGTACTCCGGGCCGTAGATGATCCGCAGGTACTCGCGACCGCGGCACTTGACGCCGGGCTGCACCAGGCGGCCCCGACCGTCGCGGACCACCGCGCCGACGGGCTTGACGACCATGCCCTCGCCGCCGCGGCCGGTCATCTCCAGCCACCAGTCGACGCCGGCCCGCACCGACTCGGGATCGGCGGTGTCGACGTAGAGGCGCCGGGTGGTCTGGAGCAGGCCGCTGCCGTCGTGCTCGACGAGCCGGTCGAGCAGGGCGAGCTGCTCGTCGTGCGGCAGACCGGCGAGGCTGCGTCCCTGGACCGCGAGAATCTGGAACGGTGCCAGGCGCACGCCCTCCAGGCCGTCCGTGGTCCAGCAGTAGCGGCGGTACGCCTCGGTGAACGCGGCGGCGTCGGCGGCGCGTTCACCGGTGCGGGACAGCAGGCCTGCCACGTCCACCCCGCGGTCCGCGGCACCCCGCAGCGCGGCCAGCGCCTGCGGGAGCACCGCGCCGGACGCGGCGCCCACGGCGGCGTACTGCGAGCGCAGCAGCCCGGACGCCTTCAGCGACCAGGGCATCAACTCGGCGTCCAGCAGCAGCCAGTCCGTCTCCAGCTCGTCCCAGAGACCGGCCTCGCCGGCCGCCGTGCGTACCCGGTCGAGGATCTCCTCGGAGAGGGCCTCGTCGTCGAGGAAGGGGCGGCCGGTGCGGGTGTAGAGGGACCCGGTGGGCCCTCCCCCACTCTCGGCTGCGCTCGAGCGGGAGGTGCCCCCGACGCCGAAGCGCCTGCCGGCCGCCTCCGCGTCCCGGCACACCAGGGCCACCGCCCGCGAGCCCATGTGCTTCTCCTCGCACACGACCCGCGCGACACCGTCCGCCGCGTACTGGGCGAAGGCCTCGGCCGGGTGCTCCAGGTAGCCCTCGACGTGACTCGTGGCCGTCGGGGCCATGGTCGGCGGGAGGTACGGCAGCAGCCGCGGATCCACCGCGAAGCGGCTCATGACCTCCAGGGCGGCGGCCGCGTTCTCCTCACGGATGGAGACGCGGCCCTGGTGCCTGGTCTCCACGACCCTGCGGCCGCGCACGTCCGCCAGGTCCAGCGGACGGCCGTCCTGCCCGCCGGGCGCCTCGCTGCGCAGCGGCTTCGCCGGCTCGTACCAGACCTGCTCCGCCGGGACGTCGGCCAGCTCGCGCTCCGGCCAGCGCAGCGCGGTGAGCTTGCCGCCGAAGACCGCGCCGGTGTCCAGGCAGATGGTGTTGTTGAGCCAGGTCGCCTCCGGCACCGGGGTGTGGCCGTAGACGACCGCCGCCCGGCCCCGGTAGTCCTCGGCCCACGGGTAGCGCACCGGCAGGCCGAACTCGTCGGTCTCCCCGGTCGTGTCGCCGTACAGCGCGTGACTGCGGACCCGGCCGGAGGTGCGGCCGTGGTACTTCTCGGGCAGCCCGGCGTGGCAGACGACCAGCCGGCCGCCGTCCAGGACGTAGTGGCTGACCAGGCCGTCGAGGAACTCCCGCACCTCGGCGACGAACTCCTCGCTCTCGCCCGCCATCTGCTCGATGGTCTCGGCGAGGCCGTGGGTGTGCTGCACCTTGCGGCCACGCAGGTAGCGGCCGTACTTGTTCTCGTGGTTGCCGGGCACGCACAGGGCGTTGCCGGACTTCACCATCGCCATCACGCGGCGCAGCACGCCCGGGCTGTCCGGGCCGCGGTCGACCAGGTCGCCGACGAAGACGGCGGTACGGCCCTCCGGGTGGACTCCGTCGACATAGCCCAGCTTGGCCAGGAGGGCTTCCAGTTCGGCGGAGCAACCGTGGATGTCGCCGACGATGTCGAACGGGCCGGTGAGGTGGGTCAGGTCGTTGAAGCGCTTCTCGGTGACGACCGTGGCCTGCTCGACCTCGTCGACGCCGCGCAGGACGTGCACCTTGCGGAAGCCCTCGCGCTCCAGGTGCCTGAGGGAGCGGCGCAGTTCGCGGGTGTGGCGGGTGATGACCCGGCGGGGCATGTCGGCGCGGTCGGTGCGGGCCGCGTTGCGCTCGGCGCAGACCTCCTCGGGCACGTCGAGCACGATCGCGATCGGCAGCACGTCGTACTGCTTGGCCAGGTCGATCAGCGGGCGGCGGGCGTCGGACTGCACGCTGGTCGCGTCCACGACGGTGCGGCGGCCGGCGGCCAGGCGCTTGCCCGCGATGTAGTGCAGGACGTCGAAGGCGTCCTTGGTGGCACTCTGGTCGTTCTCGTCGTCCGAGACGAGGCCGCGGCAGAAGTCGGACGAGATGACCTCGGTGGGCGTGAAGTGCTTGCGGGCGAAGGTGGACTTGCCGGAGCCGGTGGCCCCGACCAGCACCACCAGGGACAGGTCGGTGACGGGCAGCACGCGCCCCTGCTGTGTGTCGGTCATGCCGCCTTCGCCTCCTTCGGCGCGGTCTGGGTGAACACGGCCATCTGGGTGGGCGGCCCCACCTCGGCGTCGTCGGGGCCGACGGGGACGAACTCGACGCCGTAGCCGTGCCGTTCGGCCACCGCGTCCGCCCAGGCGCGGAACTCCGCTCGGGTCCACTCGAAGCGGTGGTCGCCGTGCCGGACGTGGCCGGCCGGGAGGGACTCCCAGCGCACGTTGTACTCGACGTTCGGAGTGGTCACGAGGACCGTCCTCGGACGCGCGGAGCCGAACACCGCGTACTCCAGGGCGGGCAGCCGGGGCAGGTCGAGGTGCTCGATGACCTCGCTGAGCACGGCGGCGTCATAGCCCTTGAGCCGGACGTCGGTGTAGGCGAGGGAACCCTGGAAGAGCTGCACGCGCGAGGCCTGCCGCTCGCTCATGCGGTCCAGCTTCAGCCGCCGGGAGGCGATGGTGAGCGCGCGCATCGACACGTCCACGCCGACGATCTCGGTGAACGCCGGGTCCTTGAGCAGCGTCTGCACCAACTGGCCCTGTCCGCAGCCGAGGTCCAGCACTCGGGCGGCTTTGGACTGCCGCAGCGCGGTGACGATCGCCTCGCGGCGTCGCACGGCCAGCGGGGCCGGCTTCTCCTCGGCCTCGGTCTCGGCCTCGACGGCGTTGTCGATCTCCTCGACCTCGCTGTCGTCGGCCTCGGCGAGCCGCACCAGCTCCAGGCGCTCGGTGGCCTGCCGGGTCAGCGCCCAGCGGCGCGAGAGGTAGCGGCTGGTGATCAGCCGCTGCTCGGGGTGGCCGGGCAGCCAGCCCTCACCGACGCGCAGCAGCTTGTCGACCTCGTCGGGGGCGACCCAGTAGTGCTTGGCGTCGTCGAGGACGGGGAGCAGGACGTAGAGATGGCGCAGGGCCTCGGCGAGGGTGAGCGCGTCCGATTCCAGGACGAGGCTCACATAGCGCGAGTCGCCCCACTCGGGGAACTCCGTGTCCAGCGCCACGGGCTCGACGGTGACGGCCCAGCCGAGCGGCTCGAAGAGCTTGCGTACGAGGTCGGCGCCGCCGCGGGCGGGCAGCGCCGGCACCTCGACGCGCAGCGGCCTGACCTCGCCGGGGAGCTCCGGCCGGGCCTTGCAGACGCCCTTCATCGCGCTGGAGAAGACGCTGCTCAATGCCACGGCGAGCAGAGAGGAGGCCGCGTAGGGGCGGTCGTTGACGTACTGCGCGAGGGCCGCGTCCGGGGCGCCGCCACGACCCTTGCCCTTGCCGCGCCTGACCAGTGCCACCGTGTCGACCTCCAGCAGCAGCGCCGCCGTGCAGCGCTGGGCTTCCGCCTCGGGGTAGAGGACGTGAGCCGTGCCGTAGGAGGTCGAAAACGCCTGCGCCTTGTCGGGATGCTTGTGCAGCAGGTAGCCGAGGTCGGTGGCGGGACGCTCTGGGGTGCCGGTGGTACTGATCGTCAGGAACATGCGGAGGGCCTCTCCGGCCGGGTGGACGGTGCGGGTGTGATACGTGCGAGAGCCCCCAGGAGAGTGATCCTGGGGGCTCGGCAGGACGACGCCCCAGCTTCGCACACCTGTGCCCACCAGCGCCTTCGTTTATCGAGGGCGCCTCGGCGGCCCCCTACGACAGCTGCGGACGCACCTGCGCGGAGATCAGCTCCAGGTGGTCCAGGTCGTCGAGGTCGAGGATCTGGAGGTAGATGCGGCGGGAGCCGATCCCGGCGTAGCGGCCGATCTTGTCGACGACCTCCGCCGGGGAGCCGGCCAGGCCGTTGAGCTTCAGCTCGTCCACCTCGCGGCCGATCGCGGCGGCCCGGCGTGCGACCTCCGCCTCGTCCCGGCCGACGCAGACCACGAGGGCATTGGAGTACGTCAGCTCGTCGCTGCGGCCCGCCTCCTCGGCCGCGGCGCGCACCCGGCCGAACTGGCGCTCGCTGTCCTCGACGGAGGCGAAGGGCATGTTGAACTCGTCGGCGTACTTGGCGGCCAGCCGCGGGGTGCGGGACGGGCCGTGGCCGCCGACGAGCACGGGGATCTTCCGCTGCGCGGGCTTGGGCAGCGCGGGCGAGTCCGCGAGGTCGTAGTAGGTGCCGTGGAAGTCGAAGGTCTTGCCGGGGTCCGTCGCCCACAGGCCGGTGACGATCTCCAGCTGCTCCTCGAGACGGGCGAACTTCTCCCTGGGGAAGGGGATGCCGTAGGCCTTGTGCTCCTCCTCGAACCAGCCCGTGCCGAGGCCCAGTTCGACGCGGCCGCCGGACATCTGGTCGACCTGGGCGACCTGGATGGCGAGCACGCCGGGCAGCCGGAAGGTGCCGGCGGTCATCAGGGTGCCGAGCCGGATGCGCTTGGTCTCGCGGGCGAGTCCGGCCAGGGTGATCCAGGCGTCGGTGGGGCCGGGCAGGCCGTCCACGTTGCCCATGCGGAGGTAGTGGTCGGAGCGGAAGAAGGCGTCGAAGCCGAGGTCCTCGGTGGCCTTGGCGACGGTGAGCAGAGTGTCGTAGGTGGCCCCCTGCTGGGGCTCGGTGAAGATGCGGAGATCCATGCACTCCATCCTGCACCTGCGCGACGGGTGGTCACGGGACCGGTCCCCCGTCCACGCCGGTTCCCGGTCGGGTGAAATCACGTCCATACCGCGGGGGCCGGGTGACCGGGCCAGTGACCGGCCCCGGTGGTGATCGTTGGCTCGGGCGGAGCCGGAGCCCCCGGCTTCCGCACCGGGGGTGGACCGCCGGGGCGTCACCCGCGTCGGCCTCCCCGGGGGCCGGGGGCCGAGGAGGCCGTCATGTCCGAAGAGACCGTGCCGCAACAGGGCGGGACCGGGCAGCCGAAAGGGCTGTTGCAGCAGATGGAGGAGCTGATGGCGGCGTTGAACGCAAACCTGTCGGCGTTGGGCGCGGATCTTCAGGCGGCGGGGGACGTCGAGCGCGGGGCCGTCGAGGAGGGGCGGGCGGGTTAGGGGCCGTACGTCCCGCCCGGCTTCCTGTGCCCGCATGCCCTCGGGGGCTCCGCCTACCCCGCCTCCCTCTCCGGCAGGGTCTCCTCCCGGTCGGCGAGTCTGCGGAGCATCTCCAGGACGCGGTCGCGGGACTCGTCGGCCGCGTCGATGGCCTCCATGCACTGCCAGTACGTGCCCTCGTCGTCGGCGGCGCTGGCCAGGGCGACGAGGGCGATGCCGACCTCGCCGAGGAGACCGCCGAGGTACATCAGGGTGTGGCGGGCCTCGCCCAACTCGGTGAGATGGCCCGCCCGCAGCTCGCCCGGGGCCAGCTCGGGCGGGTCGAGGACACCGCAGCCGCGGCCCGCCAGTTCCGTCAACACCAGGGCCTCCCCGCGCAGTTCGGGCGGCCCGGCGACCGCGAGACGGCTTCCTACGGCCTGCGCGAGGGCCTGCGCCTGCCACACCTCGGCCAGGATCTCCCGCGTGTCGCCGCCCGCCGCCAGGGACCGCCTGCTCGTCACGATGAGCCGCACCGCGTCCATGCGCTGCCCCCGTCTTGTCCGACGCGCTGTGCGCGTCCATCTGCCCGAACTCCCTTGTTCACTACCCAGAGTGAGAGGGAGTGAGACGAAAAGCCAGAGGAAGACGGAAATCTGCGGACAACAATTCGGAATCGGGCCGGATTTTGATTACTCAGCGTACAAGTGGACTCTTCGGCTCCCCCGGGGCGGGGGCGTGCCGTCAGATCGGGAACCTCCGTTCGTTCCGGTCGATCTTCGCGTCCAGCGCCGCCAGCGGGTCGATGCCGAGCACCTCGCACAGCTGGAGCAGATACGCGAGCACGTCGGCGACCTCGTCGGTCACGCGGTGCGCGGTGCCCGGGTCGGCCATCACCCGGGCCGACTCCTCGGGCGTCAGCCACTGGAAGATCTCGACCAGTTCGGAGGCCTCCACGCTGAGGGCGGAGGCCAGGTTCTTGGGGGTGTGGTACGGCTGCCAGTTCCGCGCGGCGGCGAATTCGGCCAGCCGGCGTTGCAGTGCCGCCACGTCCGGGGGTTCGCGGCGGGGGCCGGGCGGCGGTGCGTCCAGTGGATCAGTCACGGTCCAGGTGTACCACCGTGGCCCCGTCCGTTCCGGCGGCCCAGGAGCCGTCGCTGACCGAGCCGACGAGCCGGATGTGCCCCCGTTCGCACATCCGCGCCGCGACGCCCAGGAGTTCCCGCCGCTGCCGTGGGTCCAGGCCCCGGTCGAAGCCGTCGGCGAGGACGGTGAGCGTCTGGAGGGCGGCCGGCACCTCGCCGGCCGGGTCGATCTCCAGCACGCCGGGTCCGGTGAAGAGCACCAGCGCGAGGGCGAGGTAGCGCAGTTCGCCGTGGCCGAGCCGCCCCAGGTCCGTACGGGCACCGTCGCCCCGGTCGACGGCGGCGGTGACCGAGCCGGTGCCGTCCGGCCGTGCCAGCACGTCCGCGACCGGTCCCGCGCATCCCGCCCGCACCGCCGCCACGAACTGCGCGTGCCGCCGCCCGCATTCGGCGCGGGTACGCCACAGAACGTCCGCGAGGTTGCCGCAGCCACCCAGCAGACGGCCGGAGCCGGCCGCCACGGGGCCGCGCATCCGGGCGGGTTCGGGATCGCAGGCGAAGACGGAGCGCAGGGCGACGACCATCTGCTCGGCGGCGGCCAGCACCCTGCGCTGCCCGGACGTCCGGCCGGCCACGCGCAGCGGCAGCAGGGGGGTGCCGAGCCGGTCGTCCGGGAGCGGCCCGCGGGTCACCGGCGTCGGCCCGGCGGTGTGCCAGGCGGCCTGCACGGCGCGCTTGCCGGGGTCGCGCAGCGCGGTCTCCAGCAGGACGAGTCCGTCGGCCGTCAACCGCTCGCCCACCACCCGCAGTTCGGGCTCGGCCTGCACGGCCACGTCGAGCCGGACCGGCCCGGCGGGGCCGTCGGCCGTGCAGCCGATCCGGAAGCCGCGGCGGCGCTGCGCGTCGGGCCGGGCGCGTTCCGGTACGCAGGCGACGGGGTCGGGGAACGCCTCGCCGAGCTCGGCGCCGCCCCCGAGCCGGGCGAGGGCCTCGTACGCCCGCAGCGCGCTGGTCTTGCCGCAACCGCTGGGACCGGCGAGGAGGGTGAGGGGTCCGAGCGGGAACGCGGCGCGGCGGTGGGTGGCGAAGGCGGACAGGCGCAGTTCGGTGATGCGGGGGCGGTCGGGGAGGGCGGGCTGGGTCATAGCCGGACGGTAGGCCCCGTCGGCGGGACGAACCGTTCCGTCTCCGGGGGCTTCCTACGATCGGGCTACGGTCACATCCCGGGGAGCCCCGCTCCCTCCATCAGCCCGGTCACCTCGGTCCCCGCCGGCGTCAGCAGGAAGACGTTGCGGTCCACCCGGTGCATTCCGCTCGCCAGACCGAAGACGACGCCCGTGCTGAAGTCGAGGACCCGCTTGGCGACCTCCGTCTCCGCGCCCGTGAGGTCGAGGAGGACGGGGACGCCCGCCATCAGCCGCTCGGCGACGTCGCGGGCGTCGGCGAAGACGTTCACGCGCAGGACGACGAAACGGCGGCGGGTCTGCGTCTCGGCCTCGGGTATGGACCGGTGGCCGACGGAGGACGGCCAGGCGTCCCGGCCCCGCAGCGGTACGACCTGGGCGAGCCCCTCCCACTGTTCGTCGGTGACATCGTGGCTGTTCACCGGCATGCTCCGTCCTGGGTCGCGCTCGCTGTCTGCATCGGGCAATTCTTGCGCAGAGTCACCCGTTCGGCCCAACAGCGACACGCTCCGCGACCTCATTGCACCTCACAACGGCCTGAGGGCGGCTGTGTGACGGGCGTAACCCCTGATGATCAAGCCGTGTGACAGCGGCGTAACGGGCGATTCGTACCGTTGGGGCATGACCTCGACCCCCGGAAGCCGGCCGGACACGCGGCAGGTGCGCACCGTCTGCTCGTACTGCGGTGTGGGCTGCGGTCTCGTCCTCGATGTCGGGAGGGGCCCGGACGGGCGGCGCACGGTGCTGAAGGCCTCCGGCGACAAGGCGCATCCGGCGAACGCGGGGCGGCTGTGCACCAAGGGCGCCACCACGGCCGACATGCTGGCCGCGCCCGGGCGGCTGACCACCGCGCTGGTGCGGGACGACCGGGGTGAGGAGCCGGCTCCGGTGCCGGTGGCCGACGCGATCGCCGAGACGGCCGCGCGGCTGCGGGCGATCGTCGACGAGCACGGACCGGACGCGGTCGCCTTCTACGTCTCCGGGCAGATGAGCCTGGAGGCGCAGTACCTGGCGAACAAGCTGGCCAAGGGGTTCGTGGGCACGAACCGGATCGAGTCGAACTCACGGCTGTGCATGGCGAGCGCGGGCACCGGCTACAAGCTGTCGCTGGGCGCGGACGGCCCGCCCGGCTCGTACGAGGACTTCGACCGGGCGGACGCCTTTCTCGTCATCGGGTCGAACATGGCCGACTGCCATCCGGTCCTCTTCCTGCGGATGATGGAGCGGGTCAAGGCGGGCGCGAAGCTGATCGTCGTCGATCCCCGGCGGACCGCCACCGCCGCCAAGGCCGACCTGTTCCTCCAGGTCAGGCCGGGTACCGATCTCGCGTTGCTGAACGGCCTGCTGCGTCTGCTGCACGACGGCGGCCGGGTGGACGAGGAGTTCGTCGCCGCGCACACCGAGGGCTGGGAGGCCCTGCCCGGGTTCCTGGCCGACCACCACCCGGCGGCCGTCGCCGAGATCACCGGTCTCGCCGAGGACGACCTGCGCGAGGCGGCCGGGATCATCGGCGCGGCGGGCCGGCGGTGGATGAGCTGCTGGACCATGGGCCTGAACCAGTCCACCCACGGCACCTGGAACACCAACGCCCTGGTCAACCTGCATCTGGCGACGGGAGCGATCTGTCGTCCGGGTGCCGGGCCGTTCTCCCTGACCGGCCAGCCCAACGCCATGGGCGGGCGCGAGATGGGGTACATGGGGCCGGGGCTGCCGGGGCAGCGGTCGGTGCTCGTCGAGGAGGAGCGGGCGTTCACCGAGGACATCTGGGAACTGCCGCCGGGGACGCTGCGGGCCGACGGGGCCGGCCAGGGCACCGTCGAGATGTTCCGGCGCATGGCCGACCGGGAGATCAAGGCCTGCTGGATCATCTGCACCAACCCGGTCGCCTCGGTCGCCAACCGCCGTACGGTCATCGAGGGCCTGGAGGCCGCCGAGTTCGTCGTCACCCAGGACGTGTTCGCGGACACCGAGACCAACGCGTACGCCGATGTCGTCCTGCCGGGCGCGATGTGGACGGAGGCGGAGGGCGTCTTCGTCAACAGCGAGCGGAACCTCACCCTGACCGGGGCCGCCGCGGACCCGCCCGGGGAGGCGATGGCCGACTGGCGGATCATCGCGCGGGTGGCGTGCGCGATGGGTTACGAGAAGGGGTTCTCGTACGACAGTGCCGAGCAGGTCTTCGAGGAGATCCGGCGGTTCCGGAACCCGAGGACGGGGTGGGACCTGAGCGGGGTCACGTACGAGCGGCTGCGTCGGACGCCCGTGCAGTGGCCGGCCGCGCGGGAGGACGGGCCGGAGCGCAATCCGATCCGGTACGTGGGCAGCGAGGGGCTGCGCTTTCCGACGGCTTCGGGGCGGGCGGTCTTCTTCGCGCGGCCACATCTGCCCGCCGTCGAGATGCCGGACGAGGACTATCCGTTCACGCTCAACACCGGGCGGGTGCAGCACCAGTGGCACACGCTCACCAAGACCGGGAAGGTCGCCAAGCTCACCAAGCTGGATCCCGGGCCGTTCCTGGAGCTCCACCCGGAGGACGCCCCGGCGCTCGGGATCGCCGACGGCGACCTCGTCGAGGTGGCCTCGCGGCGGGGGCGGGCCGTGTTGCCCGCGGTGGTGACGGACCGGGTGCGGCCCGGGTGCTGCTTCGCGCCGTTCCACTGGAACGACCTGTTCGGCGAGTACCTGAGCATCAACGCGGTGACGAGTGACGCGGTGGATCCGCTGTCGCTCCAGCCGGAGTTCAAGGTGTGTGCGGTGTCGCTGGCGAAGGTGGCGGCGCCCGCCCCGCAGGCGCCGGCCCTGACGCCCACGGCCCTGACGCCCACGGCTGTGACGCCGGGCGTCGCGCACCCCTTCGGTCTGGAACCCGCCCCTCCCCCGGTGCTGTCCGCCCAGGAGCGCCGGTACCTGACCGGCTTCCTCGCCGGGCTCGGCTCGGGTGCCCCCGGGGTGCCGGTGCTGCCGCGAGACGCGCCCTTCTCCCCCGAGCACGCGCTGTGGGTGAACGGGGTCCTGGCCGGCATGTACTCACGGGCCGGAGCGGCCGCGCCGCAGGTTCGGCCCGGACGGGAGGTCGTCGTGCTGTGGGCCTCGCAGACCGGGAACGCGGAGGAGTTCGCCACCGCCACCGCCGAGCGGCTGACCTCGACCGGGCACCGCGCGACCCTCGTCGGCATGGACGACGCCGACGTCGGCACCCTCGCCCGCACGGCGGACCTGCTCTTCATCACCAGCACGTTCGGGGACGGCGACGCGCCCGACAACGGTTCCGGCTTCTGGGACGCGCTCGCCGCCGAGCAGGCGCCGCGACTGGACGGGGTGCGGTACGCGGTGCTGGCCTTCGGCGACTCCTCGTACGACGACTTCTGCGGGCACGGACGGCGGCTGGACGCGCGCCTCGACGAGCTGGGCGGGGTGCGGCTGGCCCCGCGCACGGACTGCGAGCCGGACTTCGAGCCGTCCGCCGGGGAGTGGCTCGACCAGGTGCTGTCGGCGCTGGGCGAGAAGACCGCCGCCCCGGCCGGGAAACCCACCAGGGCACGGCCCAAGCCCGTCACCACCGCCCGCCTCGTCGGCAATCGGCTGCTCGGCCGGGCCGGGGCGGGCAAGGAAGTGCGGCGGTTCACCTTCGACACGAGCGGATCGGACCTGACCTACGAGGCCGGGGACGCGCTCGGTGTGCGGCCGGTCAACGCCTCCGCCCTCGTGGAGGAGTGGCTGGCGGTGACCGGGGTGGACTCGGAGGCGGTCGTAGCGGTCGACGGTGTCGGGGAGGTGCCGTTCGGCCAGGCGCTGCACCGGCATCTCGACATCACCCGGATCACCCCCGACCTGCTGCGCTTCGTCGCCGAACGCGCCCGCGACAAGCACGAGTTGCGCAGGCTGCTGCGGCCTGACAACAAGGACGGGCTGGCGCGGTGGAGTTGGGGACGGCAGGCCGTGGACGTGCTCGCCGAGTACGCGGTGCGGGCGAGCGCCGAGGAGTGGGCAGGGGTGTTGCGCGGGCTCCAGCCACGGCTGTACTCCATATCGTCCAGCCCGCTGGCCGATCCTCACCGGGTGGCCCTGACGGTGTCCGTGGTGCGGTACGAGAACCTGCACGGCCGAGCGCGCGGCGGGGTGTGCTCGCCGTTCCTCGCGGACGCCGGACCGGACACGCGGGTGCCGGTGTTCGTGCAGCGTTCGCCGCACTTCCGGCCCCCGGCCGACGCCTCGCTGCCGATGGTCATGGTCGGCCCGGGCACCGGCGTGGCGCCCTTCGTGGGCTTCCTGGAGGAGCGGCGGGCGCTCGGCCACCGGGCCCCCAACTGGCTGTTCTTCGGGGAGCAGCACCGGGCGACGGACTTCTACTACGAGGACGAGCTGACGGCGCTGCGCGACGAGGGCGTCCTCACGCGCCTGGACACCGCCTTCTCCCGGGACCAGCGCAACAAGGTGTACGTGCAGGACCGGATGCGCGAGCACGGGCCGGAGCTGTGGCACTGGCTGTGCGAGGGGGCCCGCTTCTACGTCTGCGGCGACGCCTCCCGCATGGCGAAGGACGTGGACCGGGCGCTGCGGGACATCGCGATGGCGCACGGAGGGCTGGGCGAGGCGGAGGCCGCCGCGTACGTGAAGCAGCTCGCTTCGGACAAGCGGTACATGCGGGACGTGTACTGAGGCGGGTCATGAACGACTGGTGAAGCGGGGGGGCGGTGGCGCTGGTCCGGCCGCGGATCATGCACAGCCGGTTCCCGTCACGAAGGAGCAGCCCGAGCCGCGTCCCGGGACGGCCGGTGCCCTGACCGGCCGGTGCCGGGAGAGCCGGTGACCTGGCCCCGTGGGTGGCCTGGCCCGGCCGGCACCCTGGGCCGACCAGCGCCAGGGCAACCGGTGCCAGGACGGCCGGTGCCAGGACGGCCGATGCCCGGACAGCCAGTGCCCTGACAGCCGGTGACCTGGCCCGGCCGGTGCCGGGAGAGCCGGTGACCTGGCCCCGCCGGTGATCTGGCGGGGCCGGTGGCCTAGGCCGGCAGGCGACCTGGGCCGACAGGCACCGGGAGAGCCGGTGCCGGGAGAGCCGGTGACCTGACGCGGTCGGCACCCTGGGCCGACCAGTGCCCGGACGGCCGGTGCCAGGGCAGCCAGTGCCCGGACGGCCGGTGATCTGGCCCGGCCGGTGCCCTGACAGCCGGTGATCTGGCCCGGCCGGTGCCCTGGGCCTCCGCCGGGCCTGCGCGGGCCTACGGGCTCGAAGGCCTACAGGCCTGCGCAGATCGCGCGGGATGTGCCCGCTGCGCGGCTTGCGCGGGCCTGCGCCGCGGAAGGTCGCCGCGGCCTTCGCGGCGCCTCGCACTCCCGGGCGGCTTCATCTACACGGCCGTAGAATCCGGGAACACCGGTGTGACGGCGAGCGTTGTACCGGAGACAGACCACACATAAGGAGCACGTCCTTGTCCGCCAGATCGACGGACCCTCCGGGGCACAGTCCCCGACCATCCCGCCACGACATGAGTGACCGCGGCACCCGGCGGGGTGGTGTTCGATGAGTGCCGCCGAGGCCTCGCTGGGCCTGCTCGCCGTGTTCGTGCTGACCGCCGGCACCGGCTACTTCGTCGCCCAGGAGTTCGCCTACGTCTCCGCCGACCGGCTCACCCTCGCGCGCGAGGCCGAAGCCGGGGACCGCGGGGCCGCCCGCGCCCTCAAGGTGCTGGAGCGGCTGTCGTTCATGCTGTCCGGCGCGCAGCTCGGCATCACCGTCACCGGGCTGGTGGTCGGCTTCATCGCCGAGCCGTCCGTGTCGGCGCTGCTCAGGCCCGCCCTGGCGGGGTTCGGGCTGCCCGACGCAGCCGTCGGCGGCATCGCCGTCGTCCTCGCCTTCGTGCTGGCCACGGTCGTGCAGATGGTGCTGGGCGAACTGGCCCCGAAGAACCTCGCGATCGCCGTGCCCGAACGGCTGGCGAAGGCGCTGGCCCCGTCCACACTGGCGTATCTGAAAGTCGTCGGCCCTGTCGTGAGGATCTTCGACAGCGCGGCCGACCGGCTGCTGCGCAGGGCCGGGATCGAGCCCGTCGAGGAGCTGCACCACGGAGCCACGCTGGAGGAGCTGGGCCACCTCATCGGCGAGTCCCACGAGCGGGGTGAACTGCCCGAGGACACGGCCGCGCTGCTGGACCACGCGCTGGAGTTCTCCGAGCGCGCCCTCGACGAGGTGATGGTGCCACGCGTCGACGCCGTGTTCATCCGCAAGGACGCCGGCGCCGAGGAGGCGGTCGGCCTGATCGCCCGGCACGGCCACTCCAACTACCCGGTGCTCGGCGACCACCCGGACGACATCGTGGGGGTGCTGGGCGTGCGCGAGCTGATGGCGCTGCCCGCCGCCCGTATGTCCGGTGCGCGGGCCGGTGACGTGGCCCGGCGGCCGCTGCTGCTGCCGGACACGCTCGCGCTGCCCGACGCGGTGGCGCGGATGCGGGAGCAGGACGACGAGTTCGCGGTCGTCCTCGACGAGCACGGCGGCGTGGCGGGCATCGTCACGTACGAGGACATCGCCGAGGAGCTGGTCGGCGACATCGCCGACGAGTCCGACCGGGTCACCCTGCTGGCCGTCGCGGACGGCGACGGCTGGCTGGTGGACGCCGGCCGCCGGGTCGACGAGGTGGCCGAGGCGACCGGTGTCCGGCTGCCGGAGGACGAGGACTACGACACCGTGGCCGGATTGGTCGTGGACCGGCTCGGCCGCTTTCCGACGGTCGGCGACCGGGTCACGGTCGCACTGCCCGGGGGCGGCCGGGCCGTGATCGACGTCCGCACGCTGGACCGGCACGTGGCCGACCGCGTCCGGATCAGCCCGCTCGTGCGGGCCGAGGAAGCCGAGGAGATGGCGTGAGTTTCCCGATGGCGGTCTTCGTGACCGTGCTGCTGCTGATCGGCAGCGGCTTCTTCGTGGCGGCCGAGTTCGCGCTGGTCGCCGCCAAGCGGCACCGCGTGGAGAAGGCGGCGGCCGAGGGACGGCGCGGTGCCGGAGCCGCCCTCGCCGGGATGCGCGAGCTGTCGCTGATGCTGGCCGGCGCCCAGCTGGGCATCACCGTGTGCACGCTGGGCCTGGGCTCGGTGTCCAAGCCGGCGATCTCGCACGAACTCGATCCGCTGCTGCACACCCTGGGCCTGCCCGATGCCGTGAGCTACGGCGTCGCCTTCGCCGTGGCCATGGTCGTGGTGGTGTTCCTGCACATGGTGGTCGGCGAGATGGCCCCCAAGTCCTGGGCCATCGCCCACCCCGAGCGGTCGGCGATGCTGCTGTCGCCGGCCTTCCGGGCCGTGGTGCGGGTCGTACGTCCCGTGATCCGGCTGCTCAACTGGGTCAGCAACGCCCTGGTACGGCTGTGCCGGGTGGCCCCGCGCGACGAGCTGGCCTCGGTCCACAACCGGGAGCAACTGACACACCTCGTGGAGGAGTCGGAGCGGCTGGGGCTGATCAGTGCGACCGATTCGGAGCTGCTGACCCGCTCGCTGACCGAGCCGGAGACACCGGTCGCCGCGCTGCGGATCCCCGCCGCCGAGATCACCTGGGCCGAGGGCGGCGCGGATCTCGACGCGCTGCTGCGCTTCGCCGCCGAACACGACCGCACCCGGCTGCTGGTCCGGGAGAACGGCGTCGTCCTCGGCTCGGTTCACGCCCGGGACGCCCTGGTGGCCCGGGCCCGGGGCCGGGACACGACCGCGCGGGACCTCGCCCGGCCGGTGCCCGAACTGGCGGAGACCGCGACGGTCGCCGACGCGATCGAGGTGCTGCGCCGCCGCCGGTCGTCCCTGGCCGTGGTCCGCGACGGCTCGGGACGGCTCACCGGTCTGGTCACCCTGGACGACCTGCTGGCCCGTCTGATGCAGCCCGCAGCGGCGGCCTGACGCCGACGGAGCCGGAACATCCAGCACATCTGCACACCGCGGGCCGGGAGGCGGCGGGGCGCCCGGCCCGCCGCCGAATCCGCGGGTCGCCATGGGAACTTGGCGGGGAAGTGCCCGTTTCGGGAATCAGGGCGCAACCTTTCGGCGGCCGTCCGGGCGACGGGCTGTGTGAAGGAGTGGGCGCATCCGGTGACCTCGTGGTCACAGCGGTGAAGGCGGTCGCGGAACCCGGCCGCGCGGCGCCGGTGGGCGGTTGGTCCTCCTCCCCGGGGAGTGCTTTGATCCTCCGCACGGCGGGAGCGGCCGGGGCAGGATCCAGGTCCCCGGATTCCGGCGCCACCCGTGCTCACCGCCACTGCGAGACATTCACGCGAAGGGAAACACCCCCATGAACCTCACCTCTCGGGTCGACACCGCCGAGCTCTCCGACACCGACCTGGACGCCGTCGCCGGCGGCAACGCGGGCGGCGTCGGTGTCTCCGCGGACCTCGCGGGCGGCCTCTCCGCCGGCCTGGTCGGACCCCTGACCGGCGAGGCCTGCGCCACCGTACAGGCGGCCCTCTCGCCGGAGGGCGCCGCCGCGGGCGCGCACGCGGGCGTCCACACGACGTCGCTCTGACGCCATCGGCACCCGAAGGGCCCCGGGAAGCGATTCCGGGGCCCTTCGGGTGCGCCCGGCGGGCGTCGGCCGTGGGTCACGGCCATAGGTCACGGGTCACGGCCGGGGGGGGCGGCCGGGGGTCGCGGACCTGGGTCACGGACGTGGGGAATTCGCGAAGCACGTGAAGGAAACCGGGACACCACGGGGGTGGGTAACGCGGTGGGAGGCCGTGACGCAGACTTACTCGGACCCTTCAGATCCCGACTGCAAAGCGATAGGAACACCACTGTGACACCCGACTCGCCCCGGACCGCAGAGCTGCCGATCTACGAGAGCCTCATACGCGAACGAGGCGATGTCGTCGAGGAGGCCCGTGTGGTGGCCGAGGAGACGCAGCACCAGATGAGCCAGGCCCTGAGCGGCGTCGCCCCGGCCCCGCAGGAGACCGGCGCGCAGTGATCCCCCCGGGGGCCGACGCAACTCCCCGACCACGGACCTCCCCCGGGGGACGCTCCCCGCGGCCGGGTCCTCACCCGCCGAGCGGGTCGTGGCCCCAGTTCATGAGGGAGTACCGCCACCGCGTGTCCCGTACGTCCCCGGAGGGCCGCTGGGCCAGGTGTCGGCGGACATAGCCGACGACCTTGCGCATGTGCCGGTAGTCGTCGTCCGTGAGGTCGCCCTTGTCGGCCCGCAGGATCGCCACGATCCGCCGGCCGGAGGCGTGCCCGGTGGACTCGCCCCCGTCCTGATGCTGCCCGGCGCTCTGTGACGCGTCGGACGCCAACCACTTCTCCAGACCGGCCGGTGTCATGTTCACCAGCTCACGGAAGCCGCTCCAGGTCTCCTCGCGTTCCTCGTCGTCCACGCCGCCTCACTTCTTCTTCTTGAGCGCGGACGGCTTGTGCACCGCGGTCCTGCCGGACTTGTCGCTGCGCACCTCGTACTGCGGGTCGTCCGGCGAGGCGTCGACCGTGCGGCCGGATGCCTCGCTCCGCTCCGTGATCTCCCTCTCCACCTCGCCCTCGGTGCGGTTGCCGTGACTGCTCCAGGTGACCTGGTCGCCCTTCTTCGGTTTCCCGCTGTCGCTGCGGCCCTTCGCCATGCCGGTGCTCCCTCGCGCAGACGTCTGCCGTCCCTCCAGCGTGCGGGCTCGGCGGTCAGGGCGCAGCTCGGGACCCACCTGCCCGGGCCCGTGGCCGTGTGACGGAAGGCCCACGCCATGCCGGGCTCCGTCACCCGGCGCAGGACCCGTCGTGCGGGCGGTGCCCGCCGCGAACGTGTGGTGCCCGAGCCGCGGCCTGCCCGTGCCGAGGTGACGCCGGCGGCCTTACGGCTCCTTCCACACCAGCACGGTCAGTACGGCGCTCGCGACGGTGACCGGCACGGCGGCCTGGTTGAGCAGCCGTACCCGCGCGCCCCGGCCCGACGCGATCCGCTTCGTCACCGGCAGGACGGCGTAGGTGCTGCCGCCCGTCCCGACGATCTCGTGGATCGGGTGGTCCGCGCGGAGCTGGTCTCCCTGGTACTCCGACATGCGTGCCTGGAGGACCGCGCCCGCCGGCAGACCGTCGATGTGGAGACTGAGGGTTCCGCTGAAGCGGGCCGGGCCGCGGACGAAGACACTTCCGCCGGTGGCGTGGTCGCCGGCCTCGTCGGTCCACTCCGCGGTGAACTCGACCGAGTCCCAGGCGCCGGGCGCGAGTCGATACCGCGCGGTGGCACCGAGGTTGACGTACTCGGGCATGGGGTCCTCTCCTTCCCACCGGCCCGCCGGACGGGCCAGGGCGTCGGCGACGTCACGGCGGAAGCCGGCCATGCCGAATCCGCGCGGATCGACCTTCCAGTCGCTCCATTCCAGGTGGCCGATGGCACTCTTGGAGCCCCAGCCGTGTGCGCGGCAGATCGCGGCGGTGGCCTTGACCATCGCGACGTACTGGGCGGGCGGCCACGGGTCCCTGCCGTCGCCCTTGTTCTCGCACTCCCAGCCGTAGAAGCGGGCGTTGCCGTCGACCGCGCCTCCCGAGCCGTCGTGTTCGTGCGTCGGGGGCGGATAACTGCCGTACGACTCGCCGATGACGGCGTTGAGCACGTCGCCGTCGCCGCCGCCGGCGTGATTGGCCCGGCCGTTGCCGACGAGGTGGACGACGCCGTCCTTGGTGATGCATCCGGTGGCGAGCGGGCCGGGCAGTGCGCTGTGGCCGTGGAAGATCAGTCTGACGACGTCCGTGCCGGGGCCGGTGACGGTGTGGTGGATCACCACACCGTGCACGGGACCCCAGGGGCCTTTGTGATTACGGTTGTTGGTGCGCCAGCCGGCGACCTCGTGAACGGCGCAGCCCTCGGCCTTCAACGCGGCGACGAGCCGGGCGGCGGTGAGCGGGGTGGCCATGAGTCAGTCCTCCGTTCCGGCGCGTGGGGGCCGGTCTGAAGACGGTCCGATCACAACTGGGGAGCGCGCCTGTTCGCGCGGCGTGCCCGATGTGGGGGTGGTGCCGATCTCGGAACGTGCTGATCTCGGAGCGAGCCTGCGGGGGGAGCGTGCGTCAGGCTCCCCCCATTCTCGCGCCGCTCACCCCGTCGCTCACCTCGCCGTACGCAACGTCCGTGAAATCGGCGCGATTGCGACGCCGCGGCACCAGAGAGGGCGACGTCGGCCGGTACTCGGCGAAGGACTGGGCGCGGCGACGCGGCTCCGGCGGTGAGCGCGGTGGCGCCCGCCGTCTTCAGGAGCGCTTTTCTGGTGATACGTCGGTGGGCGCGAGGGGTCGTGCTGTCGCCGTTTGCGGTCATGGAACACACCTTTCGCGAAGAGCGGGAATTGCGGGACGGAAAAGGCACGGAAGCGACGGACGTAAACGAGGGAAGAAGGGCGCGGCCGATTCCGGGACGCCGGTGTTTCGGGCATGGGGAAGGGGCCGGTTCCGACGGGGGATTCGGAACCGGCCCCTTCGTCAGGGGGTGAAGCGAATACCGGGCCCGCTGCTCACTGGTTCGGGCGGCGGTACGCCTTCACCACGCCGGCGTAGCTGTTCTTGACGTGGCCCTGGGCGATGATGCCCTCCATCAGCGCCTCGGAGTACTCGGGCAGTTCGGTGTCGACGCCGAGCGCCTCGCTCTCCTCGACAAGGTGCTTGAGCGCGCCCAGGTGCGTCTCCAGGGTGGCGTCGTCGGCCGGGTACTTCTCGTCGCCGGCGTCGATCTGGGCGGCGTAGTCGGCCGTGAACATCTTGATGGCGTCGAGCCACATGTGGGCCCAGGGCAGGAACTCCTGGGCCTTGACGCCGCCGGTCTCCACGATGGCCACACCGTGCAGGAAGCTGTTGAGGGCACCCCACATCAGGCCGAGCAGCGACACGTCGAACAGGGCGGGCTTGCCGTGGTCGGTGCCGAGGTAGGTGGTGCCACCGTCGAGGAGCTTGAGCGCCGGCTCGTGGGCGTCGACGACAGCCTGGTCACCGGCATAGAAGAGGACGGAGGTGCCGGCGCCGATACCGGGCGGGGTGATCATGGGCCGAGCCGCGCCATTCCGCCAGGGCCTCCCCGAGCAGCTCGGCGGCCTCGGCCGCCTCACCCGCGTCCAGGCTGGCCCGGCCCGCGGCCACGGCACGCTCGAAGCGGGTCGCGTCGAGTTGTTCGGGGCCGACGCGCAGGACGTAGCCCGGCGCCCGGGTGAGCAGCCGGGGCGGCTCGTGCCCCGCGCCGCCGCCGCTCTCCAGCAGGGCGCGCAGCCCCCATACGGCGTTCTGCACCATCTTGCGTGCCGTGACCGGCCTGGCGTCCTCGGGCCACAGGGCCTCCAGGAGCTGGCTGGTGGCGACCACCTCGTTGGCATGGAGGAGCAGCAGTCCGAGCACCGCTCTCTGCTTGACGCCGCCCAGCGGCAGACTGCGCCCGCCGCTCACCACGTCGAGCGGTCCGAGAACCTTGAATTCCACGCCTACCCCCGTACGTCGAACGCCCGTGATGAGTCATGGCAGGCGTCGTTGCCCACCCGAGCGGCGCTCGCCGGGCGGACGCCGCGCAGTACCACCCCGGCCACGTCGTCGAGCCGCTGGTCCACATAGAAGTGGCCGCCGGGAAAGACCCGCACCTCGGTCTCGGCGTGGGTGAACGCCCGCCAGCCGGCCGCCTCCTCGACGGAGACGACCGGGTCGGCGTCGCCGCACAGCACGGTGACCGGCGTGCGCAGCGGCTCCCCGGGTGTCCAGGAGTACGCGGCGAGGGCCGCGTAGTCGGCTCGCAGGGCCGGCAGCACCATTGCCACCAGCTCCGGATCGTCGAGCAGGGCCACGCCGGTTCCCCCGAGCCGGCGTACGGCGGCCAGGATCGCGTCGTCGTCCGCCGGCACGTCGTGCGGACTGCGCCGGGACCCCGGCGCTCCCCGGGCCGACAGGAAGAGCCTGCGGGGTGGCCGGGCCCCGCGCTCCTCCAGGATGCGGGCGGTCTCGTAGGCGACCAGGGCGCCCATGCTGTGGCCGAAGAACGCGAAGGGCGCTCCGGCGTCCCCGGTCCTCCCGGCGCGGGCCTCGGCCTCCGCCTCGTCCTCCAGCTTCCGGGCGACGGTCGCGGCGAGTTCCCCGATGTCCGCCACCGGCGTCTCCAGCCGGCGGTCCTGCCGGCCGGGGTACTGCACCGCCCGCACCTCGACGTGCGGCCGGAGCAGCCGGGACAGCGGCCGGTACGCGCTGGCCGCGCCCCCGGCGTGCGGGAAGCAGATCAGCCTGAGAGCGTCGGGCGCGGGATCGCCGAAACGTCGGAACCACTGGCCGTCCATGACGTGTTGCGCTCCTGTCTGTTCACCTGGGGTACGGGGTAGCCGCGCTCCGCCCGGGCCCGGTGCAGCACACCGGCCCACCAGCCGAGGCGGTCGAACATCAGCCGGGCCGACCGGTCCCGGTCGTCGGAGGCGGCCAGCGAGCCGTCGGGCCCGAGACGCTCCCAGTAGTTGTGGAAGCTCACGCATGCGTGCACCGCGACGGCATGGACGTCGCCGAAGACCTGGCGAAGGGCCGCCACCGCGCACAGCCCGCTGGAGGATCCGCCGTAGGAGAGCAACCCGACGGGCTTGGCGTGCCACTCCGCGTCGTACCGGTCGATCGCGTTCTTCAAGGACGCCGGGAACGTCTGGTTGTGCTCGGGCGTGACCACCACGAACGCGTCGGCCGCCTCCAGCCGGGGCGCGAGGTCCTTGACGGCCTGGGGCCGGGGCGCCGAGAGGTCGGCGGACATCACGTCGGGCAGCCAGGCCGTGGCGAGGTCTATGACGTCCACGTCGAAGTCGGGCCGCAACCGGGCCCGGGAGGCCGGCCATTCCGCCGCGACGTGTCCGAACCGGCCCTTCCTGACGCTGCCGATGATGATCGCCAGTCGCAGTCGTTCCTTCTCGGCCACCTGCCCCCGCCTTCCGCACCGGCGCCGCACCGCATTCCTCGGGGAACCCTGGCATACGCCCCTTCGGATTCGCTTCGGACGACTTCGGAAAGGCTGCGGGAACGCCCTTCGGGACGGTGGCCGAGCCGTTTTCGTCACACCTCGCGTCTGTCGTCGGCCGGTTACGCTGAGATCATGGAATTCGGGGTGCTCGGGCCGCTGGAGGTGCGCACGGACGAGCGTCGTGTCATGCGGGTACCCGAAGTCAAGGTGCGCATGCTCCTCGCCGATCTGCTCGCCCACCAGGGGCAGGTCGTCCCGGCGGCGCGGCTCATCGAGGACCTGTGGGGCGGCTCGACGTTCACGGCGCGGCCGACGGCGTCGCTCCAGGCCAAGGTCTCCCAGTTACGGCGTGCCTTGGAGGACGCGGAGGCGGGCGGCCGCGAACTGGTCGCACACCGGCCGCCCGGATACGTCCTGGACGTCCCGGCCGGAGCGCTCGACGCCGGGCGGTTCCGCGACCTGGTCGCCCGGGCCCGATCCGGTGAGGACCCGGTGACGCGGGCGGCGCTGTACACCGAGGCCCTGGCGCTGTGGCGCGGCCCGGCCTTCGCCGAGTTCGCCGACCAGCCGTCCGTGCGGCCGGCGGCGGCCGGCCTGGAGGAGGAGCGCCTGACGGCGGTGGAGGAACACGCCTCGGTGCGCCTGGAGTTGGGTGAGCACAGCCTGCTGGTGGGCGAGCTGACGGAGCTGGTGGAGCAGCATCCGTTGCGCGAGGGGCTGCGGGGCGCGCTGATGTGGGCGCTGTACCAGGCGGGGCGCTCCTCCGACGCGCTCGACTGCTTCAACGATCTGCGGCGCCGGCTCGACGAGGAGTTGGGGCTGGCCCCCGGACCGTCCCTGGAGGCGCTGCAGCGGTCCATCCTGCGCCACGACCCGGTTCTGGCCCGGCCGGTGCCGCCCGCGGTGACCGCCGCGGGGCTGCGTGCGGGGCCGGGCCCGACCGGTTCGGCCTCGCCCCTGGTGGGCCGCGAGCAGGACGTACGGGCGATCCGGGCGCTGCTCTTACAACGCCGCCTGGTGACGCTCACTGGCCCGGGCGGGGTCGGCAAGACCCGTCTCGCACAGGCCACGGCGGAGAGTCTGGCGGGCGCGTTCGGCGAGGGCGTCTGGCTGGTGGAGCTCGCCGACGCCGGGGGCCTGGAACGGTTCGCCGGCGCTGATGCGCTGGCCGAGCAGGTGATGGCGACGCTGGGCATCCGGGAGAGCACCGCGGACGACGCCGCCAGGAGTCCGGCCGACCGCCTGGCGCACGCGCTGGCGGGCCGGCGGCTGCTGCTCGTGCTGGACAACTGCGAACACGTCGTGGAGGCCGTCGCGCACCTGGCGGCACGGCGGCGGCGACCCGTGAGCGGGCCGGCGCCCCGCACCCGCCGGCGGAGCGGGGAGACGTGGAGCGCATCGCGGCCCGCCTGCGCGCCACCCTGGACGAGGCCGCGTACACACGCGCGTTCACGGCCGGCACCCGGCGCCACCACGAGGGTGAGGCCCTGGCGGAGTCGACGCCCCCGCAGCCGCGGACGGGTGGCGCGGACGGGTAGCCGCCGGTGCCCCGTCCCGCCGCCCGGCCCGGTCAGACGAGCGGATCCAGGAAGGTCAGCACAGAGGCGTCCTCCTCGATCAGCGGGGTGAGGGCGGCGTTGAACGGGCCGCCGTACGGGGCGTTCAGGTGCGTCTGGAAGGCGTCCTCGTCCCGGTACACCTCGAAGACCCAGAAGGCGCGGGGGTGGGCTGCCTTGGTGTAGACGTCGAAGGCGAGGTTGCCTTCCTCCTCGCGCACCTTCAGGGCGTAGTCCCCGATCATGCGGGCCACCTCGGCCTCCGCTCCCTCACGGGCGGTGAACTCGGCGAGCAGGGTCTTCTTCATGGTCCGGTGTCCTTGTCAGTCGTGTGCGGAGTCGAGGTGCCAGACGCGGGCGCGGTCCAGCCTGACCGAGCCGTTCTCGGCGAAGATCTGCACTCCCCGGGCGGCGGGGTCGGGGAAGATCTGGTCGGTGATCACGGCCTCGCCGCTGCCGCCGAAGACCTCGACGGACGACCAGTCGACGAGGATCCGCAACCTCACCTTGCCGTTCTCGGCCTTCAACGGCGCGGTCTGGACACCGGGGAAGGTGCTGTGGAAGTCCACGGCACCGGAGCGGGTGCGGTCGACGTACAGCTCCTGTGTCGTGGTGTCGTAGCCGATGACTGTCTCCTCGCCTCCGGCGCCGGTACGCACCTTCAGGCCGAAGCGTTCGGCGTCCTCGAGGGAGAAGGTCGCCTCGATGTCGAGTGCCTTGCCCTGGGCGGCGGGGCCGATCAGTGGCCGGGTGGCGCTCTCGACGGTGACGCCGGACGCCGCCGGCGGCCCGCTCCGCCGGAGGGACTTCAGGCTGTCCACCGGCTTGCTGGTCAGCCGGATCCGGCCGTCGATCGTGCGCAGGGCCATCTCCCGGGGAATGCTCTGCGCGCCGCGCCAGGGTGAGGTGGGGACGGCGCCGCTGTAGTCCCAGTTGCTCATCCAGCCGATCATGTAGCGCTTGGCGCCCGGCGCGTTCTCCCAGGACACGGCCGCGTAGTAGTCCTTTCCGTAGTCGGCCCAGTCGGCGCGCTGTACGGCGGACTCGGCGGGCGCGTCGGCGGCGGTGAACCGGTCGGCCAGGATGTGGCCCCAGCCGCCGGTGTTCAGGTCGACGATCTGGATCCGTGCCTTCTCGCCGGCGTAGGGACGCAGGTCGAAGGAGGCCCAGTCCAGGGTTTCGCTGTTGGAACCGGTGGCGCTGCGGACGACCTTGCCGTCGACTATCAGGTTGACGGACGTCTCCCGGGAGACGGGGTGCGCCTCGGCGTCGGACAGCATGATGTGGTCGACGTTGATGTGACCCCAGCCGCCGGTGTTGTCGTCGACGATCCTGATCCGCGCCTTCCTGCCGGCGAGGTCCTCGACGTTCCAGGAGGCCCAGTCGAGCGCCTCGCCGTCCTTCCCGGTGGTGCTGCGCACCACCTGGCCGTCGACGAGGAGTTCGACCGCGGTGGGGTGGTCGGTGCCGGTGGGATGGTTGCCGCCGCCGACGAGGAAGTTGACGTGGTCCTTGTCGAGGGTGAATTCCGGCGAGGTGAGGGTGCCGGTGGTGGAGTCGCCGTTCAGGTAGCTGTTGACCAGGCCGCCGCCCCGGAACCCGGAGACGTGCTGCTGGTCGGGGAGGGTACCGGTGGCCGGTGCCGAGCCGAAGGCCTGGCCGGTCGTCGTCCAGTCGCCGTAGCTGCCGCCCTCGAAGTCGGCCAGGACCGTTCCCGCGGGCGGGGTGTAGGTGCCCTGGTCCAGGGGCGTTCCGGACACGTGCGGGTGCCGTCCGCCACCGACCTTGAAGTTCAGGTAGCGGCTGTCGACGGTGAACTCGGGTGAGGTGAGGATGCCGGTGGTCGCGTCACCGCCGTGGAAGCTGTTGGCGAGACCCTTGCCGTCGAAGCCGTCGACGGTCCCCTGTCCGTCCAGCGCCCCGGTCGCCGGTCCGGCGCCGAACGCGGTACCGGTGGTCGTCCACGCACCGAAGTCGGTGTGCTCGAAGTCCTGCGTCACCGTGCCGGCGGGCGGGGTGTAGGTGCCCTGGTCCTCGGCGGTGAACTTCTTGCCGTCGAAGTCGCCGAGGAAGTACTGGGCGGCCGAACCGCCCGCGATGCCGCCGGGGTTGATGTTGACGACGAGGACCCACTTGATGTTGTCCTTGTCCCCGTCGACCGCGAGGGGGAACAGGTCGGGGCACTCCCACACGCCGCCCGTCGCGCCGGCCGGCCCGAAGTCGCTGAGCAGTTGCCAGTCCTTGAGGTTCTTCGACGAGTAGAACCGCACCTTGTGCTCGGTGGACAGCGACACCGTCATCAGCCAGCTCTTGGTCGGCTCGTGCCACTGGACCTTGGGGTCGCGGAATTCCTTGGAGCCGATGTCGATGACCGGATTGCCCTGGTACTTGGTCCAGGTACGGCCGCGGTCGGTGCTGTAGGCGAGCGACTGGGCCTGGATGCCCGTGCTCTTGTGATGGCTGGTGTAGACCGCCACCATGGGCGGGTTCTGCCTGGTGCCGAAGCCGGTGGTGTTGTCCCGGTCGACGACCGCACTGCCGGAGAACACCATCTCCTCGTCGTCGTGCGACAGGGCGAGCGGCAGTTCCTTCCAGTGCACGAGGTCCTTGCTCACCGCGTGCCCCCAGGACATGTCGCCCCACGCGTTGCCGCTCGGGTTGTACTGGTAGAAGAGGTGGTACTCGCCCTTGTGGTACACGAGGCCGTTGGGGTCGTTCATCCAGTTCTTCTCCGGGGTGAAGTGGAACTGGGGCCGGTACCTCTCGGAGCGCGGCGGGGGATCGGCGGCGACGGCCTGGGGGGCCGGTACGGCTGCGGACAGGGCGCAGACGGTCGCCACAGCGGCGATCATCCGTGCACGGGCCTGCCGGGATGCACGTCCTGAGCTCATCGCGTCTCCTGTGCTGCGGCCGTCCGCACGGCGGAGTCCGGCGCCCGGGCGGAACCGGCCAGAGAGTGACACCCTCCGGGCGCTGTCGTCCACCGCGCGGAAAGGGGTGTCATCGTTGACTTGTGTCATCGATGACATCGAGTGGCCCGATGATGGACGCAATCCGGCCGACGCGTCAACGGTTCGGCCGGGATGCCGTGTTGGGCGGTCGACCGTCCCTCATACACGGTCGGCCGCGGCGAACTGCTCCAACTGGCTCTGCCACGGGGGGTTGGGTCCGGCGACCGAGCAGGTCAGGGCCGCGACCCGGGTGGCGAATCGGCACGCTTCCGCGATGTCGTCGAGACGAGTCTCCGCCAGGCGGCCGCCGAGGAGGCCGCGGACGCCGAGGTGGTGCAGCAGCCCTGCCGTGAAGGAGTCCCCCGCCCCGACCGTGTCGGCGACGGTCGTCTCCACGGCAGGCACCTCCACCCGTTCGCCGGCTAGCGAGGCCAGGGCGCCGTCGCCGCCCCGCGTGATCACCACGAGTCTCGCACCGGCCGCGTGCCAGATGTCGCACGCCTCCTCGGGCGGCGTGCCCGGCAGCAGCAGTTCCAGGTCGTCCTCGCTCAGCCGCAGTACGTCGGCGAGGCCGCACCAGTGCGCCAGCCGGGCGCGGTAGACATCGGGACGGACGAGCAGCGGCCGGACGTTTGGGTCGATGCTGATGGTCGCGTGCGGGGCGGCCGCCGCCAGGAAGTCCTCGACCACCGCCGCTCCGGGCTCCCGCACCAGGGCCAGGGAACCGGTGTGCACGCAGGCGGTCGCGGAGAGGTCCACCCGTGACAGTTCCTGCGCCGTCCACTGCCAGTCCGCCGTGTTCTGCGCGTGGAAGGAGAACGCGGCCCGTCCCTGGGCGTCCAGCTCCGCCACGGCCAGGGTGCTGGGTTCCGCGGCCCGGACGGCGCTCGACAGGTCCACCCCGGACGTCTCCAGGTGGGTACGGAACAGGCGGCCGAAGACGTCGTCCGACAGCCGCGCGAGGAAGCGGGCCGGGGTGCCGAGCCGGGCCAGTGACACGGCCGTATTCGCGGGTCCCCCGCCGGGCAGCACCCGCAGGGTGAGTTCGCCGGAGGCGCTTGCGGGTTCGGCGAACGCGTCCGCGACGCACTCCCCCAGGACGGTGATCTGGCGCGGGCTCATGGGCTGCTCTTCTCTGACGGACGTACGGGCACACCGGGCGGGTGGTGGCGCGGCGGGCGGGTGGGGACGGCGGGGACGGCCGCGGCGGGCGGGTGGGGACGGCGGGGACGGCCGCGGCGTCGGCCGCCATCACCGCGGGAAGGTCGCGAGGCGTTGCCGATTTGTGACGAACGCAGGGCATTGACGTTTCCGGGAGAGGGAGTCCATCATCCTCGCCATGCGGTGTCAACGATGACATAAGTCAACGATGACACCCCGAGCGGCCAGCTCCGTCGCCAGCCCTCCGCCGCTCGCCACACCTCAGGAGTCGAAAATGCCTCGCACCACTCGTCTGTCCTCCTCCCTCCTCAGAACGGCCGCCGTCGCGGGTGTCGCGGCCCTCACCCTGACGGCCTGCGGGTCAGGCTCCGGTTCCGGCTCCGCCGGCTCATCGGGCTCGGGCAGTGTCAAGGTCGGTCTGATCACCAAGACCGACACCAACCCGTTCTTCGTGAAGATGAAGGAGGGCGCGGAGAAGGCCGCCAAGGAGCACGGCGCCGAACTGTCCACCGCCGCAGGCAAGTTCGACGGGGACAACGCCGGTCAGGTCACCGCCCTGGAGAACATGGTCGCCGCCGGAGTGAAGGGCATCCTGATCACTCCGAGCGACTCGAAGGCGATCGTGCCCGCGATCGAGAAGGCCAAGGCCAAGGGTGTTCTGGTCATCGCCCTGGACACCCCGACCGACCCGCAGAGCGCGGTCGACGCCCTCTTCGCCACCGACAACCTCAAGGCGGGCGAGCTGATCGGCCAGTACGCCAAGGCCGCCATGAAGGGCAAGTCCGCCAAGATCGCCGCCCTCGACCTGGCGCCGGGTGTCTCCGTCGGCGTCCAGCGGCACGACGGCTTCCTCAAGGGCTTCGGTGCCACCGACAAGGACGTCGCCTGCGCCCAGGACACCGGCGGCGACCAGTCCAAGGGCCAGACCGCCATGGAGAACTGCCTGCAGAAGGAACCCGGCATCAACGTCGTCTACACGATCAACGAACCGGCCGCCCTGGGCGCGTACACCGCGCTCAAGGCCAAGGGCCGGGAGAAGGACGTCCTGATCGTCTCCGTCGACGGCGGCTGCACCGGCACCCAGGCGGTCAAGGACGGCAAGATCGCCGCGACCTCGCAGCAGTACCCGCTGAAGATGGCCGCCGAGGGCGTCAAGGCCGTCGTGGCGTTCGCCAAGGACGGCAAGAAGGCGTCCGGTTACACCGACACCGGCGTCACGCTGATCACCGACAAGGCGCAGGACGGCGTCACGTCCAAGGACACCGGCTACGGCCTGGAGAACTGCTGGGGCTGAGCCGCCCCGACGACCGTACGACGGCGCCTCCCCGCCCTCGGGGCGGCCGGCCTCTCCTCCCGACCGCGGGGACGGCCGCCCCCTCGTTCCCTTGTCCTCCGGCTTCTGCGCTTCCTCCGGCTCCTTCGCCGAGGGCGGACGGGGACGGACAAGGACTCCGTCTTCCGACAAGGACTTCGCATGACCGCCACGTCCACGCCTCCGAGCACGTCCTCGCCGTACGCCGGGCTCAAAGCGCCGACCACGGCCCGCCGACTGCTCACGGCACCCACCACCGGCCCCCTGGCCGCCCTCCTCCTGGCCTGCGCCTTCTTCTCCTTGTCGACCGAGCAGTTCCTCACGGGCGGCAACTTCTCGCTGATCGTGCAGCAGGTCATGGTCGTCGGCACCCTCGCCATCGGCCAGACCCTGATCATCCTCACGGCGGGCATCGACCTGTCGTGCGGCGCGGTGATGGCGTTCGGCAGCATCATGATCGCCAAGATGGCCGCCGAGGGCTCGCTGCCCCCGCTCGTCGCCATCGCCGTGGGCATCGGCGTCTGCGGCGGATTCGGGCTGCTGAACGGGCTGTTGGTGCAGAAGATCCCGTTGCCGCCGTTCATCGTCACCCTCGGCATGCTCAACGTGGCGTTCGCGCTGACCCACATCTACTCCGAGGAGCAGACGGTCACCAACCTGCCCGGCCCGCTGACGGCCCTCGGGCAGACCTTCCCGCTCGGCAACACCGACATCACCTACGGCTCCCTGGTCACCATCGCCCTGTTCCTCCTCCTCGCCTACGCCTTGAGCAGCACCGGCTGGGGCCGGCACGTCTACGCCCTGGGCAACAGCCCGGAAGCGGCGCGGCTGAACGGCATCCGCACCTCCCGCCTGACCATCGGCGTCTACACCACGGCCGGCCTGCTCTACGGCATCGCCGCCCTGCTGCTCATCTCCCGCACCGGAGTCGGCGACCCCCAGGCGGGGCAGACCGACAACCTCGACAGCATCACCGCCGTGGTCCTCGGCGGCACCAGCCTCTTCGGCGGACGCGGTGCGGTGCTGGGCACCTTCATCGGCGTCCTCATCGTCGGTGTCTTCCGCAACGGACTTCAGCTGATGGGCGTCGCCTCCATCTATCAGACCCTGATCACCGGCGTCCTGGTGATCCTCGCGGTGACCGTCGACCAGATCTCCCGGAAGAAGGCCCGATGACCTCCCCCACGCCCGTCCTTCAGGCCCGCGGTCTGGTCAAGCGCTACGGCCATGTCACCGCCATCGACGGCGCCGACTTCGACCTGATGCCCGGTGAGGTCCTCGCCGTCATCGGAGACAACGGAGCGGGCAAGACCAGCCTCATCAAGGCACTCACCGGTGCGGTCGTCCCGGACGAGGGCGAGATCCGCCTCAACGGCGAGCCGATCCAGTTCTCCGGCCCGCAGAGTGCCCGCGCCCACGGCATCGAGACGGTCTACCAGGACCTGGCCGTGGCCGCGTCCATGGACATCGCCTCGAACATGTTCCTCGGGCGTGAACTGCGCCGCCCCGGCGTCCTCGGCAGTGTCTTCCGCATGCTGGACAAGAAGCGCATGCGTAAGGAGGCCGCCGAGCACATGGCCGACCTGAAGATCGGCCTGCGCTCGCTGACCCAGTCGGTCGAGACGCTCTCCGGCGGGCAGCGGCAGGCCGTCGCGGTCGCCCGTTCCGTCGCCTGGGCCCGCAGTGTCGTCGTCATGGACGAGCCCACCGCCGCCCTCGGCGTCAAGGAGTCCGGACAGGTCCTCGACCTCATCCGCCGGGTCCGCGACAAGGGCATGCCGGTGGTTCTGATCAGCCACAACATGCCCCATGTCTTCGAGATCGCCGACCGGATCCACATCCACCGGCTGGGCCGGCGCGCCGCCGTGATCAAGCCGGCCGACTACTCCATGGCGGAGGTCGTGGCCATCATGACCGGCGCGCTCACCGTCGACGCGGCCGGGGATACTGTCGTAGCGGATTCCGCGGCGGCGAAGGCCGCGGGAGTCCAGGCCAACTGAAGCACTCACAGGTACCGGCCGAGGCCGCGGCCGGGACCGACGAGCACAGGAGACTGTTTCCTCCATGGCAGCGAACCGCCGCCCGACCATGGCAGACGTCGCCCGAGAAGTGGGCGTCAGCGCCAAGACCGTCTCCCGGGTTCTCAATGAGGACGGATACGCCTCGGAACAGACCAGGGAACAGGTTCTCGCCGCCGTTGCCAAGCTCGGCTTCCAGCCGAACCTCATGGCCCGCAACATCCGGGTGGGAGGGCCCGACACCACGATCGGACTGGTCGTCCCCGACCTGGCCAACCCCTTCTTCGGGGCCGTGGCCAGGAGTATCGAGGACACGGTCCGCGACCGGGGCCTGACCCTGCTCGTGGGCTCCTCCGCGGACGATCCCGACCGCGAGCGCTCGTTGACCGACAAGTTCCTCGCCCGCCGCGTCAGCATCCTCATGGTCGTACCGTCCGTCGGCGCCGACCACTCCCCTCTCAAAGCCCACCGCACCGCGGGACTGCCCGTCGTCTTCATCGACCGCCCCGGCGCGGGCCTGGCCACGGACAGCGTCGTCAGCTCCAACCGGGACGGCTCCCGCGAGGGCGTCGCCCACCTGATCGCCCATGGACACCGGCGTATCGGCTTCATCGGCGACCTGCCCACCAAGCTCTACACCCGCCGCGAGCGCCTGGCCGGCTACCGCGCGGCGCTGCAGGAAGCCGAGATTCCGTACGACCGCTCACTCGTCGTCAGCGCGCACGACCAGCAGGGCGCCGAGGCGGTGACCGCGAAACTGCTCGACCTGGCCGATCCCCCCACGGCCCTGTACGCGGGCAACAACATCATGGCGCTGGGCATAGTGGCCGAACTCGCCCGCAGCAAGCGCAAGGACGTCGCCTTCGTCGCCTTCGACGACGTCTCGCTCGCCGAAGCCCTCGAACCGGCGCTGACCGTCGTGGCCCAGGACCCCGGGGAAATCGGCAGAACCGCGGCGGCGACCGCCCTCGCCCGCCTGGACGGTGACCGGTCCCGGGCACGGACCGTCACCGTCCCCACCCGCTTGATCGTCCGAGGCTCGGGCGAACAGCGGGCGCCCGGCACACGGGAGTCATGAACGGGCCGTCTCCGCCGGGCGGAGGCGTATGCCCTGTCATGTGGCCGGGCCGGACACGGACTCGACCCACTCCTCGACGGTGACGACATCCGCCCACTGCGGGAACAACCGCTCGATGAGGACCCGGTGCACCTCCGGGTCGGTGTCCAGGCAGGCGTCGGCGAGGACGGTGAGCCCGAAGTCCAGATCGTTCGCCTGGCACAGGGTGGACAGCACCACGGCGCTGGTGGCGATGCCGGTGAGCACGAGGCTGTCGATACCGCGCGCCCGCAGCACCACGTCGAGATCGCTGCCCGAGAACGCGCTCGCCCGCCTCTTGGTGACCACCACATCACCCGGCCGGGGCGCGACCTCGGGGTGGATCTCGGTGCCCGGGGCGCCCTCGACGTAGAGGCCGGCCTGTGCGACGGCGGTGAGAGCCCTGTTACGCGTCCCGACCTCCGGGAAGCCGGGACGCAGCGCGATGACCACGTAGATCACCGGGATGCCCGCCGCCCGGGCCCCGTCGATGGCCCTGCGCAGGCGCGAGAGGTATCCGGAGCCGTCGTCGGCGATGTCCACGACGGCGCGCTGGACGTCCATCACGAGAAGGGCGCTGCTCAAGTGGCCTCCGCTACGCAGTCGTTGGGCATCGAAGCGGGACGGGGCCTGATGGTCGGATTCTACGTGGGCCCGGGCACGGTGACTGTGTGCAGGCGCTCGTCGCCATCGCCTGCGGCTGCCAGGCCCCGGATACACTGCCCCGCCCCACCCCGACCGGAGGTCATCTCAGTGTTACCTGCACGGGTATGCGCCGTTGCCCCGCTGGCTCTGGTGATTCTCGCCCTGTCCGGCTGCTCGTCCTGGGGCTGCACCGACACGACGGCGGAGCGCGGTGAGGCCGGTGTCAGGGTGCGGGTCGTGGACACGGATGGGCGGCCTCGCGGCGTCACCGCCGCAGTCGTTGACTGGCGCCTCGAGCCCCACCCGCAGGCGCCCTCCGAAGGTGACCGGGTCCACTTCCACTTCCGCTTCGACGGCGCCGACGAATATTCCGACCCCGCAGTGGACGCCTGCGCGGTCGACAAGGAGCGCGTGGTGTTGGGGTGTCAGACGGTTCACTCGTCCCAGGCGTTCGGACCGGCCGACGATCCCCTCACGGGTGACGACTGGCTCGCCGTCGAGCACCCTGAGCAGGTTGCCGGAGTGTTGTTGATCCCCGATGACCAGTCCTACGACCGACGCACCTGTGTACGCCGACCATCACCGACTCGACATCCGGGTTCACACCCCGGTGCGGCGCATCGAGCGGTCCGATCCCGCTTCGGGCGCCCGGTGGCTGGTCCGCACCCCCGACAGCGCGGTGCCCACGGATGCGGTCGTGGTGGCCACCGGCCGCTGCCACATCCCGAACCTTCCCCGCTGGCCCGGGAGTTGGACGTTCACCGGCACCCTGCTGCACTCGGCCCACTACCGCTCTCCGGCCCCCTACCGTGGGCAGGACGTCCTGGTGGTCGACGCCGGTAACAGCGGTACCGAGATCGCGAGTGTCCTGGCCGGGGCCGGAGCCGGGCGGGTACGGATCGCGGTTCGCACCCCACCCAACATCCCTGCCCCGCTCCAGCGCCCGATGGCATGCGGCCGGCCGGCTGACGGGCGTCCTCCCGCTCGCGTGGCGCGACCGCACCTCCCTGCTCACGCAGCGTCTGGCGGTGCCCGACCTGACCTCAAGGGGACTGCCACGGCCCCGCACCGGCCTGTACACCCGCAATGCCCGCGAAGGGGTCAACCCCGTGCTCGACCACGGCTTCGTGGACGCCGTACGGTCCGGTCGGGTCGAGCCGGTCGCGGCCGTCCAGGCGTTCGAGGGTCCCGAGGTGGTACTGGCCGACGGCACGCGTCTGCGACCCGACACGGTCATCGCCGCCACCGGCTACCGGCCCGGCCTGCACGACCTGGTCGGGCCCCCGGGCGTACTCGACGAGGCCGGGCGACCCCTCGCCGTGGGTGGACAGAACCATCCGGCGGCCCCGCGCCTGTACTTCGCCGGATTCACCAATCCCCTCACAGGTGTCCTTCGCCAGGCGGGCGTCGAGGCGCGCGCCATCGCCCACGCGTTCCGCCACGAGAAGACGCGGGCAGCCGTCCCCGTCCCCCGGCCCGGCGACCCCACGGCCGACGCACTCGACAACGGGCCCGCTCCGAGCTGACGGGGCTTCCCGGCCCTGGGACGGCGTGCCCGGCACGGCGATCGGACGCCGCGGTGACGGTCGGAGACAGGCTGTGGACGCCTCGGCGCAGCGCAGGGGCACCTATGCGGTGGCCACGTCGACAGAGGCCATCCGCTCGTGCCGCATCCGCGTGGCGGCGGGGCGAGGGGCGGCTGGAGTGACCTGTTGCCCCGTCACGCGAACGAGGAGGCGCCTTCTCACTGTGCCGGGTTGGTCGATGGCTCCCCACGGATGTCGTGAATGCCTGCACCTGGTCCGAACGGCTCCCTCTCCCACCGGCCCGCGTGCGTGGCGGGAACCCGTCTCGTCCCGGCCGAATCAGGTGTGGCCACAGCGCCCTTCGTCCATCAGAAGGATGCCGACGGCGGCTGGCCAGACGGTCTCCCACGGCTGCTCCGGCAGAGCTGCCGTCGTACCGACACCGAGAGAACGCGATACACATGCGGAATTCAGCGCGGTGGACCTGTTCGTCGGTGCCGACCCTCGGGCGGAGGCACCCGGAACATCGCCCGCCGTAGCCGGCCGGGCAGGAGGGCCCGCCCGGCCATGACCAGTCCGATGCCCAGCAAGACGCCTCCGATGGCGACGCAGCCGGAAGACAGCCAGCCGATGTTGTGCTCATCGGCCCAGCCCCCGAGGACTGCGGCGACGAGGAAACCCATCAGACATGCGGCGCTGATCAAGACGTACCACCAACGGGAGAGCATCGGATCACCCCTGGACGTGCTTTGACCGGGAGCGTTTGGTAGCGGACCCTGTCCGCCTACGGTGAGCTGCCGGGCGCCGACGCAGCCAGTCACCGATCTCCCCGATGCCGATCAGGAACGCTGATGAAGCGGCGCATCCCGTGAGGGAAGAGCTCTGGCCGGCGGCCTGGCCAAGGAGCCACAGAGCCAGAGCCAGCAGCAACCACCAGGCGGTCAGGGGCCAGGCATGCCGCACCAAGCGTGTACGGCCGATCACCGGGTGGCCCTGGTCCTCTGGGTGGCGACCATGACCACGATGCATCCCGCGAGTGTCACCATCATCGCAAGGCCCGTCGCGGTCAGAGTGAGCACGGGCGAGGCGCCGGCCAGGCGGGGAACGGCATTGAGCGGAGCAGCGGCGTAGAAGGCGAGAAGCGCCAGGCCGCGCGGGCGCATCGGGTCCAGGCGAGGACGCAGCCGCCGTGGTACGCGGCCGGTCAACAGCGCGACGCCGGCGGGCAGCAGAGTGAGGGAGAAGACGGCAAGGCCGATCCACTGCCAGAGCATCAGTACCAGGGCTCCTGTCGGAGAGAGTGCAGACGGCCGTCACTCGCGGCGGAGCGCGGCGAGCAGGAAGAGCCCGATGACGATGGCAGCCAGGCCGAGCACGAGAACGGGGAAGCCAGGACCGGGCATCACGTAGAGCACGGCTCCGGCAAGGCACATCAGTGCTCCTGCAACTACCGAGACGATGCCGGTATGCCTTCTGGCGGAAAGTGTCACGGCGGCGAAATCCTCCGGGAAACATCGACGAGCGGGCACACAGCCTCTGAAAACGCCGACCAGACTTCCCGGCACACCACGCCCAAGCTTGACGCGTTCCCTACAGAATAGCTGTTGCACCCGACTCTGCCCAGACTCACCCTCTCGCGCCCGTGCAGCTCGCCCAGCCTCCGCCCGGCACACGCCGGACTACTCCTCCGCCCGGCCGACTTCCTGATCTCTTGAGCGAGCGGCCGGAGGGAAGTCGCGTCGCTCCCCGGCCGACGACCAGGGAACAGCGCAGCATCAAAGTACTGCCTCTTCACCAGTAGGGCAGCGGTGTGGAGGCGGCGGGGCACCGAGTGTGGGTGCGCGCCCCGACCACGTACGGCCGGTCGAAGACGTCGACTACGCCCGGGTCGTCACCGAGAAGCCGGAGCGGTCACCGCAGGAGGTGGTCCGTGACGTCCTCCCAGGGAGCGCGCGTGCAGGCGCTGGGGCTTGAAGTACCTGCCGTGGTGGGGCTCGTGTCTCGTTTGGTGACCCTCCGCCATCGGCTTCAGTCCTTCGCTGTCGTGGGTGTTGCCGGCCGAGACGCCGACAACGAGGGGCAGGCCGTTCGCGTCCGACAGGATGTGCGTCTCGGAACCCGGCCTGCCCCGGTCCACGGGGCTCGGACCTGTGTGTTCGCCCCCTTTTCAGCCCGGACGTGGGCGGTGTCGAGCACGACGCGGGTGACGTCGATCAGGCCGGCGTCGTCGAGCCGGTGCGGCACGGCCTCGTGCTGGCGGCCCCAGACACCGGCTCTGGACCAGATCAACTGGTGCATCTCAGACGGCAGTGCGGCTGAACGCTTCGCTGGCGACTTCACCCACTCCTACGGGCTCGACGGTGTCAGTGAGGACGTCTTGCATGAGGTCACCCGCCGCACTCCTGGCTTCCACGCCTGGCAGGATCCACACTGGCTCGTTCACTGCCAGGACGCGGCCGCCTTCGTGGGGGAAGTCGGATACGCCGAGCTGGCGGCGCATCCCGAAGCACTCGACCGGTTGCGGACCGACATGCGCCTTGACGGCCGGCACGACGAAAGCCGACTCGAACACTTCCTGACCGGCCTGGGAGAGGGGGCAACCGCCATGCTCTTCCGCTGCACCGGCTGCGGAGTCCACCTCGCCTACACCGACGCCTCCTGAATATCGTCCGTGCTGGTGGGTCTGCGGTAGCAGATGAGGGTGCAGGCGATGCTGGTGAAGGCCAGGAAGTGGCCGGCCTTGCGTTCGTAGCGTCGGTGGAGGCGTCGACATCCGGCGAGCCAGGCCATGGTGCGTTCGAAGGCCCAGCGGTACCGGCCCAGCCGCTGGCCGGAGTCCGTGCCCTTGCGGGCGATCCGCGGTGTGATGCGTCGGTCGCGTCACCATCGCCGCAGGTGGATGTCGTCGTAGCCCTTGTCGCCGTGGAGCTTGCCGGGCCCGCGCCGTCGTCGGCCGCGCCGGGAGCGGACCGGGGGGATCCCTTGAACCAGGGGGATCAGGGCCTGGCCGTCATGGACGTCGGCACCCGAGAAGCCGACGGACAGGGGCGGACCGGTCCGCTCAGTGGTCAAGTGGATCTTCGAGCCGTACTTGCCCCGATCCACGGGATTCGGGCCCGTCAGCTCCCCCTTTGCAGGGCCCGCATGTTCACCGAGTCGATCGCGCAGCGGGACCAGTCCAGATCGCCGCGGGAACCGAGTTCGTCGAGGACCAAGCGGTGGAGCTTGGCCCACACCCGGGTCTTCGACCACTCCGTGAACCGCCGGTGGGCTGTGGCTCCCGACGGCCCGAACGAAGCGGATGGCAACTGCTGCCACGTACAATCAGACGTCGCGACGAACACGATCGCGGCCAGCACTTCCCGGTCCCCGTGCCGACGCCGGCCACCACCCTGCGGACGGGTCGGCGCCTCCGGCACCACCCGCTGGAACAACTCCCACAACTCATCCGGCACCAGCCGCTCAACGATCCCCACATCGACAGACTATCGATCAGGCCAAATGAGATGACCTGTCAGGGGTCTGTTCACCTCTTCCTTCCGGGCTCGGCCAGTCCGCTGGGCCGATTGCCGTGAAAGGGAGGTGATTGTTCGACATATCGAGCAGCGTGCGGAAGGTCAAGATAAGTTTGGCCCGCGATTCCGTCAACGTTTCCGACGAGTATCGTCCGGTGCATTTCGCGCCGCCCGGATACCGAAGAAGCCGCTCTGTCACACACGTTGACTTCCGCACGGGAAACCCTTTACGTTCGGCGCCGACTCGGTCCGGCAATTCGAGCAACGTTCGGAATATCGGTCATTCGCGGTGCGAGAGCGGTCCCGCCTCCGGAAGGAACCCACCCCCCATGCCCCGAACCGCGCGCTTTCCAGTCGCCGGCCCTTCCCCTACCTCACCGCCTGGACACCGGGCGTCGACCCCCTCGAGATCCAGGCGGTGCTTCGCGTGGAAAGCCGCCCGTCCACGCAATGACTTCTGAGCAGGGACGGGTTCTTGGACATCACCAGCCGACGGCACCGTCGGCTCGCCGCCGGAACGCTCATGCTGCCGGGCCTGCTGCCCTCGAGCAGGGCGGCGGCTGCACCCGCGGACCCGGGGGCGAGTTCGTCCCGGTCAACCGCAACAGCGGCAAGGTGCTCGACGTCAAGGGAGGCAGTACGGCCGACGGTGTCGCGCTGATCCAGTACCAGGACGTCGGCGTTTCCAACCAGCGACGGACCTTCCATCCCGTCACCGGCCCGGACCAAGAGGGGTGGAGGCGGAAGTCTCGCCGGGTGTCAACGACCAAGCAATCGCTCTCTCGTCATCGAAAGGTGCAAGATGTCTTCCTTCGTCAGCAGACGGCGCCTGCTGCAAGTAGCCGGGGCCACGGTCGCCGCATCTGCCACGGGATCCTTCATGGGCGCAGCTCCCGCGCAGGCGGCCGTTCCTCCCGCGATGGCCGACATAGGGGTCTTGGCGCACCCCTTCGCACTCGGCCAGGTCCGGCTCACCGCGAGCCGCTGGCTGGACAACCAGAACCGTACGCGGAACTACCTGCGTTTCGTCGATGTCGACCGGCTGCTGTACAACTTCCGCGCCAACCACCGGCTGTCCACCAACGGGGCGGCCGCCACCGGCGGTTGGGAAGCGCCGACGTTCCCCTTCCGCACCCACGTCCAAGGGCACTTCCTCACGGCCTGGGCGCAGTTGTACGCCGTGACCGGGGACACCACCTGCCGGGACAAGGCAACCCACATGGTCGCGGAGTTGGCCAAGTGCCAGGCCAACAACAGTGCCGCCGGTTTCAACGCCGGGTACCTCTCCGGCTATCCCGAATCCGACTTCACCGCCCTCGAGCAGCGGACCCTGAGCAACGGCAATGTGCCGTACTACACCATCCACAAGACCCTCGCCGGCCTGCTGGACGTGTGGCGCCACATCGGCAGCACGCAGGCCCGGGACGTGCTGCTCGCTCTGGCGGGATGGGTGGACTGGCGCACCGGCCGGCTGAGCGGCCAGCAGATGCAGGCCATGCTGCAAACCGAGTTCGGCGGCATGAACGCCGTGCTGACCGACCTCTACCAGCAGACAGGTGACGCGCGGTGGCTCACCGTCGCCCGGCGGTTCGACCACGCCGCGGTGTTCGACCCCCTGGCGTCCAACCAGGACCGGCTCAACGGACTCCACGCCAACACCCAGGTACCCAAGTGGGTCGGGGCCGCCCGGGAGTACAAGGCCACCGGCACGACCCGCTACCGGGACATCGCCACCAACGCCTGGAACTTCACCGTCAACGCGCACACCTACGCCATCGGCGGCAACAGCCAGGCGGAGCACTTCCGCGCTCCGAACGCCATCGCCGGCTACCTGGACAAGGACACGTGCGAAAGCTGCAACACCTTCAACATGCTCAGTCTCACCCGGGAGCTGTTCGCGCTGGCCCCGGACCGGGTAGCGCTGTTCGACTACTACGAGCAGGCGTGGCTCAACCAGATGATCGGCCAGCAGAACCCGGCCGACGACCACGGCCACGTCACCTACTTCACCCCCCTCAATCCGGGCGGCCGCCGCGGTGTGGGCCCGGCGTGGGGCGGCGGCACCTGGAGCACCGACTACGGCACCTTCTGGTGCTGCCAGGGCACAGGCCTGGAGATGCACACCAGGCTGATGGACTCCATCTACTTCCGCAGTGACGACACCCTGATCGTGAACCTGTTCGTGCCCTCGGTGCTCAACTGGTCGCAGCGTGGAATCACGGTCACCCAGACCACGACGTACCCCGTGAGCGACACCACGACCCTGCAGGTCACCGGCAACGTCAGCGGCACCTGGGCGATGCGGATCCGCATCCCGGGCTGGACCGCCGGAGCCACGATCAGCGTCAACGGCACGCGGCAGGACATCACCACCACGCCCGGCAGCTACGCCACCCTGACCCGCTCCTGGACCTCCGGCGACACGGTCACCGTCCGTCTGCCCATGCGGGTCGTCATGCGAGCGGCCAACGACAACGCGAAGGTCGCGGCGATCACCTACGGCCCGGTGGTCCTGTCCGGCAACTACGGTGACTCCGCGCTCAACTCCCTGCCGTCGCTGAACACGTCCTCGATCAAACGGACCAGCAGCAGTTCGCTCGCCTTCACCGCGACCGCCAACGGCTCCCCCGTCAGCCTGGGCCCGTTCCACGACGCGCACGGCCACAACTACACCGTCTACTGGAACACCAGCGGCACCGTCCGCCTCGCCAACGTGGGCAGCGGTCTCGTACTGGGCATCCAGAACATGTCCACGGCCGACGGTGGCCGCGCTCTGCAGTGGAACGACTCGGGCACCGCCGACCACGACTGGGAAATGATCACCGACGGAAACGCGGTCCGCTTCCGTAACGCCCACAGCGGCAAGGTGCTCGGCGTCCTGGACATGTCGAAGGCAGACGGCGCGACCGTCCTGCAGTGGGCGGACAACGGCACCGCCGACCACAGATGGACGCTGCTCGACCAGGGAGACGGGACGTACAAGATCCGCAACGAGCACAGCGGCAAGTTGCTCGCCATCGCGAACGACTCCACCGCCGTGGGTGCGTTCGCGGTCCAGGACCCGGACGACGGCACTGCCGACAACCGGTGGCGCATCGTGAGGAACTAGGGCTCCGAGGCATCACATCCCGGTCGGTCTCCATCCTCCACCACGCTCGACCCTTCGACCCTCGTTCGATATCGAGAACAAACGAGGGCGACGCAGCACATCGACAGTCCGGACAGCCTCTGACGGGGCCGAGCCGGAAGCACTCACTCAATGAATGAGGCACGCCTTGCGCAGACTACGTTTCAGCCGCGGACCTCTGTCCGTGGTGCTCGCGGCCCTGGTCGCTTCGGCGGCGACGCTCGTCGCCAATCCGGCTCAGGCGGCCACCACCGGCGCCGTGCGCGGTGTCGGTTCCAACCGGTGCCTCGATGTACCTGGTGCCGCCCAGACCGACGGCACGAACCTGCAGATCTGGGACTGCCACGGCGGGACCAACCAGCGGTGGACGCTGACGGACGGCAACCAGCTGACCGTGTACGGCAACAAGTGCCTGGACGTACCGGGCCACGCGACCACAGCCGGTACCCGGCCGGTGATCTGGTCCTGCAACGGCGGTACGAACCAGCAGTGGCGGGTGAACGCCGACGGCACGATCGTCGCCGTGGAGTCCGGGCTGTGTCTGGACGTCAGCGGCGGCGGTACGGCCAACGGCACGGCGGTGCAGCTCTGGAACTGCAACGGCGGCAGCAACCAGAAGTGGACCGGTCTGTCCGGGACGCCCAACTCGTGTTCCCTTCCGTCGGCATACCGGTGGACGTCGACCGGTCCGCTGGCGCAGCCGTCGAACGGCTGGGCGGCGCTCAAGGACTTCACCACCGTGACGTACAACGGCCAGCACCTGGTCTACGCGACCACATCTAACGGTTCGTCGTGGGGCGCGATGACGTTCCGGCCCTTCACGAACTGGTCGGACATGGCCTCGGCCGGCCAGACCGGGATCAGCGGGTCCGCGGTGGCGCCCAAACTCTTCTACTTCGCGCCCAAGAAGATATGGGTGCTGGTCTCGAATGGGTGGGGCACGGCCTGGCCCTTCACCTACCGCACGTCCAGCGACCCCACCAACCCCAACGGCTGGTCCGCGCCGCAGGAGCTGTTCACCGGCAGCGTCCCCGTCGGCGGCCCGATCGACCCGACCGTGATCGCCGACGACCAGAACATGTACCTGTTCTTCGCCAACGACAAGGGCAGCATCTTCAAGTCGACCATGCCGATCGGGAACTTCCCGAGCAGCTTCGGCTCGTCGTACACGACGGTCATGAGCGACACGGAGGACAAGCTGTTCGAGGCGCCGGAGGTCTACAAGGTCCAGGGCCAGAACCAGTACCTCATGATCGTTGAGGCCAAGGGCTCGGGAGGCCGCTACTTCCGCTCCTTCACCGCCTCCAGCCTGAACGGTCCGTGGACCCTCCAGGCCGGCAGCGAGAGCAGCCCCTTCGCCGGCAAGGCCAACAGCGGTGCCACCTGGACCAACGACATCAGCCACGGCGACCTGGTCCGCACCAACCCCGACCAGACCATGACCATCGACCCCTGCAACCTGCAGTTCCTCTACCAGGGCAGGGACCCCCGCTCGGACGGCACGGACTACCTGAAACTGCCGTACCGGCCGGGACTGCTCACCCTGCAGCGCTGACCCGCGCGCACGTGATCACAAGCTCGTGACCTTGCCCCTTGGGGGAGGCAAAGCGGCTTCCGCTTTGCCTCCCGGGAAGGACCTCCCATGGTTCCCCTGCACAGACGACTGCTGCGTCTCCTCACAGCCACCGCACTGACGCTCACCGCCACCGTCACCGCCTCCGTCGGCACGACCGCCGGGGCCGCACCGGGCAGCCCGGCGCTCACCCCTCCGCTGGGGTGGAACAGCTGGAACAGCTTCGGGTGCGGGATCACCGAGGCGCAGGTCCGCCAGGCCGCCGACGCGATGGTGTCCTCGGGGATGCGGGACGCCGGATACCGGTATGTGGTGGTCGACGACTGCTGGTTCGACCCGCAGCGCGACGCGGCGGGCAACCTGCGGGCCAACCCGACCAAGTTCCCCAGCGGGATGAAGGCGCTCGGGGACTACATTCACGGCAAGGGCCTGAAGTTCGGCATCTACCAGGCCCCCAACGAGAAAACGTGCGCCCAGGGCGTGGGCACCTACCCCGGCTCCACGGGCAGCAAGGGCCACGAGGTCCAGGACGCCAACACGTTCGCCTCCTGGGGCGTGGACTACCTCAAGTACGACTGGTGCTCCGGCAGCGGCACCCTCAGCGAGCAGATCACACAGTTCACCCTCATGCGAGACGCCCTGCGCGCCACCGGCCGCCCGATCGTCTACAGCATCAACCCCAACAGCTTCCACGCCCCCACCGGCGACAAGTACAACTGGGGCGAGGTCGCCGACCTGTGGCGGACGACCGAGGACCTGCTCGACATCTGGCAGAACAACAACACCAACAGCTACCCGATGGGCGTCGGCAACGTCCTCGACGTCACCGCCCCGCTCGCCGCGCAGTCGGGCCCCGGGCACTGGAACGACCCCGACATGCTGGTCGTCGGCCGCCCCGGCCTGTCCCTGACCGAGTCACGCTCCCACTTCGCCCTGTGGGCACTCATGAGTGCCCCGCTCATGGCCGGCAACGACGTCCGCACCATGTCCGCCGACGTGAGCGCCATCCTGCGCAACCCGCGCCTGCTCGCGGTCAACCAGGACCCGCTGGGCGCGGGCGGACGCCGAGTCCGCGACGACGGCGACACCGAGGTGTTCGCCAAGCCCCTGTCCGACGGCTCCGTCGCGGTCGGCCTGTTCAACCGAGGCGGCAGCACCGCGACCGTCACCACCACGGCCGCACAAGTCGGCCTGTCCGGCAGTTCGTTCAGCCTCACCGACCTGTGGACCGGCGGCACGTCGACCACCTCCGGGCAGATCTCGGTCAGCGTCCCCGCGCACGGTGTCGCCGTGTTCAAGGTGACCGGCGGCAGCCCCCTGGCCTCCACCACCGCACGCCTGCGCGGTACCGGTTCCGGCCGCTGCCTGGACGTGGACCGTGCCACCACGGCGGCCGGGACCAAGACGCTGATCTGGGACTGCCACACGGCCGCCAACCAGCTGTGGACCGCCTGGGAAGGCGGCGAGATCCGCGTCTACGGCGACAAGTGCCTGGACGCCTCCAACCAGGGCACCACCAACGGCACGCCGGTCATCATCTGGCCCTGCAACGGCCAGAACAACCAGAAGTGGACCGTCGGTTCCGACGGGTCGATCCGCAACGTCCGCGCCGGGCTGTGTCTCGACGTCAACGGGGCCCAGACCGGCAACGGGACCCCGGTCATCCTGTGGACCTGCAACGGCCAGAACAACCAGAAGTGGACCACGCTCCCGTAACAGGCAGACGTCCGGCCGGAAGAGGGCAGTCCCACGACGGCTGACCAAGCTGCGGGGACTGCTCCTCCCGCACCGGGACCCGAACCTCGAGCGTGAACGGCGGACTGTGGAGGAAGCGGGCATCTCCACGGTCTGCCGCGACCTCCAGCAGCTTGCCGCTGCCCACACCCTTGATCTCGCAGTAGCCATCGCCGGTGTTGGTGACGGTCGGTAAACGGCCCCGTCGCCGGGCAGCGTGGTGGAGCCCAGGGCCGGCTTGGCCGTCCGGCAACTCACCTCGGTGGACAGGGAGTCGGATACGGAGGCTCCACCTCCCCAGCGGTGGAGACCGACACCCCGCCCGCATCGACAACCGCTCGGTCGGCCCCCGCACCCCGACCGCCCCACTCGGGTGACAAGCGTGCCGTCACCACGACGAAGCACCCCGCACACGGGGGACATGCGTCACCCGGAATCAGCCGGCCCCTTCCGCGCCTTTCGGTGGTGGCCCTTGCAGTTCGACAGGAGACATACATGTCCGCGCTCCGCGCCCGGCTGTCGGCGATATTGCTCGCCGCGTGCCTGCTCTTCACAGGCCAAGCCTTGATCACACCGGACCGGGCGGCCGCAGCCGACCCGGGCTACCTGATGACGCACTTCATCGGGGAGGGGTCGAACGGTCAGCAAATCTACTTCTCGCACAGCACGGACGGCCTGAACTGGACTGATCTCAACGGCGGCGGAATCACCCTTCGCTCCACCGTCGGCACGAAGGGGGTGCGCGACCCCGCACTGGTGAGATCCCCGAACGGTGACAAGTACTGGATCATCGCCACCGACCTGTGCATCGGCTGCGGGCAGAACTGGGAAGCCGCCGTGTACAACGGCAGCCGCAACCTCGTGGTGTGGGAGTCGACGGACCTGATCAACTGGTCGGAGCCGTGGCTGCTCAACGTCGCCGGCGCGATCCCCGACGGACGCAACGCCTGGGCGCCGGAAGCGATCTGGGACCCGGCCTCCGGCGACTACGTCCTGTACTGGGCGACGAACAAGCCGGTCGACGGCGTGAAGAAGCACCGCATCTACTCCGCGCACACCGGCGACTTCCGTTCCATCACCACCCCGCGGATCTACATCGAGCGCCCCGGCATGCGGGAGATCATCGACACCCAGATCGCCGAGATGCCGACCGGCGTCGGCGACTACCGCTATGTGCGGGCCTCCGGCGACGGGCAGATCACCATCGAAGGCAGCAACTCGATCCTCGGAACCTGGACCAGCCTCGGCGACCTCTCCGGCATCGGCCTGACCGGCTCACAGGTCGAGGGCCCGATGTGGATGAAGTTCCGCGACCGCGACGAATGGGCGCTCTACCTCGACCAGTACTCCTCCGGACGCGGGTACATGCCGGTCACGACGACCAACCCCACCGCCCCCGGCAGCTACCGGATTCCGGCATCGGGAACCTACTCCATGGGCGTCACGAAGAAGCGCCACGGCTCGATCCTGAACCTCACGGCCGCCGAGGAGTCCCGCGTGCTCGCACGCTGGAGCGACACCCCTGCCCAGCGCCTCCAGTCGTACAACTTCCAGGACCGGTACGTGCGGCACGCCGACTTCGACGTACGCATCGACCAGAACATCACCGGCCCGGACGCCCAGTTCCGGCTGCGGCCCGGCCTGACGGGCTCCGGCACCGTCTCCTTCGAATCAGTGAACTACCGCGGGTACTTCCTGCGGCACTCCGGATACGACTTCCAGCTGGTCCGCAACGACGGCACCGCCCAGTTCGCCGCGGACGCCACCTTCCGGCAGGTCGCGGGGCTCGCCGACGCGACCTGGTCGTCCTTCCAGTCGTACAACCACCCCGACCGCTATATCCGCCACTACGCCTACCAACTCCGCCTCGACCCGATCACCACCGCGACAGGACGCGGTGACGCCACCTTCCGCGTGACGAACTGACCCGCACCGACAGGAACAGCGTCGCCCAGGCGCTGATCAGCGCCTGGGCGGCACGAGGTGATCTGGAAGAAGTTCCCGGCTCGCGGCAACCTGTGGGGAACCTGCGACGACAAGAAAGCGGATCCGGCCAGTTCCGAGGCCGGGATCCTGCTTTCCGATGTTGAACAGGTATGCAAGGAGAACGCCTCCCCATGAACAACCCCAAGAACGGCAGGCGCCGCGGACGTCACCGCCGCGGCTGGACCGCCACCGGTCTGCTGCTCGGCGTGCCCGCCGTTCTCGTGCCGTATCTCCTGTACGCGCAGGAGGACTCGCAGGCCGCGACGGTCGACGGCGACGCCTACTACCGGCTGGTTTCCGTGCGCAGCGGCAAGGTGCTGGACGTCAGCAGCTTCTCCACCGCCGACGGCACCCGCATCCAGCAATACACCGCCCAGAACACCGCCAACCAGCAGTGGAGGCTGAAGCCCACCGGGGACGGCTACTACGAGCTGGTCAACCGCAACAGCGGCAAAGTGCTGGGTATAGCAGGCAATTCGACTGCTCAGGCGGCCCCCGCTGAGCAGCAGACCGACAGCTCCGCCACCTCCCAGGAGTGGCGGATCGACGAGGTGAGCGGTTCCGACGCCGTCACCTTCACCTCCCGCAGGAGCGGCCAGGTCCTGGACGTCTCCGGGGGCTCCACGGCCCAGGGCGCGGCGCTCATCCAGTATCCGAGCCGGGGCACCACCAACCAGCAGTGGAAGCTGGTGAAGGTGGGCGAGACCCAGGCGGCCGGGGCCCGCAGCGGGCAGACCACTGCGGCGACCGGACCGTACGTGTGGAAGAACGCCCAGGTGGTGGGCGGCGGTTACGTCACCGGGCTGGTGTTCAACCAGAAGGAGAAGGGCCTGCTGTACGCGCGCACCGACATGGGCGGCGCCTACCGCTGGGACACCGGGGCCGAGCAGTGGATCCCGCTGACCGACTGGATCGGCGAGAAGGACTGGAACCTGCTGGGCATCGACTCGGTGGCCACCGACCCCGTCGACCCCGAGCGGCTCTACCTCGGGGCGGGCACCTACACCAACGAGTGGGCGGGCAACGGCGCGATCCTGCGCTCCACCGACCGGGGCCGCACCTTCAAGCGCACCGATCTGCCCTTCAAGCTGGGCGCCAACGAGGACGGCCGCGGTGCGGGCGAACGGCTCGCGATCAACCCCGCCGACAACGGCACCCTGCTGCTGGGCACCCGCAAGAACGGCCTGTGGCGCAGTGACGACCACGGCGGGACATGGCGGCAGGTCTCCTCGTTCCCCGTCAAGGACGGGGCGAGCAGTGGCGCCGGCATCTCCTTCGTGACGTACGGCCCGGCCGGCAGCAAGACGATCTACGTCGGCGTCGCCGACAAGTCCACCTCCCTCTACCGCTCCACCGACGGCGGCCACACCTGGCAGGCCGTCTCCGGGCAGCCCACCGGGCAACTGCCGCAGCACGGCGTGCTCTCCGGTGACGGCTCGCTGTACCTGACGTACACCGACAACCTCGGACCCAACGGCGTGACGGCGGGCTCGGTGTGGAAGTACACGCCGGACCGCGGGGCGTGGAAGAACGTCTCCCCGTCCCAGGGCGACTACGGGTTCTCCGGGCTGGCCGTCGACCCGCGCAAGCCCTCCACGGTGATGGTCACCACCCTCGGCCGCTGGTGGCCCGAGGACGAGATCTACCGCAGCACCGACGGCGGCACGACCTGGAAGTCCCTGGCCGACAAGTCCGTGCGCAACGCCGCCGCCGCTCCATACGTCGGCACCCACACCGGGCACTGGATGACCGCCCTGGCCATCGATCCCTTCGACTCCGGGCACGTGCTGTACGGCACCGGCAACGGCATCCTGCGCAGCAAGGACGCCAACGCGTCCGACAGCGGCGGCACCAGCCACTGGAGCATGGGCGCCCGAGGGCTGGAGGAGACCGCGCTGATGGACGCTGTCGCCCCTCCCGGTGGCGCCACCGTCATCACCGCCATGGGCGACCAGGGAGGCTTCCGGCACGACTCCCTGACCAAGGTGCCCTCCGGGCGGCTGAAGAACCCGATGATGACCAACAGCACCGACATCGACTTCGCCCAGTCCAAGCCCTCGACGATGGTCCGCGTCGGCCGTGGCGGCGCGCAGGACGGCGCGTACTCCACCGACGGCGGTCTCAGCTGGAACGGCTTCAAGGCAGAGCCGGTGGCCGGTGCCCAGGAAGGGCATGTCGCGCTCGCGGCGGACGGCTCCACCATCGTCTGGACCCAGGCCGGTCAGGTTCCGTACCGCTCGACCGACAAGGGGGCAAGCTGGTCGAAGGCCGGCGGCCTGGGCGCCGACACGGCGGTCGTCGCCGACCGCTCGTCGGCCAAGACCTTCTACGCGCTGTCGCGTGGCACGCTCTACGCCAGCACCGACGGCGGCGCGACCTTCACCGCCCGCGCCGGCAACCTGCCCGACGGCCGGCTCAAGGCCGTCCCCGGCATCGCCGGAGACCTGTGGATCGCCGGCAGCACCAAGGGGCTGCTGCACTCCACCGACGGCGGCCGGACCTTCACCACGCTCAGGTCGGTGCAGTCCGCCTCCGCCGTCGGCTTCGGCAAGGCCAAGCCGGGCACCAACTACCAGGCCCTGTACCTGATCGGCACCGTCAAGGACGTCACCGGAGTCTTCCGCTCCACCGACAAGGGCGCCACCTGGCTCCGCGTCAACGACAAGGCCCACCAGTGGGGCGCCATCGGCGGCGTCGGCGTCATCACCGGCGACCCCGACACCTACGGCCGCGTCTACGTCGGTACCAACGGACGCGGCCTCCAGTACGGCGACCCGTCCTGACCCACCCACCCGAGCGGGGCCGCAGCCACCACAGCGGGCGGCCCCGCCATGGCTGAGGGACCCGGCCCGACACGGCACAACGGCATTACATCACCACGACCATTCCGTACATCAGCGCACACCCGCGCTCGTGCGCCCCGGCAGGTGGGGGCAGTTTCCGGCAATTCGAAACAGACAGTGGCTCGCGTGTCGTCGCCGAGCACACCCACGGTCCGGCAGGCCCTCATTTCCATGCAGGCACACCGAAGAACGATTTCATGGCCGTTTCGGTTGACGGCCGCCACCTGTGTGCCGCCTCGGTCGACAATCCCGCTACTGAGTCGTAGTGCACGATTTCTGAGGTCTGATGAACGTCACGAGCCTCATTTCCGGTCGGTTTGAGTAATGCGTTCGGTCGGTGTGCTGGTCAGGGCCCGGTAGACCTCGCGGGCCACGATCCGAGCGTCAAGAATCTCCGAACGAGACCCTGCAGGCGTCGCCGATACAAGCACCTCCCTCCCTTCGGGATTCGACCCGCGTGTAGCGTCCCGTCACACGGCTCATCAGGCCCTCGAACGCCTCCTGCCAGCAGGCAGGGTCTACGCTGTGACCTGCGGCCACCGCGTGATCGTTTGTCTTCACACACCTATGATCAACCGTGGCCGCACCCGTCTCCACACCGCGTCAGGCCGCGCAGCGTCTGCCTGCCGTCCTGTGTATGGGAGGGCTTGTGCAACGTGGCGAAGTCTGGTGGGTCCGGTTCGACGAGCGGAGGCTGGTCGTACTGCTGTCAGGAGACGACGCGTCCGGGTTCCAGGTGATGCAGGTCGTCGCTCCGGCGGGCTTCGACATCAGCGGTCTCGGCATCGAAGTGACGGTCGGCGCCGGTGAAGGGCTGCCGCTCGAAGGCGTGCTGCGACTCGCGTTCCCGCGTCCGGGCTTCACCCCGTGCACGTGGCTGACCACCGTGTCCCGGGACGACCTGACAGAGCGGGCGGCCGTCCTGTCCTCCGGGAAGCTCAGCGAAATCGACGACGCGCTCCGACTCGCTGAACAAGCACGGGAGCGGCCCCCGGCAACGCCCGCGAAGCTCAGCGAGATAAGGGACGCCCTCCGTCGCAGCGAAGCCGATGTTCACCCGGCTCACCGCCGGCGGCGTACGGTGGGACGACGGCAGCGGGGCCGACGTGGACGCGGTCATCTGGTGCATCGGCTTCCGCCCGGCTCTCGCCCATCTCGCCCCGCTGAACCTGCGCGGCCCGCGCGGGCACATCCCCACCGAAGGCACGCGCGCACTCGGCGAGCCGCGGCTGCACCTGCTGGGCTACGGCGACTGGACAGGGCCGGCCTCGGCCACCCTCATCGGCGTCGGCCGACCGGCCCGTGACGCCGCCGGCGCGATCGCACAGCTCTTGTGACAGTCAGGTGATGGCGGGACTGCGGCGCTCGATCACGTCCGCGGACGCGTCCGCTCACCGCCTCTCCCTCTGTCTTTCCGGTCGTCAGGCCGCGGCAGGCAGCGTCAGCAGCTTGCCCATCGCCGCGAGCACCGACGGCTCGACCCGGTAGTACACCCAGGTGCCGCGCCGCTCGGAGGTCAGCAGCCCGGCCTCCTTCAGCTTCTTCAGGTGATGGGAGACGGTCGGCTGGGAGACACCGACATCGGAGATGTCGCACACGCACGCCTCCCCGCCCTCGTGCGAGGCCACGGCGGAGAACAGCCGCAGGCGGACCGGGTCGCCAAGCGCCTTGAACATCCGCGCGGCCGTCTCGGCCTCTGCGGCGGTCATCGGACGCTCGGTCAGCGGCGGACAGCACGGCGCCACCCCCTGGCCGTCGGCTTCGAGCAGCGGCAGCACGTTCGCATTCGACATGCATCTATGTTGACACACGTCGAAGCAGTGCGGGGAGGCCCGTCACCGACGCGCGAGGTGGACGGTCAGGCGCCGGGCGATCCGCGCCGCGTCCTGGCCGACCCCGCGCAGCGAGTTCGATGACAGGCTGCGCTGCCACTCCAGTCCGACGAACGCCAGCCCCGGCACGTCAATGGCCAGGCCCTCGCGGTGCCGCGGGTTCCCCTCGGCGTTCTCCTGATGCCTTCGGGGAACATCCGCATGTAGGTCAGCGCCAGTTGCGTGCCGTAGGAATGCGACAGGACGTTCCACTCCCGGAATTCCCAGGAGCTTGCGCAGATCCGCCGCGTCGGCGGCGTTCTCCCTGGTGTTGTAGGCAGCCAGATCGATTCCCTGAGCCGTCAGCCGGTCACGGCACCGAGCCGCCGCCTGGGCGTAACGGTCTCCGGTGGACGGCGCGTCGTAGCGGAGATGGACGCGCTCGCCGTAGAACCGGTCGATCTCCGGACACGTCAGCGGCCGCTCGGACGAGTACGTCCCGCGCTGGGACAGGACGGTAGCGCTGTTCGACTACTACGAGCAGGCGTGGCTCAACCAGATGATCGGCCAGCAGAACCCGGCCGACGCCGGTATCAAAGCGGTGCGGTCGGTCCCGGCAGACCGCTCGCACCGCCGCTGCGGAGGTGCGGCAGAAACTCAGCCCTCGGTCGTCATCCGAGCGTCAGGAATCTCCGAACGACCCTCTGGAGGCATCGCCCATGCAAGCACCGCGCTCACGAACTCGCAGGTCAGCGAAGTAACCAAGGTCGATCCGTCCGCTCGAACCGCTGCACGGGGGGGGCAACAGGTCGAGCAACCCACCCGGGCAACAAGAGCGCAGATCAGGACGCCTTGCTTGCAGGCTCCAGGATCGCCACGCACTCCACATGCGAGGTCATCGGGAAAAGATCGAACGCCCGAAGCGTCCGCACCCGATACCCCCCGTCCCGGAAGTACCCCAGGTCCCGCGCCAGCGCCGCCGGGTCGCACGCCACGTACGCGATCCGTCGCGCGCCCAGCGAGGCCAGGTGCTGCACCGTCTTGCGGCCCGCCCCCGCCCGCGGCGGGTCGAGGACGATCAGGTCGACCTCCTCGATGCCCGTGCGCGGCAACACGCTCTCGACCTTGCCCTGTTCGATGCGGACACGGTCGAACTCGGCGAGGTTGTGCCGCGCGTCCTCCACCGCCCGCTTGCCGGACTCGATGCCGAGGACCGCGCCCTGGTCGCCGACGCGGTCGGCGAGGGCGCCGGCGAAGAGGCCGACGCCGCAGTACAGGTCGAGGGCCATGTCGCCCTTGCGGGGCAGCAGGCCCTGCATGACCGCGGTCACCAGGGTGTCCGCGGCCTTCGGGTGGACCTGCCAGAAACCGCCGTTGCCGACGCGGTGGGTGCGGCCGTCCGCGCGTTCGCGGACGAAGGGCCGGCCGTGGACGCGGTGGACACCGCCGGAGCGTTCGTCCACGCGCAGGACGGAGACCGGACGGTCGAGTTCGACCAGCGGCAGACGTGCGCCCGGCTTGGGCGTGAGGATCACCTGGCGGTCCTGGGAGCCCGTCGCCGCGATCGCCTCGACGGAGTCCATGCCCGTCCAGACCCGCTTCTCGATGCCCAGCTCGCTGACGCCCTCCGCGGCGATCATGCAGTGGTCGATCGGCTCCACCTCGTGCGAGCGGTGCCGGCGCAGGCCGGCCCGGCCGTCGGCGGTGACGGCGTACTGGACGCGGGTGCGCCACGCGGGGACCTGGCCCGCGGGCACCTTGTCGCCCTCGGCGGGCAGCACGGTGCCGTCCCAGCCGGCCTCTTCCGGGGTGAGCCCGGCGAGGTGCTGGAGCTGTTCGGCGATGACGTCGGCCTTCAGGCGGCGCTGCGCGCCCGGCTTGGCGTGCTGCCAGTCGCAGCCGCCGCAGCGGCCGGGGCCGGCGAACGGGCAGGGCTCGTCGATCCGGTCCTTGGAGGCGTCGAGCACCGTCACGGCGTCCGCGCGCAGGAACCGTGCGCCCTGTTCGCCCTCCGTCACCCGGGCCACGACCCGCTCACCGGGCAGCGCGTGCCGTACGAACAGCACCTGCCCCTCGGACGTACGGGCGATGCAGTGACCGCCGTGGGCGACGGGGCCTACCTCGACCTCGTACTCCTCCCCCACCAGCGACTTCCTCGGTTCTGCCTGCATGGCGGGGTGACTCCATAACGCGTGAGGGGAAAGGGCCGAACGGGAACGGCCGGACAACAGCCCACCAGTCTACGTGGCCGCCGCCCGGCCGTTTCACACAAGCCGTCCCCGTCACACCAACCCTCCCCCTCGTGCGGGCAGACCCCGGCACACGGGTCGTCTCGTCACACGAGTCGTCGTCTCACGCCTTGTGGTCCGTGGACTCCTTGGACCGCACCTGCGCGGGACCGCGCCGCACCGACCCCGGCGCGTTCCAGTCCTGCTGCTTGCGGGCCCGCCGCTTGGCCGCCTCGGAGGACTGCAGCTGGTACGGCACCGAGGTCACCATGATCCCGGGTGTGAACAGCAGCCGGCCCTTCAGCCGCAGGGCGCTCTGGTTGTGCAGCAGGTGCTCGTACCAGTGACCGACGACGTACTCGGGGATGATCACGGACACCGCGTCGCGCGGCGATTCCTTGCGCAGGCTCTTGACGTACTCGATGATCGGCCGCGTGATCTCGCGGTAGGGCGAGTCGAGGATCTTCAGCGGTACGTCGATGCCGCGCCGCTCCCACTCCTCGCGCAGTGCCTTGGTCTCCGCCGGGTCGACGTTGACGCTCAGCGCCTCCAGGGTGTCCGAGCGCATCAGCTTGGCGTAGGCCAGGGCGCGCAGCGCCGGACGGTGGATCTTGGAGATCAGCACGACCGAGTGGACCCGGGAGGGCCGTACGCTGTCGTCGCTCGGGCCCTCGGGGGCGGCGATCTCGGCGGCGACCCGGTCGTAGTGCTTGCGGATGGCCGTCATCGTCGCGTAGAAGATCACCATGCCGAGCAGGGCGACCCAGGCGCCGTGGGTGAACTTGGTGACGAGGACGACGACCAGGACCAGGCCGGTGAAGAAGGCGCCGAAGGCGTTGATGGCGCGGGAGCGGATCATGTGGCGGCGCTTGGCCTGGTCCTTCTCGGCGGCCAGGTGGCGGTTCCAGTGCCGGACCATGCCGGTCTGGCTGAGCGTGAAGGACACGAACACGCCGACGATGTAGAGCTGGATCAGGCGGGTGGAGTCGGCGCCGTAGATGCCGACCAGCAGTCCGGCGGCGCCGGCGAGGAGCACGATGCCGTTGGAGAAGGCCAGGCGGTCGCCGCGGGTGTGGAGCTGGCGCGGCAGGTAGCGGTCCTGGGCGAGGATCGAGCCGAGCAGCGGGAAGCCGTTGTAGGCGGTGTTGGCGGCGAGGAACAGCACCAGCGCGGTGGCGGCGGCCAGGAGGATGAACAGGAAGCTGCCCTTGCCGAAGACGGCCTCGGCGACCTGGGAGATCACCGGGTTCTGGACGTAGTCGGGGCCCAGCGGCACACCGTTGTGGACGAGGTCCTTGGCCGGGTTCTCGGCCATGCGGACGTCGGTCGCGGCGGCCAGCGCGATGATGCCGCAGAACATGGTGACGGCCAGCAGGCCCATCAGGGCGAGGGTGTTCGCGGCGTTCTTCGACTTGGGCTTGCGGAAGGCCGGGACACCGTTGGAGATCGCCTCGACACCGGTGAGGGCGGCGCAGCCGGAGGAGAAGGCGCGCAGCAGCAGGAAGACCAGGGCGAAGCCGGCCAGGCCTCCGTGCTCGGGCTTGATGGCGTAGTCCGCCGTGGGTGCCCGCATGGTGTCGTCCAGGACCAGGCCGCGGAAGGCGCCCCAGGCGATCATGGTGAAGACGCCCGCGACGAAGATGTAGGTCGGGATGGCGAACAGCGAGCCCGACTCCTTCACCCCGCGCAGGTTCATCAGGGTCAGCAGCACGATCACGCCGATCGCGCAGAACACCTTGTGCTCCACCACGAAGGGGATCGCGGAGCCGAGGTTCTCGATGCCGGAGGAGATCGAGACGGCGACGGTGAGGACGTAGTCGACGAGCAGCGCGCTCGCCACCGTCAGACCGGCCTTGGGACCGAGGTTGGTGTTCGCCACCTCGTAGTCGCCGCCGCCGCTGGGGTAGGCGCGCACGTTCTGCCGGTACGAGGCCACGACGGTGAACATCAGCACGACGACCGCGACGGCGATCCACGGGCTGAAGTGGTACGCCGTCACGCCCGCGATCGACAGGACCAGCAGCACCTCGCCGGGCGCGTACGCCACGGAGGACAGCGGGTCGGAGGCGAAGACGGGGAGTGCGATGCGCTTCGGCAGGAGCGTTTCGCCCAGCCGGTCGCTGCGCAGTGCGCGCCCGATCAGGATCCGTTTGGGCACGTCGGTCAGTTTGGACACAACAGAGGATCGTAGGCCTTCGTTTGCGGGGTCGCCCACCCGCCACCCCTCATCGGCGTTCCGTCTGCTCTCCGGGTGAATTCACAGGCCTGTGCGGCTGCGGATTGCGCAGGTCACCCGCTTCCCATGCCTATATGACTAAGCCTCGTCCGCTTCCCTGCAGTTGCCGCCCCTGGAGGTCCCATGCACACGCCCGCCCAGCTGATCGGCGCCGCGGCCACCCTCGTCGCCCTCGGAATCCTGACGATGGCGAGCGTTCTCAGCATCAGCCGCCGCAAGGACGTGTCGCCGGACACGCCCTAGGAGCAGGCTCGGACCGCTCCAGACCCGCCACTCGCGCGCTCAGTTCCGCCCGCCCGATGCCGGCGGCCCGGGTCGACGGGACCGTGCAGGCGTAGGCACCGGCCACGGTGCCGTGCAGGGCGCTGCGCAGGGGTGGGGTGCCGTTCAGCCAGGCGTAGAGGAACGCGGCGGCGAAGGCGTCGCCCGCGCCGTTGGAGTCGACGACCGGGGCCGGGGGCACGGCGGCGGGCACGTGGCTGAGCTCGCCGTCGGCCAGCAGGTACGCCCCGTCCGCCCCGGCGGTGGCGACGACGATCCGGGCCCTGCCCCGCTCGGTGATCCGCCGCATGGTCCGTTCCGGGTCGGCGAGGGCCGTGGTGGACAGGAAGACCAGGTCGGCCTGGTGGGCGAAGGGCTCGTGGTAGGGGTTGGAGCCGTCCCAGTCGTGCAGGTCGGTGGAGATCGTGAGGCCCGCCGCGCGCAGGGCGGGCAGCGTGTGGGCGCACGGCTGGGTGATGACGACGTGGGCGTGCCGGCTGACGCCCGCGAGTGCGCGCACCGTGGCCTCGGGCAGCCGGTCGGTGTCGGCGGCCCGGGTGGCGTCGTAGAGGGAGGACCGTCTGCCGTCGGGGCCGACGAGGTTGACCGCGCGTTTGGTGCCGAGCGGCTGCGGGACGGCGGTGAGTCCGATGCCGTGCTCCCGGTGCAGGGCGCGGACGAGGTCGCCCTCGGGGTCGTCGCCGAGCAGGTCGAGGTGGTGGGTGCGCAGGCCCAGCGCGTTCGTCCCGAGGGCCACGAAATCCCCGCTCTGGCCCGCCCGGGTCACGATCCCGGGCCGGATCATGTGGCTGTCCGCGAACGGCACGGGCAGTTGGGGCACGTGCACGATGGTGTCCACACCCGCGCCGCCCAGCACGAGGACGTCGATCTCGGTACGCATGGCAGGTTCCTCCCCCGGGCCGGGGCCCGGCAGGGACCTCGGCAACCCTCTCGACTTTGCGGATACGTTGGAGTCGGCAGTCGAACGCGGCACCGCCCCCGGAGGGCATCATGACGTGATTCCCCCGGCATGATGTTGCCCGGCGGCCCGCACGCAGGCCGCGATGTGATGCCAGGCGAGCCGAGAGAGAGACATGAGTACGACGTTCATGAGGGCCAGAGGGCCTGCAGGAAGCGCGGTGTGACGCGATGCATATTGTCATCATGGGGTGCGGAAGGGTCGGTTCCGCGCTGGCCCAGAACCTGGAGCAACAGGGGCACACGGTCGCCGTGGTCGACCAGGACCCCACCGCCTTCCGCCGACTGGGCTCGGGGTTCGGCGGTCGCCGGGTCACCGGCGTCGGCTTCGACCAGGACACCCTGCGCGAGGCGGGCATCGAGGAGGCCGGCGCCTTCGCCGCCGTCTCCAGCGGTGACAACTCCAACATCATCGCCGCACGCGTGGCCCGTGAGATGTTCGGCATCGAGAACGTCGCCGCCCGCATCTACGACCCCCGCCGCGCCGAGGTGTACCAGCGCCTGGGCATCCCCACCGTCGCGACCGTCCGCTGGACGGCCGACCAGATGCTGCGCCGTCTGCTCCCCTCGGGCGCCGAGCCGCTGTGGCGCGATCCCACCGGCGGCGTCCAGCTCGCCGAGGTGCACACCTCCGCCGCCTGGGTCGGCCACAAGATCAGCAGGATGCAGGAGGAGACCGGCGTGCGCGTCGCGTTCCTGACCCGGCTGGGCGAGGCGGTCCTGCCCACCTCGCAGACGGTGCTGCAGGAGGGCGACCTGGTGCACGTGATGATGCGCACCGACGAGGTCGACAAGGTCGAGGCGGCGTTCGCCAAGGGTCCCGAAGAGGAGGGCGGTCACTGATGAGGGTCGCCATTGCCGGAGCCGGCGCCGTCGGCCGCTCGATCGCGGGCGAACTGCTGGAGAACGGCCACGAGGTCCTGCTGATCGACAAGGCGCCGACCGCCATCTCGGTCGAGCGCGTCCCGCAGGCCGAGTGGCTGCTCGCCGACGCCTGCGAGATCACGTCCCTGGACGAGGCGGCCCTCCAGCGCTGCAACGTCGTGATCGCCGCGACCGGCGACGACAAGGTGAACCTGGTCGTCTCGCTCCTCGCCAAGACGGAGTACGGCGTCCCGCGCGTCGTCGCCCGGGTGAACAACCCCAAGAACGAGTGGCTGTTCAACGAGTCCTGGGGCGTGGACGTCGCCGTCTCCACCCCGCGTCTGATGTCCGCCCTGGTCGAGGAGGCGGTGAGCGTCGGCGACCTGGTCCGTCTGCTGCGCTTCAGCCACGGCGACGCCAACCTGGTCGAGCTGACCCTGCCCGAGGAGTCGGCCCTGGCCGGCACGCAGGTCGGCGACGTCGAGTGGCCGCAGGACACGTCCCTGGTGACGATCATCCGCGGCAACCGTGTGCTGACGCCCTCCGGGGAGGACTCCCTGGAGGCCGGTGACGAACTCCTCTTCGTGGCCGCCCAGGCGCGCGAGGAGCAGCTGGAGGACCTGCTGTCGGTCCGCCGGAACACGGCGGGCTGAGCACGCTCTCGCGAGGAACGGGCGGAACATGCGGAGGGTCACTGCTCGGCGGGCCCCGCGGCGGCCTGCCGCTCCCGCTCCTCGGCCGCCTTCTCCTCGGCCTCCATCTCCGCGAACACGTCGATGGGCGCGGGCGCCTTCGCCAGGAACACCCACGTGAGGTACACCGCGAGCAGGAACGGCGGGATCTTCAGGGCGACCAGGACCCAGCCCAGCTGGGTGGTGTCGGCCCACCAGTACAGCGGGAAGAGGATCGCGCACTTGGCGAGCAGGATCGCGCCCCAGGCGTAGCTGGCCTTCGCGTAGGCCTTCTTGCGGCCGGGGTTGCGCGTGCGCCAGGAGAGGTTCTCCTTGAAGACCGGGCCGAGGATCAGCCCGATCAGCGGCACCCCGCACAGGGTGGTGATGATGTAGGCGAGGCCCAGACCGAGCGTGTAGAGCATGCCGGGCAGGTAGAAGTCCTTGGCGTTGCCGGTCATCATCGCGAAGACGACACCGAAGGCCACGCCGAAGACACCGCTGAAGGCGTGCTTGACGGTGTCCTTCATCAACAGCCGGACCACGACCAGCACCAGTGACACGGCCAGCGCGGCGATCGCCGACAGGTGCAGGTCCTTGTTGATCGTGTAGACGGTGACGAAGAGGAGGCCTGGAACCACCGTCTCCACCATGCCCCGCACGCCGCCGAACGCCTCGAACAGGGCGGCCTCGGTCACCGCCCGGGCGTCGTCCGCAGATGTCTCTTCGGTCGGCTTGTCGAGCGACGTCACCGGCTACTCCCGTCCGAGGGGTCTCAGTTCGTACTTGGGATTGAACAGCACCCGGCGGCCCCGGCTCATCGAGATCCGGCCCGATGCGATCAGCCTGCGCCCCGGCTCTATCCCCACGATGGAGCGCCTGCCGAGCCACACCACGTCCAGCGGGGCGGAGCCGTCGAACAGCTCGGCCTCCAGGGCCGGGACTCCGGCGCGCGGCCGAAGGGTGACCGTGCGCAAGGTACCAGTAACCGTGACTATCTGGCGGTCCTGGCAGTCCCCGATCCGGGTGCAGCCGGCCGTTTCCGCGTCCTCGCGCAGCTCCTCGGACTCCAGGTCCCCCTGTGACGAGGAGAGCCGGTCGAGCATGCGCCGGAACCGGCCCGCGGGCTTTTCGGAACGAGGAACAGCGCTCATGTCTGAAGCGTACCGGGGCGTGGTGACGAAGAGCGAAGAGCCTGTTTCCCGAAGCGGTGCCCCGTCCACGTGGTGATGCGGCGCGCCGGTGGCGAGAGGTCCTTGTCGGTGCCGCACGACGGCAGGCGGCCGCTTTCGCGCACGGGCGCCTCCGGCGGATGGGACTCGGGGGAGAGTCGGCCGTACGTCCCCGCCGGCTCGGTCGGCCTTCTTCGCGGCCGGCTCGGCGGTGGAATCACGGGTGACCGACGAGCATGTCACCGGCCGGTTCGTGTCCTCGGCCTCGCCGGGGCACCGGGCGTCCCGGCCCCGGCTCGGGTGGACCGGGCGCCGGGGTTCCAGACCGGCGCCCGGTCGGTCAGGGGGGCACGCGGGGTTGTCGCCGTGGGTGAGGGTCTTCCAGGCGACGAAGAGGTTGTTGCTGCCGGCGGGGCGGCCCCGCAGGAGCGTCCCGGTGTTGGTCATGGCGTGCCCGGGACGGATGGCCAGGGCGTTGTGGCCGACCTGGGACACCGGTCCGAGCCCCGGTTGCAGCGAACCGCCGCGCAGCCAGCTCTCCGCACCGGCGCCGAGCCGGTACTTGGCGTGGAAGCCGAGCCCCGTCGGCGTACTCGCTCCCCATCATCTGGTCGAAGGCGCTCTTCCAGGGCTGTGCCCCGGCGTTGGCCTTGGACCGGGTGAAGTCCAACCGGCCTTTGGAGACGCTCACTCCGGGTGGACGAAGGCGGCGGGTGCGCTGGGAGCACGGGGAGCGGCATCGACGCGCTGAACGGAGACAATAGGTACAGACCAAGGCGCCGTCGAGGTTCCGCGCACGAGAAAGGGCCGCGCCCCGGTGGGGTACGGCCCTGGTGTCTCTGTGGGGTCAGCGGACCTCGGTGATCTCCGGCCCGCGCTGGAGCTGGCCCATTCCGCCCGCGAAACGGGAGCCCTCCTCCTCCTGCTGGACGCCCTCGGGAACCATCTGGGCGTCGTTCGGCAGCTTCAGGACGATCGGGTCGCGGGGCGCCATCGGGCCCTCACCGCGCACCACGACGGTGTCCCGGAAGATCTGCTCGAGCAGCCCGGCGGCCTGCGGCTGCACCGCGCCCTGGCCCGAGATGACCCCGCGCAGGAACCAGCGGGGACCGTCCACGCCGACGAACCGCACCACCTGGAAGCCGCCGGTGCCGTCCGGCAGCTGTACGGGCACCTGAGCGCGCAGCTCCCAGCCCAGCGGCCCCTCGACCTCGTCGACGATGCCGCCCTGCTGGGTGATGCCGGTGCCGATCTCCTCGCGCACCTCACCCCAGATGCCCTCGCGCTTGGGGGCGGCGAAGCCCTGGAGCTGGATGGCGCTGTCGCGCAGCACGACCGTGGCCGCCACGATCGCGTCGCCCGCGACCTCGACCCTGAGCTCCATGCCCTCGACGCCCGGCACGAACAGACCGCCTAGGTCGACCCGGCCTTCGCTCGGGTCACGGACCTCGGAGCTGTCCCAGGGTCCGTCGGGGCGCGGCGCCGGTTCGAGCCTCAGGCGCTCGCGCTCTTCGTCCGCGTCGGTGTCGACACCGTCGACGACCTGCTCGGCCTCGCCGGCCGCGTCCTCGGCGGCATCCCTCTTCTTGCGACGTCCGAACACGTCACTGTCCTTCCCGGTCGGATACGACCGAAGCGTATCGATTCCCACCCGCCTGACCGCCCAGGGCGGCCTGACCGCTTGTGCCGCTCGTCCCGTCCACCGCGGCATGGCCTCCGGTGGACCCGAAGCCCCCCTCGGCCCGCGCGGAGCCGGGCAGTTCCGCCACCTCCTGGAAGCGGACCCTCTCGACCTGCTGGACCACCAGTTGGGCAATCCGGTCGAAGCGCTCGAACCGCACGGCCTCGCGCGGGTCGAGATTCACCACGATCACCTTGATCTCCCCACGGTACCCGGCATCAACCGTCCCCGGGGCATTCACCAGGGCGACGCCGCAGCGAGCGGCCAGACCGGATCGCGGGTGCACGAAGGCCGCGTACCCCTCGGGCAACGCCACAGACACCCCCGTGGGCAGTACCGCCCGCTCCCCCGGCTCCAGTCGGCACGCCTCGGTCGTGCGCAGTTCGGCCCCGGCGTCCCCGGGCCGCGCATAAGACGGAAGCGGTACGTCCGGATCGATGCGCCGGATCAGCACGTCCAGCGGCGAACGGCTCACGGGGCCGGTGGGGCCAGCGGGACTGGTGGGGCCAGCGGGACCGGTGGGGCCGACTGGGCCCTGAGAGCTTTCCGGGATCACGGGTTCACCTCGAAGGCACGGGCGCGCCGGACCTGGTCCGGATCGTTCATGGCCGCCTGGATCTCTTCCTGCCGGCCGTGGTCGACGAAGTGGTCGACCTTCACCTCGATGAAGAGCGCGTCGGCGCGCACGGCGACGGGTCCGTCGGGGCCGCCGACGCGGCCGGTGGCGGTGGAGTAGATCTTCCGCCCGGCGACGGCCGTCACCTCCGCCTCCAGGTGCAGCGTGGTCCCGACGGGCACGGGCCGCACGAAGTCGGTCTCCAGCCGCCCGGTCACGGCGATCGTGCGCAGCAGCCAGTTCAGCGAGCCGAGGGTCTCGTCCAGGGCGGAGGCGAGCACGCCCCCGTGTGCGAGGCCCGGGGCGCCCTGGTGGGCGGGCTGCACGGTGAACTCGGCGGTCAGCGACACACCCTCACCGGCCCGCGCCTCCAGGTGCAGCCCGTGCGGCTGGTCGCCGCCACAGCCGAAACACGCGCCGTAGTGCGCGCCGAGGAGCTCACCGGGCGCGGGCGCGTCCGGGTGCCGCACCGGTCGCGCGGCGTCGGCCGGAGGCTGAAGAGCTGCGGAAGTACCACTCACAGCGGGAGACCTTACCCGCGCGTCGGCCCCTTCCCGACACCGTGTCAAGCTTGGCCCCATGCAGCTCTCCGCCGCCCCCTACGAAGAACGCCTCACCGCCCCGCGGACCTGGTGGCTGATCTCGTTCCTCGTGGGCGTCTCCATGGCCCTGATCCTGCTCCCGTTCGGCACGCTGCCGATGCTCGGCGGCCTGGCCGGGGGCACCGCGGTCGCGGCCGTCGCCGCGAGCTCCTACGGCTCGGTCCGCATCCGTGTGGTGGGCGACTCCCTGATCGCGGGCGAGGCGAAGATCCCGGTGGCGGCCCTGGGCGAGGCGGAGGTGCTGGACGCGGAGGGGGCCCGCGCCTGGCGGACGTACAAGGCCGACCCGCGCGCCTTCCTGCTGCTGCGCGCGTACATCCCCACGGCCCTGCGCGTGGAGGTCACGGACCCGCAGGACCCGACGCCCTACCTGTACCTGTCCACGCGCGCGCCGGAGCGCCTGGCGCAGGCTCTGACGGCGGCGAAGGCCGCGTAGCACACCCACGCGGACCATCACCCAGCCGCTGTTGACGGGCCGGATTCAGCGCCCGTCGCCCTGCTTGCCGTCGTCTCGGCCGTCGCGCCGGTCGTCCTCGTGGCGGCCCAGGGGGTCGTGCGTGATCTCGCCCATCTCCAGGGCGTCCGCCGGACGGTCCAGGGCGGGGAGCGCCTCCAGGGCGTCCCAGGGCACCTGGATCTTGCGCAGGTCCTGGCGGATCCGGGCGGCGAGCTTTCTCGTCTCGCCTCGGTTCATGACCGCGCCGACGGCGGCGCCCACCAGGAACGGCATCAGGTTCGGCATGTTGCGGACCAGGCGTTTCATGATCCGCTGTCGCAGTTCGCGCTTCATGCGGCTGTTCAGCGCCGTGCTGAACGTCGACGGCTTGGTCGCGTCGATCCCGCGCTCCCCCGACCACGAGCCGAGGTACGCGGTGCTGCGCTGTTTGAGATTGCCGGGCGGCCGTAGGCCGTACACCTCGTGGAGTTCGGCGATCATCTTCAGCTCGATCGCGGCGACGCCGGTGACCTCGGCGGCCAGTTCCGTCGGCATCGCCGGGGGGATGGGCAGCATCGCGGCCGCGCCGATACCCGCGCCGACCGTCGCCGTCGCGTTCGCGGCGCCGCCCACGAGCTTGTCCGCCAGTTCCTCGGGCCCGAGGTCCGGGAACTGCCTGCGCAGCGTCGCCAGGTCCCGTACGGGGACGCGCGGAGCCAGTTCGATGATCCGGTCGGCGAGGTGGGCGAGCCCGGCCCGGGCCCGGTCGCCGCCCTTGCGGGCGCCTTCCCTGGCCCGCTCCCGGATCGCCCCCGCCCGCCGTCTCGCGACGGGTGCGGGGACGTCCACGGATGCCGGGAGGTCACCCCGGTCCGCTGCGGGTTCGAGCGAGGCCGTCCCCGAGCCGGTTGAGCCTCGCTCGTCGTCACGCGCGCCGTGATGCGGGCCGTCGATCGGCCCTTCGTCCGCTTTCCACTTGGGGAAGCGGCGCTTCCAGGGAGGGGTCGAGCCAGCCACGGCCGACCCGCCCTCAGTCGCAGTCGCGGCAGATCGGCTGACCGTTCTTCTCCCGGGCCAGCTGGCTGCGGTGGTGCACCAGGAAGCAGCTCATGCAGGTGAACTCGTCCTGCTGCTTCGGGAGCACCCGGACGGCCAGCTCCTCGTTCGAGAGGTCGGCTCCGGGCAGTTCGAGGCCTTCGGCGGCCTCGAACTCGTCGACGTCCACGGCGGAAGCCGACTTGTCGTTCCTCCGAGCCTTCAGCTCTTCGAGGCTGTCCGAGTCGACGTCGTCGTCGGTCTTGCGTGGAGTGTCGTAATCGGTTGCCATGGTCGCTCTCCCCCTCTGGGTGTCTGCGGTGTCTCCAGCGCACGTAACGCGTGAGAGGCCGGACTTGTGCCCGACCTGAGGCGGAGATTTTGCCTCACATCAAGGTCTGTTACTCAATCGACACCCAACCGGACTCCTGACGAGTGATCGGCTTGGATGGCGATGGGGACCGTACACGGTCCGAATGCCGCACGCCAAAGGCGTCTCACCGTGTACTTCCCGTGATCAAGACCCCCGAAAACCGGGATTTTCCCGGCTTTCCGACAGGGTGCATGATCACGGAACGTAAATGACCGGAAAGAAGTCCCTGTGATCGATCACACACGGGACACGCTCGGCACGGTTTTGAAAATTCCGCGCAAAGCGAACATCCCCGAGTCTCGCCGAGTTGATCGGCGACATGATCTCAGATGGGCAGCGTGACCCGCATCACGAGCCCACCTCCCTCACGCGGCTGGGCGTAGATGTGCCCGCCGTGCGCCCGGGCCACGGACCGGACGATCGACAGTCCGAGGCCGACCCCCTTGTCGCTGCCCGTCCGCTCCGTGCGCAGCCGCCGGAACGGCTCGAAGAGGTTGTCGATCTCGTACGCCGGCACCACCGGGCCCGTGTTGGAGACGACCAGGAGCGCCTGGCCGTGCTGGACCTCGGTGGTGACCTCGACCCAGCCGTCCTCCGCCACGTTGTAGCGCACGGCGTTCTGCACGAGGTTGAGCGCGATCCGCTCCAGCAGCACGCCGTTGCCCTGCACGACCGCGGGCTGCAGCTCGCCCCGGATGACGACGCCCTTGCTCTCGGCCTCGCCGTGCACCTGATCGATGGCCCGGGAGGCGACCTCGGCGAGGTCCACGGGCCCCCGCTCGACGACCTGGTTGTCGCTGCGGGCGAGCAGCAGCAGGCCCTCCACGAGCTGCTCGCTGCGCTCGTTGGTGGCCAGCAGCGTCTTGCCGAGCTGCTGCAGTTCCACGGGCGCGTTCGGGTCGGACAGGTGCACCTCGAGGAGTGTGCGGTTGATCGCCAGGGGCGTTCTCAGCTCGTGCGAGGCGTTGCCGACGAAGCGCTGCTGGGCGGTGAAGGCACGCTGGAGCCGCTCCAGCATGTCGTCGAAGGTGTCCGCCAGCTCCTTCAGCTCGTCGTCCGGGCCGTCCAGCTCGATCCGGCGGGAGAGGTCGGACCCGGCGACCGCGCGAGCGGTGCGGGTGATCCGGCCCAGCGGGGAGAGGACGCGGCCGGCCATCGCGTAGCCGAAGGCGAAGGCGATGACCGCGAGCCCCAGCAGGGCCAGGAGCGAGCGGCTGAGCAGGTTGTCCAGGGCGGCCTGACGCTGGTGGTCGATGCACTCGCTGATCGCAGCATTGAACTCGGAGAGCGTCGGATTGTCGGAGTTGACCGCAGGACAATTATCGCTGGCCACCTTGATCTCCGTACCACCGACGATCTTGAAAAGTGGCTCGTTCCCGGTGTTGAGGGCCTGTGCCGCCAGCAGGTAGATGATCGACAGCAGCAGGATGCCGGCGATCAGGAACATGCCGCCGTAGAGCAGCGTCAGCCTTATGCGGATGGTCGGACGCAGCCAGGGAAAGGGCGGCACGGGCCTCCTGGGGTCCCAGGTCGGCTTCGGGGGCGCCTGCGGGGGCGCGGGAGTCGTCGCCACGGGGTATCAGATCCGGTAGCCGGAGCCGGGGACGGTGACGATGACGGGCGGCTCGCCCAGCTTGCGGCGCAGGGTCATGACCGTCACGCGCACGACGTTCGTGAACGGGTCGGTGTTCTCGTCCCAGGCCTTCTCCAGCAGCTGCTCCGCCGAGACGACGGCGCCCTCGCTGCGCATCAGCACCTCCAGGACGGCGAACTCCTTGGGCGCGAGCTGGACCTCCTTGCCGTCCCGGAAGACCTCGCGGCGGTTGGGGTCGAGCTTGATCCCGGCGCGCTCCAGGACCGGCGGCAGGGGCACGCTGGTGCGCCGGCCGAGGGCACGCACGCGTGCGATGAGCTCACTGAACGCGAACGGCTTGGGCAGATAGTCGTCGGCGCCGATCTCCAGTCCCTCAACCCGGTCGCTGACGTCCCCGGAGGCCGTGAGCATCAGCACGCGCATGGGCATGCCGAGCTCGACGATCTTGCGGCAGACGTCGTCGCCGTGCACGAGCGGGAGGTCCCGGTCGAGGACGACCACGTCGTAGTCGTTGACGCCGATGCGCTCCAGGGCGGCCGCGCCGTCGTACACGACGTCGACGGCCATGGCCTCCCGGCGCAGTCCGGTGGCCACCGCATCGGCGAGCAGTTGCTCGTCCTCGACGACGAGTACGCGCACGTTCCTGGTCCTTCCTCATGTCCACCCGCGCAGCCCTCGGCGGGCGCACGCGGGCAGGGGTCTTCGACGGTGTCGTGGTGTGTTGCTCTCCATCCTGCCCTTTTCGGTCATAAGTCGGAGGTAAGGCGGGTGAGAGGGCGGTGATCCCGTGGGGAATACGAGATTTTCTCGACCGGTTAGGTTTCCTCGGAAGGGAGCTTGGGGAGGACGGCTTTACATCCCACGATCACGCTCTGCTGGCGCCGCACCACCATGCGGTGCGCATCAATCCGCTTTTGCGCAGGGCGGGCGTGGGTGTCCGGCACCGTCGCCGCCCGGCCGAGCGGCGCTGGGCATCCACATGCGGCGTGATCGTCCCTTCCGAACGGCACACCCCCGTGCCATCGACCCACGACCCAGGACGAGGGGGCGCAGCATGGACGCTTTCACCGCAGGACTTCTGCAGCGCATAAGGGCGACCGAAACCGATCTGTCCCGGGCTCGCGACGAGGGCGACGAGTTCCTCGTCGAAGTGGAGCAGGGCGAGCTCGACGACCTGCGCCGTCTCGCCGCCGAGCACGGTGTGCAGGTCGGCGCCACGAGCGTCTGACAGGCCGTACGGAGCGGGCCCCGGCGAATCCAGCGCCGGGGCCCGCTGCGTTGTCGTGAGGGCGTGTTCACCTCGGGTTCAGCCCGCCGTCGGCCGTCGTCCGGGAGCGCCGGTCTCCTCAGTCGTGCCAGGCGCCGAAGTCCTCCAGGAGGCGCTGGAGTGGCTCGAAGACGCCGGGAGTACCCGCAACCGCCAGATCGCCTGACGGGCGCTCTCCGGGGCGTCCACCGGTCAGCGCGCCCGCCTCCCGGGCGATCAGGTCCCCCGCCGCGAGGTCCCAGGGGTGCAGACCGCGCTCGTAGTAGCCGTCGAGGCGTCCGGCGGCCACGTCGCACAGGTCGACCGCGGCCGAACCGCCGCGCCGGATGTCGCGCAGCAGCGGGATCAGCCGCCGGGCCACGTCGGCCTGGTGGGCGCGGACGTCGGCGACGTAGTTGAAGCCCGTCGAGACCAGCGCCTGGTCCAGGGGCGGTGCGGGGCGGCAGGCCAGCCGGCGCTCGCCGTCCCAGGCGCCGGTGGCCCAGGCGCCCCGGCCGCGCACGGCGTGGAAGGTCTCGCCGCGCATCGGTGCCGTGACGACTCCGACCACGGTCTCGCCGTCCTGCTCGGCGGCGATGGAGACGGCCCAGGTGGGCAGCCCGTACAGGTAGTTCACCGTGCCGTCGAGCGGGTCGATCACCCAGCGGACACCGCTCGTGCCCTCCGTGGCGGCGCCCTCCTCGCCGAGGACGCCGTCGTCCGGGCGGCGGTCGGCGATCAGGCCCGTGATCAGCTTCTCCGCCGCGATGTCCATCTCGGTGACGACGTCGATGGGGCTGGACTTGGTGGCGGCGACCGCGAGGTCGGCCGGACGTCCGTCCCGCAGCAGCGCGCCGGCGCGGCGGGCGGCCTCCTGGGCCAGGTCGAGCAGGTCCGTGTGCAGGGGGTCGGTCACAGGACTCCTCACGCGTAGGTGCTGTCGGCGCCCGCGGCGGCGGGCCTAGGGGCGCGGGCCGGGCAGCAGCCGACCGGACAGAGGTTGTGGCTCGCCCCGAGGGCGCCCAGGGCGCACGGCGTCGCGGCCTGTCCGCGCTCGGCGGCGGCGCGCTCCACGGCGAGCTCGCGGATCGCTGCGGCGAACCTCGGGGCCGCGCCGACGGTGGCCGAGCGCCGCATCGGCAGCCCGAGCTCCTCGGCCCTGGCCTTGGCCTCCGTGTCGAGGTCGTAGAGGACCTCCATGTGGTCGGAGACGAAGCCGATGGGGGCGATGACGACGGCCGGGACACCGGCCGCGTGCCGCTCGTCGAGGTGGTCGCAGATGTCCGGTTCCAGCCACGGGATGTGCGGGGCGCCGGAGCGGGACTGGTAGACGAGCTGCCAGGGGTGGTCGACGCCGGTGCGCTCGCGGACGGCGTCGGCGATCAGCCGCGCCACCTCCAGGTGCTGCTTCACGTACGCGCCGCCGTCGCCGTGTTCCTCGACGGGGCCGGAGGTGTCGGCGGAGGCCGTCGGGATCGAGTGCGTCGAGAAGGCGAGGTGCGCCCCGTCCCGGACGTCCTCGGGAAGCTCGGCGAGGGACCGGAGCACCCCGTCGATCATGGGCTCCAGGAAGCCCGGGTGGTTGAAGTAGTGCCGGAGCTTGTCGACCCTGGGCAGCTCCAGGCCTTCCGCCTCCAGGGCCGCGAGCGAGTCGGCGAGGTTCTCGCGGTACTGGCGGCAGCCCGAGTACGAGGCGTAGGCGCTGGTGGCGAGGACGAGGATGCGGCGGCGGCCGTCGCGGACCATCTCGCGCAGCGTGTCCGTCAGGTACGGCGCCCAGTTGCGGTTGCCCCAGTAGACCGGCAGGTCCAGGCCGTGGTCGGCGAAGTCTTTGCGCAGGGCGTCGAGCAGGGCACGGTTCTGGTCGTTGATCGGGCTGACCCCGCCGAACAGGAAGTAGTGCTGCCCGACTTCTTTGAGGCGTTCCTTGGGGATGCCGCGCCCACGCGTCACGTTCTCCAGGAACGGGACGACGTCGTCCGGGCCCTCCGGGCCGCCGAACGAGAGCAGGAGAAGGGCGTCGTAGGGGCTGACATCGCGCGCGTCTGGCATGAGTCGATCCTGCCACCCTGCACTGACAGCCGGGAAACGGCGGGGGGACACCCGCGCGCCATGCGGCGCATGGGCGGTCCGGGGCCGGGCCGGACGGGTGCGTCGGGGCGTTCCGGGCCGTAAGCTGTGTCGACTGCGTTCGCAGCTTACTGAGCCTTTCGGAGAACCCGTGCCCAGCCCCTACCGCGCCCTGTTCGCAGCCCCAGGCTCCAAGGGTTTCTCCGCTGCGGGCTTCCTCGGCCGGATGCCGCTGTCGATGATGGGCATCGGCGTGGTCACGATGGTCTCGCAGCTCACCGGGCGGTACGGGCTGGCCGGTGGCCTGTCGGCGACCATCGCACTGGCCGCCGCGGTGGCCGGGCCGCAGGTCTCGCGTCTGGTGGACCGGTACGGGCAGCGGCGGGTGCTGCGCCCGGCCACGCTGATATCGCTCGTGGCGGCGGCCGTCCTGCTGGTCGCCGCGCACTACGGGTGGCCGGACTGGGTGCTGTTCGCCGCCTGTGCCGGCATCGGCTGTGTGCCGAGCGTCGGCGCCATGATCCGAGCCCGCTGGGCAGCGCTGTACCGGGGCACCCCACAGCTGCACACCGCGTACTCCTTCGAGTCCGTGGTGGACGAGGTGTGCTTCATCTTCGGGCCCATCATCTCCATCGGCCTGTCCACGGCCTGGTTCCCGGAGGCCGGCCCGCTGCTCGCCGCCTGCTTCCTGGCCGTCGGCGTGTTCTGGCTGACCGCGCAGCGCGCCACCGAGCCCGAGCCCCACCCGCGCGAGCACAAGGGCGGCGGCAGCGCGATGCGCGCGCCGGGCCTGCAGGTCCTGGTGGCCACCTTCGTCGCCACCGGGGCGATCTTCGGGGCGGTCGACGTGGTCACGGTGGCCTTCGCCGACGAGGAGGGCCGCAAGGCGGCGGCGAGCATCGTCCTCGCCGTGTACGCGGCGGGCTCGTGTGTGGCAGGCATGGTCTACGGGCTGTTGCACTTCGCCGGAGCACCGGAACGACGGTGGCTGCTGGGCGTATGCGCCATGGCCGTGAGTATGATCCCCCTCCTACTGGTCGGAAACTTGCCGTCTCTGGCCGTGGCGCTGTTCGTTGCGGGTCTGTCCATCGCTCCCACGATGATCACGACCATGTCCCTCATCGAAGAGCACGTACCACGCGCGCAGCTCACCGAAGGAATGACCTGGGTGAGCACCGGGCTAGCGGTGGGGGTCGCACTCGGCTCCTCCGCGGCCGGCTGGGTGATCGACGCGGCCGGGGCGCGTGCCGGGTACGGGGTTCCGGCGGTGGCCGGGGCCGTCGCGGTCGCGGTGGGTTTCCTCGGGTTCCGCCGGCTCAAGCGACCGGCACCGGGTCGGGGAGGCTCCGTTGAGCAGCACAGCGAACGGAAAGAACGGCACGTGGCGTAACTGGGGCCGCAACGTCTCCGCGCGCCCCGCGCGCGAAGTCGCCCCTGCCTCGGTCGACGAGCTGACCGCCGCCGTACGGCGGGCCGCCGAGGACGGCCTGAAGGTGAAGGCCGTCGGCGCCGGGCACTCCTTCACGTCCATAGCCGCGACGGACGGGGTGTTGATCCGTCCTCATCTGCTGACCGGCATCCGCGGCATCGATCGCGAGAACATGACGGTCACGGTGGAGGCCGGCACCCCGCTCAAGAGGCTCAACCTGGCCTTGGCGCGCGAGGGTCTGTCGCTCACGAACATGGGCGACATCATGGAGCAGACGGTCTCCGGGGCCACCAGCACCGGCACGCACGGCACGGGCCGGGACTCCGGCTCGATCGCCGCCCAGATCACCGGCCTGGAACTGGTCACCGCCGACGGCTCGGTCCTCAGCTGCTCCGACAAGGAGAACCCGGAGGTCTTCGCCGCCGCCCGCATCGGCCTCGGTGCCCTGGGCATCGTCACCGCGATCACCTTCGCCGTCGAGCCGGTGTTCCTGCTCACGGCCCGTGAGGAGCCGATGCCGTTCGACAAGGTCCTTGCGGACTTCGAGGAACTCTGGGCCGAGAACGAGCACTTCGAGTTCTACTGGTTCCCGCACACGGGCAACACCAACACCAAGCGCAACAACCGCAGCGCCGGTCCGGAGAAGCCGGTGCCGCAGCTCCGGAGCTGGTTCGAGGACGAGTTCCTCTCCAACGGCGTCTTCCAGGTGGCCAACTGGGTCGGCCGCGCGGTGCCCGCCACGATCCCCGCGATCGCCCAGGTCTCCAGCAAGGCCCTGTCCGCGCGGACTTACACGGACCTCCCTTACAAGGTCTTCACGTCTCCGCGCCGCGTGCGCTTCGTGGAGATGGAGTATGCCGTTCCGCGTGCGGCGGTGGTCGAGACGCTGCGTGAGCTGAAGGCGATGGTCGACCGATCCGGCCTCCGGGTGAGCTTCCCCGTCGAGGTGCGCACCGCCCCCGCCGACGACATCACGCTGTCCACCGCCTCCGGCCGGGACAGCGCGTACATCGCCGTCCACATGTTCCAGGGCACGCCCTACCAGCGGTACTTCACCGCGGCCGAGCGCATCTTCACCGCCCACGAGGGCCGTCCGCACTGGGGCAAGATCCACACCCGGGACGCCGAGTACTTCTCCCGGGTGTATCCGCGCTTCGGCGAGTTCACGGCGCTGCGGGATCGCCTCGATCCCGACCGGCGGTTCCAGAACGACTACGTGCGGAGGGTTCTGGGGGCGTAGGTGACGCGTCGGGGTGGTGTTCCCGGTGTCTCCGCTCCCGCCGGCGCCGGCGCTCGGCGTTTGGGGGGCGGGCCGCGCGGCGGCGCTGGGGGTGTGGCCCGAAGGCCGGCCGGCAGGTGGTAATTCCGGCCATCGTCGGATCCGAGGACGACGCCGCCGCGCGCACCGGCCGCTTCCTCCCTGCGGCCCGTGCAGTGTGGACGGTGGCGCCGGTGAACTCACCTGGGGCGAAGGCTCCTTTGCGGTACCCGGTCGGCCACCTGCACAAGAAGGTGACCTGTGGCCGAAACCCCGGTTCCGATTCTGGTGATCAGGTGAAGTTCTCCACGTTCAAGATCACGGAATGGGGGCAAGAGGCGGCCAGGTACCCCCTCTTGCGAGAAGTTGGACGGCGCGCCAATCCACGCACGTGGCCCAAATGGAGTACTGTAGCGAGCCCGGGGTCCGGTCTCCCGTGAGGGTGTACAGGGCCTTGAGGACCGCCGGAAGGGGGCTAGTTGCACAGGGTGACAGCGTTCGTCACTTAGCGTTGCGAACAGGTAACCGTGCCATAACGGCGATCCAGGGCCCGCGCCCGACACGCCGGGCAACTCGGCAAGGTTGTGGCAGGCTGCACCCGGGCAGGCCACACTCGACTAGCGGAAGCAGCGACGCACGTGACGTCGGCAGGCACCACCCGGGAGGTCCCCATGCCCGAACTGCGTGTCGTGGCCGTCTCGAATGACGGCACACGGCTGGTGCTGAAGGCTGCCGATTCCACGGAGTACACGCTTCCGATCGACGAACGCCTGCGCGCCGCCGTGCGCGGCGACCGTCCCCGCCTCGGCCAGATCGAGATCGAGGTCGAGAGCCACCTCCGCCCCCGCGACATCCAGGCACGTATACGTGCGGGCGCGACCGCGGAAGAGGTCGCGCAGATGGCCGGCATCCCCGTCGACCGGGTGCGCCGCTTCGAGGGCCCCGTGCTCGCCGAGCGCGCCTTCATGGCCGAGCGGGCTCGCAAGACCCCCGTCCGCCGCCCCGGCGAGAACTCCGGTCCGCCGCTGGGCGAGGCCGTGCAGGAGCGGCTGCTGCTGCGCGGCGCCGACAAGGACACCGTCCAGTGGGACTCGTGGCGTCGCGACGACGGCACGTGGGAGGTCCTGCTGGTCTACTGCGTCGCGGGCGAGCCGCACTCGGCGAGCTGGACGTACGACCCGCCCCGGCGGCTCGTCCAGGCCGTCGACGACGAGGCGCGTTCCCTGATCGGCGAGTCCGACGATCTGGCCGCGCCCGAGCCCAGCTTCCCGTTCGTCCCGCGCATCGCCCGGCTGCCGCGCGACAGACCGCTGGACCGCCCCGAGCGCGAGCGGCCCGGCCTGCCCGCGCAGGCGTCCGAACCGGTCGAGGAGACCACGGGTGAGCGCGACTCGCTGACCAGTCTGCTGGAGGCGGTGCCGAGCTTCCGCGGCGACCTGGTGGTTCCGGAACTCCCCCCGGCGGAACCGGAGGAGGAGCCCGTCGTCGCCGAGGTCGAGGAGGAGGAGCCTCCCGCTCCCGCCGCCTCGGCCGGTTCCGCCTATGCGGACGTGCTCATGCCGCGGTCCGTGGGCAGCCACCGCGACCGGCTCATCGGCGCCACCGACCGCCAGGCCGAGGCGGACGGCGTGCGCCCGGGCCGCAGAGCGGCCGTCCCGAGCTGGGACGAGATCGTGTTCGGCACGCGGCGCAAGAAGCAGGAGTAGCCGCACGGCTGACGAGGGACGAGGGCCGCGCCTGTCGGGCGCGGCCCTCTCCTCGTGTCACGTCACCGGGGGTCCGGCCCGACGGCGACCGGCCGGTCCGGGTCCGAGGACCACTCCGACCACGACCCCACGTACAACTCGGCCGGAATGCCCGCGGCCGCCAGCGCCAGGACCTCGTGGGCGGCCGAGACGCCCGACCCGCAGTACACGCCGACCCTCGCCCCCTCGGTCACGCCGAGTTCCTCGAACCGCGCGCGCAGTTCCCCGGCGGGCAGGAAGCGCCCGTCGGCCCCCACGTTCTCCGTGGTGGGCGCCGACACCGCCCCCGGGATGTGCCCGGCCACCGGGTCGATCGGCTCCACCTCACCCCGGTAGCGCTCCCCCGCCCGCGCGTCCAGCAGCACCCCGGACCGCGCCAATTCCGCGGCGGCGTCGGCGTCGAGGAGACCGGACGCACCCGGCTCGGGCACGAAGTCACCCTCCGCCGGAGCCGGCACGGACGTCTCCAACGGCCCCTCCCAGGACGGCAACCCGCCGTCGAGGACTCGCACGTCCGGGTGACCCGTCCAGCACAGCAGCCACCACGCCCGGGCCGCCGCCCACCCCTGGCCGCCGTCGTAGACCACCACCGGCGTCCGGGACGACACGCCCGACCGGCGCATCGCGGCACCGAAGTGCGCGAGGTCCGGCAGCGGGTGCCGACCGCCCTCCCCCGGCGCGGAGGCCAACTCCCGGTCCAGGTCGACGAAGACGGCTCCGGGAAGGTGCCCCGCCTCGTACGCGGCCCGGCCGTCGAACGGCGGCTCGCCGGCCGCTCTGGCCGCGGTGAGCTGCCAGCGGACGTCGAGCAGGACCGGCGGGTGGACGCCCGCGAGGTCCCTCGCGAGGTCGGATGCGGAGATGATCGCGTTCATGGTCCCATCCTCGCGCACGGGGTGGCCGAGTCGTCCGTGTCCGGCTACTCTGCTCGGCCGGAGCGAGGCGATCACACGGCGTACGGGAACAAGCACTTGCTGTACAGCTGAACGACATACGCCGACAAGCGCGCCGCCAGGGACAGGGCCCGCACATCGGGCATCCTCCCGGACAAGGGACGCCCCACAGGGCTGCCCCCACCAGGGCTGCCCCCACCAGGGCTGCGGAGAGCACGGCCACCGCCAGGCCGAGAAGAGAGTGACGATGACCGACGCACGGGGGTCCGCCGGACCGAACGGTGACACACCCGCTCGGCACGCGCCCGGCATGCCCTGCTGGGTGAGCCTGATGGTGCACAACCCGGCCGCGACCGCGGAGTTCTACGGAGCGCTGTTCGGCTGGGAGTTCCAGCCGGGCCCCCAGCAACTCGGCCCGTACGTGCGCGCGCTGCTCGACGGACGCGAGGTGGCCGGTATCGGCCGACTGCCGCCGGACCGCCATCTTCCCATCGCGTGGACGCCCTACTTCGCCTCACAGGACGTGGATCTGACGGCCGAGACGGTCCGCAGCCGCGGCGGCACGATCGGCGTGGGTCCGCTGGACGCCGCCGACGCCGGCCGCATGGCGATCGGCTCCGACCCCTCGGGGGCGGTCTTCGGCATCTGGCAGGCCGCCGCCCACCTCGGCACCACCGTCTCGGGCGTTCCCGGCACACCCGCCTGGAACGAGTTGCTGACCCTCGAGTCGGCGAGCGTCGCCAAGTTCTACCGCACGGTGTTCGGCTACGAGGAGGAGCCGGTGGTCTCCGCCGACTTCGACTACGTCACCCTGCACTTGGGCGGCGGCCCCGTCGCCGGCATCCACGGCCTGGGGCGCGCCCTGCCCCGCGACCAGGGACCGCACTGGGTCACGTACTTCCAGGTCGCCGACGTCGACGACGCGCTGGACCATCTCGTCCACCTCGGCGGGCACGTCCTCAAACCGGTGCACGACACCGCCCGGGGACGGGTGGCGAGGGTGGCGGATCCGGAAGGGGCGCGGTTCGCGCTGCTCCAGCGGCCCGGCTGACGGCCCGTCGAGCCGCGGTTCAGGCGGACGTCACCGGCAGCACGTCCGGCGACAGGGCAGCGGCGTGGGCCGTCGCAGCGGTCATCCGGCGGCGGTGATGACGGCGGCACAGGACCTCGTAACCGACCTCGTCGGCGGAGTGGGTGACGTCGCCGACGACCACTTGAGCCCCCTCGACCACCATCACCCCGCCTACCGTGCGGGCGTTGTGCGTGGCGCGGGCTCCGCACCAGCACAGCGCCTCGACCTGGAGCACCTCGACCCGGTCGGCCAGTTCCACCAGCCGCTGCGAACCGGGGAACAGCTTGGAGCGGAAGTCGGTCGTGATGCCGAAGGCGTAGACGTCGAGGCTCAGGTCGTCGACCACGCGCGCGAGCTGGTCGATCTGCTCCGGGGCGAGGAACTGCGCCTCGTCGGCGATCACGTAGTCGGCGCGGCCGCCCTGCGAGAGGTGGTCGACGAGGTAGGCGTAGAGGTCCTGCCCGTCCCCGACCTCCACCGCGTCGGTGACCAGGCCCAGGCGCGAGGACAGCTTGCCCTCGCCGGCGCGGTCGTCACGCGAGAAGATCATGCCCTGCAGCCCGCGCGCCGAGCGGTTGTGCTCGATCTGGAGAGCCAGCGTCGACTTCCCGCAGTCCATCGTTCCGCAGAAGAACACCAGCTCGGGCATGGGGAGATGAGCACCTTTCGGCGTGGCGGGTCGGGGCAGTTTCAGGAGCGTACTTCGAGCAGGGGTACCAGCTGCTCGGCGGGGGTCATCGAGCCGTGGTTGCCGACCATCGCCGACTCCTTCGGCTCCCGCTGGGAGGCGATGAGCAGGACGTCGTCCCGGGCCGCGGCGACCACGTCACCGATCCGGCCGTACACCCGTTCGTCGATCCGCGGGCCGAACCAGCCCGCCGCGATGGCCTCGTCACGGGAGGCCACCCAGAACTGCTCGCCGAGCACCTCGCGCCAGCAGGTCAGCACGTCGTTCGCGGCGCCGGGCACCGCGTAGACGTGCCGGGCACGGCCCTCACCGCCGAGCAGGGCGACTCCGGCGCTCAGCTCCCAGTCCTCGTCGAAGTCGATGCGGTGCTGCTCGTCGAAGGGCACGTCGATCATGCCGTGGTCGGCGGTGACGTAGAGGGCGCTGCCCGGCGGCAGTTGCTCGGCCAGGCGCTGGACCAGGCGGTCGGCGTACATCAGCTGGCCGCGCCAGGCGTCGGAGTCGACGCCGAAGCGGTGGCCGGCGCCGTCGACCTCGGCGAAGTACGTGTACACCAGGGAGCGGTCGCCCGCGGCCAGTTGCTTGGCCGCCAGGTCCATGCGGTCCTCGCCGGACAGGCGCCCGAGGAACGTTCCTCCACTGAGCGCGACCTTGGTCAGCGGGGTGTTCTCGAAGGTCGGGGAGGACACCTGCGCCGCGTGCACCCCGGCCGCGTGCGCCAGCTGGAAGACCGTGGGGTACGGCTGCCAAGCGCCCGGCGGGGTCCACGGCTGCCAGCGAAGCTGGTTCATCAGCTCGCCGGTGTCGGGGTTGCGGACGGTGTAGCCGGGCAGTCCGTGCGCGCCGGGCGGCAGACCGGTGCCGACGGAGGCGAGAGAGGTCGCCGTGGTCGCCGGATAGCCGGCCGTGAGCGGACGCCCGGTGCCGCCGCGGGAGGTGGCGAGCAGGGACGTCATGAAGGGGGCGTCGTCGGGATGCGCCCTCAGCTGCTCCCAGCCGAGGCCGTCGATGAGGAACACGCAGTTCCGGTCGGCGGGGGTCAGCTCGGTGATCGTGGCGCTCATGTCGGGTACGCCCAGACCGGCCGCGAGGGTGGGCAGGAGGTCGGCGAGCGATCCACTGCCGTACGCGGGCACCGGTGCGGAGGCGACGGTGAGCGGTTCGGGGTGGTCGTCCCAGACCGTCTTGGGCTGTGCCATCAGCGGGTCGTGTCCGCGGTCGCCTCGGAGAGGGCCTGTGCGAAGGCGAGCGCCTCGCGTACGGTCTCCGGTCCGTCCCCGGCCTCGCTGACGCGCAGACTGAGGTCGTCCGCCGTCGAGTTGCCGGTGTAGCCGTGGTCCGCCTCACAGTTGGGATCGCCGCAGGCGGCCGGTTCCAGGTCGATGCGGGAGACGGCACCCCAGCCGATGGTGAGGACGACCTCACGGGGCAGGGTGCCCGGCTTGTACGACTCGGGGTTGGCGACCACACGGCTGACCACGATCGACGAGATGCGGCCGATCTTCACCGACTCCGTCGACGTCGTGGCGTACGGCGTCGGGGAGGTGCTGTCGGCGGCCTGCTCGTCGGTGTGGCTGACGATGAAGCGGTTGTCGGTGAGGACGAGCACCGTGACGTGCCGGCGCACCTCGTTCTGGTCGAACGTCGTCTCCTGGTGGACCAGGTACGACCGCATGGGCTCACCGCCCACGGCGGCCTCCACCGCCTCGGCCACGAGGGCCGGGTAGTAGCCGCTGCGCTCGATCGCCGCCCGCAGCCCCTGGGTCGTCGTACTGGTCTTGGCCATGACGCCCATCCTACGGGGGACCACTGACTGCGAGGGACAGCTCGCCCCTGTCAGTACGCGGGGAGGGTGCGCGGGCCGAGGTCGTCGCGGACGGGCGGGGGCGCGAGGCGGACGGAGGCTCCCAGGACGCTCAGGCCGTGCGCGGCGACAACGACCGGCTCCAGGGTGACCGCGACGACCTCGGGGTGGTCGTCGACCAGCCGGGACACCCGCAGCAGCAGTTCCTCCAGGGCGCGGGTGTCGGCCGGTGCGGAGCCGCGCCAGCCGAACAGCAGGGGGGCCGTGCGGATCGAGCGCACCAGCGAGGCCGCCTCCCGGTCGGTGACCGGGATCAGCCGGTGCCCGGTGTCCCCGAGCAGCTGCGAGGCGGCCCCGGCGAGCCCGAAGGAGAGCACGGCCCCGGCCGCGGGGTCGATCACGGCCCGTACGACGACGTCCACGCCGCGCGGCGCCATCCGCTGCACCACCGGCCGCAGCTCCTCCGGTGCACCGAACAGCTCGGTCAGCTCGGCGTACGAGCGGCGCAGTTGGTCCTCGTCCGCGAGGTCGAGGCGGACGCCGCCCAGGTCGGCGCGGTGCCTGAGGTGCGGGGCGGTGGCCTTGAGGGCGACGGGGTAGCCCAGGGCGCGGGCGGCTTCGGCGGCGTCGTCGGGGGTCGGGGCGGGCAGGGCGCGGTGGACCTGGACGCCGTAGTGGCCGAGCAGGTCACAGGTCTCGTCCGTGCCGAGCGTGAGCCCCTGCCCGCGCGCGAGCAGGCCGCCGATCAGGGCGGCGGCGCCCTTCTCGTCGATGTCGTCGTACTCGGGCACCCTGCCGGGGTCGGCGGCGTCGCGCCGCCACTGCGCGTAGGTGACGGCCTGGCCGAGAGCCCGGACGGCACGCTCGGCGGCGGGGTAGGCGGGGATGAGGTGGGCGCCTTCGGGGGCTTCGGCGGTTCCTTGGACCTCCGGGGCGGGAGTCTGCTGATGGGTGGGTGCCGGGCGCGGGGCGTCGTCGGGGTCCGCCGCGACCTGGGGTGCCGGGCGCGGGGCGTCGTCGCGGTCCGCACCGGCCTGGGGCGCCGGGCGCGGGGCGTCGTCGCGGTCCGCACCGGCCTGGGGCGCCGGGCGCAAGGCGCCGTCGGGATCCTCCTCGGCCTGAGACAACGGGCGCGGGGCGCCGTCGCGGTCCGCCGCGGTCTGGGGTGCCGTGCTCGCCGCCGCCGACAAGGCCTCCGCCAAGCCTCCGAGCTCCACGTGGACCACCAGGACCGGTTTGGCCGGAGCTGCGGCCGCCGCCGAGCGCAGGGCCTGCGCGAGGGCCGCGTCGCCGACCGAGCCCTCCCCCACCGCCGGTATGGCGGTGACGACGGCCGCGTCACACCGGTCGTCGGCCAGCGCCCGGGACAGGGCCGCGTGGAAGTCCGCCGCGGAGGCCGCGGTGGTGAGGTCCTGCGGGGGGTGCGGTCGCAGGCCCTCGGCCAGGCACGCGTCGTACGTGAGCAGGCCGAGCGACTCGGAGTTGCCGAGGATCGCCACCCGGGGCCCGGCGGGCAGGGGCTGGCGGGCCAGCAGCAGGCCCGCGTCCACCAGCTCGGTGATGGTGTCGACCCGGATCACGCCGGCCTGCCGCAGCAGCTCCGAGACGGTCGCGTGCGGCAGCCGGGTCGCGCGTACGGCGTGTCCCTGGGGGGCGGCGCCATGCCGCGCGCCCTGGACGACGACCAGGGGCTTGGCGGCGGCGGTCCGGCGGGCGAGGCGGGCGAACTTGCGGGGGTTGCCGATGGACTCCAGGTACATGAGGACCACGTCGGTGTCGGGGTCCTCGTACCAGTACTGCAGGACATCGTTGCCGGAGACGTCGGCGCGGTTGCCGGAGGAGACGAAGGTGGAGACGCCGGTCACGCCCGTGACGCCGCCGCCGCGCCGGTGCAGCCGGGACAGCAGGGCGATGCCGATGGCGCCGGACTGGGCGAACAGGCCGATCCGGCCGGGGCGCGGCACCTCGGGGGCCAGAGAGGCGTTGAGCCGTATCCGGGGTGAGGTGTTGATGATGCCGAAGGCGTTCGGGCCGATGATCCGCATGCCGTACGTACGCGCCTGCCGTACGAGTGCGCGCTGGCGTTCGCGCCCCTCGGGGCCGCTCTCGGCGTAGCCGGCGGAGACCACGACGAGCCCCTGTACGCCGTGTTCGCCGCACTCGGTGACGACCTCGGGGACGTGCCCGGCCGGTACGGCGACGACGGCGAGGTCGACGGGGCCGTCGATGTCCCGTACCGAGCGGTGGGCCGGCACCCCGTCGAGCTCCTTCTGGTCCTCGGGGAGGGCCTTGTTCACCGCGTAGAGGCGTCCGCCGTACCCGGCGTCGCGGATGTTGCCCAGGACGCTGCGGCCCACGCCGCCCGGCGTGCGCCCGGCACCGATGACGGCGACCGAGCCGGGGGCGAGCAGCCGCTGCACGGAGCGTGCCTCGGCGCGGTGCTCGCGCGCGTACTGCACGGCGAGGGAGCGGTCGGTGGGTTCGAGGTCGAACTCCAGACGGACGACGCCGTCCTCGAAGCTGCGCTTCTGGGTGTAACCGGCGTCCGTGAACACCTTGATCATCTTGTTGTTGGCGGGCAGCACCTCGGCGGCGAAGCGGCGGATGCCGCGCTCGCGGGCGACGGCGCCGATGTGTTCGAGCAGGGCGGAGGCGACACCGCGGCCCTGGTGTGCGTCCTGCACCAGGAAGGCGACCTCGGCCTCGTCGGCGGGTGCGGACGCGGGCATTCCGTCAGCGCCGATGCGGTCGTAGCGTACGGTGGCGATGAACTCGCCGCCGACCGTGGCCGCGAGTCCCACCCGGTCCACAAAGTCGTGGTGCGTGAAGCGGTGGACGTCCTTGGCGGACAGGCGAGGGTACGGCGCGAAGAAGCGGTAGTACTTCGACTCGTCGGAGACCTGCTCGTAGAAGCTGACCAGGCGATCGGCGTCATCGACGGTGATGGGCCGGATGCGCGCGGTACCCCCGTCGCGCAGCACCACGTCGGCTTCCCAGTGGGCGGGATACTCGTGCCGGTCCGGCGAGGTCTGCATGGGCCCCAGAGTACGGCTAGCGTCCGACAGCGGCGCGAGGCAGTCTGTGGAGGGCGTCAGTCGGGTCGAGGCCGCGATCCGACGGCACCCCGGGGCGGTCCTGGAGGACCGCTCCCGGCGCAGCTTCACGGTATGGGAAACTGGTCTAGACAACCCTGAAAAGCGAAGGGCAGCAACACATGGCTGAGCGCCGCGTCAACGTCGGCTGGGCCGAGGGTCTCCACGCCCGTCCCGCCTCCATCTTCGTCCGAGCCGCCACGGCCGCAGGCGTCCCGGTGACGATCGCCAAGGCAGACGGCAAGCCCGTCAACGCGGCCTCGATGCTGGCCGTCCTGGGCCTCGGCGCCCAGGGTGGCGAGGAGATCGTCCTCGCCTCCGACGCCGAGGGCGCGGACGCCGCCCTGGACCGGCTGGCCAAGCTGGTCTCCGAGGGTCTCGAGGAGCTTCCCGAGACCGTCTGATTTTCCCGGGCGCCCGATCGGGCGCACAGCGAAGGGCTCGTCCGAATTCACCGGGCGAGCCTTTCACCATTCCCGTTCCCCCCGGACGGGAATTGCGCGCAGCAGGGCAGCGTGAATAGGCCCCCGCGAATTAACCGCTCTCTTTGTATACGGCTGCCGTGTTAATGCCGCAGGCTCGGTGTGTTTACGGGATGTTGCGAGTTCCTCACACGCTCGGCGCGCTCGCCGCCGGAGGCGAGGCGCAGGCGGTGCGCGCCCGTCGCGCGCTCGGTGTGCAGCGCCGTGACCGCCCGCGCGCGCTCGGCGTCCCCACGCGCCACCGCGTCCACGATCGCACCGTGCTCGGTCCAGGACTCCACGGGGCTGAGCGGCGCCTCCACCGCGTACATCCAGGCGATCTTGTGGCGGAGCTGGGTGAGCACCGAGGTCAGCGCGGGACTGCCGGAGGCCTGGGCGAGCGTCTCGTGGAACCAGCCGCCCAGGGAGCGCAGATCGTCGCTGGCGCCGCGGCGGGCCCGCTCCTGGCCCAGCCGGACCAGACCGCGCAGGACCTTCAGATGCGCCTCGGTGCGGCGCTGGGCGGCCCGGGCGGCGCCGAGCGGTTCCAGCAGCATGCGCATCTCCAGCAGGTCGGCCGCCTCCTGCTCGGTGGGTTCGGCCACGCACGCGCCCGCGTGCCGCCGGGTAACCACGAAGCCCTCGGCCTCCAGGGTGCGCAGTGCCTCGCGGACGGGGACCCGCGAGACGCCGTAGCGGCGCGCGAGGAGTTCCTCGGTGAGCCGGCTGCCGCGCGCGTGGACACCCGCGACGATGTCGTCCCGGATGGCCGTGCACACCGAGTGCGCGGGAATACGCATATCCGACCTCCGCTTAATCCCCGTGAAACGCCGGCGAGCGGCGCGTGTTCCGTGACTCTATTGCAATGAGCCGGAATTTCCGACGGCAGACGGGAATCCATGGATATTTTTTGGACAGCCCGCCGCCGTAAACGCCGAAAGCCCCGGCTCGCGGGAGCCGGGGCTTCGGGCGGAGTGAAGAGGCGTCGGTCAGACGTTCACGCCGTGCGAGCGGAGGTAGGCGACCGGGTCGATGTCCGAGCCGTACTCGGGGCTCGTACGGGCCTCGAAGTGCAGGTGCGGGCCGGTGACGTTGCCGGTCGCGCCGGACAGGCCGATCTGCTGGCCGGGGGTGACCTGCTGACCCACCGAGACGCCGACGGAGGACAGGTGGCCGTACTGGGTGTACGTCCCGTCGTTCATCTTGATCACGATCTGGTTGCCGTAGGAGCCGCCCCAGCCTGCCTCGACGACGGTGCCCGCGCCGACCGCGTGGACGGAGGTGCCGGTGGCGGCGTGGAAGTCGATGCCGGTGTGGCTGCCGGAGGACCACAGGCCGCTGCTGGCCTTGTAGCCGGTGGAGACGTACGAGCTGGAGATCGGGGCCACATAGGCGTCGAGGCGCTTGCGCTCGGCCTCGCGGGCGGCGCGCTCCTTGGCCTCACGGGCCTTCTCGGCCGCTGCCTTGGCCTTCTCGGCGGCCTCGGCGGCGCGCTTGCGCGCGGCCTCCTCGGCCTTCTGCTTGGCGGCGGCCTCGTCGGCGGCCTGCTGCTGCGCGAGGGCCTGGGCGTCGATCTGCTGGGCCACGGTGTCGCCCATGGTGACGACCGGGGTGAGGCCCGTCTGTTCGGCGGCGGGCTCGGCGGCGAAGGCCGCGGGGGCCGCCACGGTGCCGATCACGCCGGTGGTGGCGAGGGCCGCGACGCCCGCCGCGCGGGCGGTGCCGCGCTGGATCCTGCTGGGACGACGGTGCTTCCCGGTGGCGCGAGTGAACGCCATGTAGTGGCTGGTCCTTTCCTTCCCTCTCGCCTACCGGGTTAGCTGACGGGTTCGGAGCAGGAAGGTCTCCTACGGACTCCCTCGCGGTTCGCGCGGGCGCCCGATTCACCCCAGGGACTGCGATGGGTCCCCGGCTCCCCTGGCTCGCGCCGTACGGGGACTCGGCGATGACTGTCCGGTGCCGCGGGTGCGGCGCACTGCCTGACGAACAGCCCGGATGACGCTAAGCGGCGCCAGTTTCAATTCCCAAACGGATCCCGGCTTTTGTAGCGCATCCCACAGGGCAGACAGGCAACCTCCGTATCAATTCGGGCATAAAGGAGCCCTGGCGCCTGGGAAGGCGACCAGGGCCCCTGTGCGCGCGTGCCGCTACTCGGCGGCGACGACGGTGACTTCGCCGATGCCGAGGGCCTCCACCGGCGCCTTGATCTGCGCCGCGTCGCCGACGAGGACCGTCACCAGACGGTCCACCGGGAACGCGCTCACGGCCGCCGCCGTGGCTTCCACGGTGCCCGTGGCGGCGAGCTGCCGGTACAGGGTGGCCTGGTAGTCGTCGGGCAGGTGCTGCTCGACCTGGTCGGCCAGCGTGCTCGCGACCGCCGCCGCCGTCTCGTACTTCAGCGGCGCCACGCCGACCAGGTTCTGCACGGCGACGTCCCGCTCGGCGTCGGTCAGACCTTCGGCGGCCAGGGTGCGCAGCACCGTCCAGAGATCCTCCAGAGCGGGCCCGGTGTTGGGCGTGTCGACGGAACCGCTGATGGCGAGCATCGCGGCACCCGTGCCGTCCGGGGCGGACCTGAGGACCTGGCCGAACGCACGCACGCCGTAGGTGTAGCCCTTCTCCTCGCGCAGGACGCGGTCCAGGCGGGAGGTGAGGGTGCCACCGAGGCAGTAGGTGCCGAGCACCTGGGCGGGCCACACGCGGTCGTGCCGGTCCGGGCCGATCCGGCCGATCAGCAGCTGCGTCTGGACGGCGCCCGGGCGGTCCACGATGACGACCCGGCCGGTGTCGTCCGCGGTCACCGGCGGCACCGGGCGCGGCTCGGCCGAGGAGCCCGTCCACGCGCCCAGGGTGTCGCCGAGCAGGGCGTCGAGGTCGATGCCGGTGAGGTCGCCGACCACCACCGCGGTGGCCGTGGCGGGGCGGACGTGCTTCTCGTAGAAGCCGCGTACGGCCGCGGAGTCGATCGTGGCGACCGTCTCCTCGGTGCCCTGCCGGGGCCGCGACATGCGCGAGCCCGCCGGGAACAGCTCCTTGGAGAGCTCCTTGGCGGCGCGACGGGAGGGGTTGGCCAGCTCGTGCGGGATCTCGTCGAGGCGGTTGCGGACCAGCCGCTCCACCTCGCTGTCGGCGAACGCGGGCGCCCGGAGGGCGTCGGCGATCAGGCCCAGCCCCTTGGCGAGCCGGGAGGCCGGCACCTCCAGGCTGAGCCGGACGCCGGGGTGGTCGGCGTGCGCGTCGAGGGTGGCGCCGGCACGCTCCAGCTCGGCGGCGAACTCCTCCGCGGAGTGCTTGTCGGTGCCCTCGGAGAAGGCCCGGGCCATGATCGTGGCCACGCCGTCGAGGCCGGCCGGCTCGGCGTCCAGGGGGGCGTCCAGCAGCACCTCCACGGCGACGACCTGCTGGCCGGGGCGGTGGCAGCGCAGCACCGTCAAGCCGTTGTCGAGCGTGCCCCGCTCGGGTGCCGGGAAGGCCCAGGGCCGGGCCTCGCCCGCCTGCGGCCGGGGGTGGAAGTCCATCGTGGCGAACTCGGTCACTTGGCCGCCTCCTCGTTCTCGTCGGTGGCCGCGGCTGCGGTGTCCTCGGCGTCGTCGGTCTCGTCGGCGACGGGCTCGTAGACGAGCACCGCGCGGTTGTCGGGGCGCAGGCGGGCCTTGGCGACCTCCTGGACCTCCTCCGCCGTGATCTCCAGCACGCGATGGACGGCGGTCAGGGCGAGCTGCGGGTCGCCGAACAGCACGGCATACCGGCACAGTTCGTCGGCGCGGCCCGCGACCGTGCCGAGCCGGTCCAGCCATTCGCGCTCCAACTGGGCCTGGGCCCGCTCCATCTCCTCGGCGGTGGGGCCCTCCTCGGCGAACCGGGCGAGCTCCTCGTCGATGGCGGTCTCGATGACCGGAACCTCCACGTCACCGGACGTCTTCACGTCCAGCCACCCCAGGGAGGGCGCCCCGGCGAGCCGCAGCAGGCCGAAGCCGGCCGCCACGGCCGTACGGTCGCGCCGCACCAGGCGGTTGTAGAGGCGGGAGGACTCACCGCCGCCGAGGACGGTGAGGGCGAGGTCGGCCGCGTCGCACGCGCGTGTGCCGTCGTGCGGCAGCCGGTAGGCGGCCATCAGCGCACGCGCCGGGACCTCCTCCTCGACGACCTCGCGCAGCTGCTCGCCGATGGTCTCCGGCAGCGAGCCGTCGCGCGGGGCGGGCTTGCCGTCGTGACCGGGGATGGAGCCGAAGTACTTCTCCACCCAGGCGAGGGTCTGCTCCGGGTCGATGTCTCCGACCACCGAGAGCACGGCGTTGTTCGGCGCGTAGTAGGTGCGGAAGAACGCGCGCGCGTCCTCCAGGGTCGCCGCGTCCAGGTCGGCCATCGAGCCGATCGGTGTGTGGTGGTAGGGGTGGCCCTGCGGGTAGGCGAGGGCGGTCAGCTTCTCGAAGGCCGTGCCGTAGGGGACGTTGTCGTAGCGCTGGCGGCGCTCGTTCTTGACGACGTCCCGCTGGTTCTCCATCGACTCGTCGTCGAGCGCGGCCAGCAGGGAGCCCATGCGGTCGGCCTCCAGCCAGAGGGCGAGTTCCAGCTGGTGGGCGGGCATGGTCTCGAAGTAGTTGGTCCGCTCGAAGCTGGTCGTGCCGTTGAGCGAGCCGCCCGCGCCCTGGACGAGCTCGAAGTGGCCGTTGCCCTTGACCTGGACGGATCCCTGGAACATCAAGTGCTCGAAAAGGTGAGCCAGGCCGGTACGCCCCTTGACTTCGTGGCGTGAGCCGACGTCGTACCAGAGGCACACCGCCGCGACCGGGGTCAGGTGATCCTCGGAGAGCACCACGCGCAGGCCGTTGGCCAGGCGGTGCTCGGTCGCTGTCAGGCCTCCGGAGCCTGCCTGGGCTGTGGCCGTGTGACCCATGGGCATGTACGTCCCTTCGCTCGCTGAGCGGTTGTTCAGACCGCGGATTCCTGCCGGTCCTGCCACTGTATGCAAGCGCGCGAAGCCCTGGTGAAGTTCCCGGCGGCGACCTGGAGCCCGACGGCCCGAGAGGCGTCCTGGACGGGCCCTGGTCCCAGTTGTCAGTGCGGCGGTCCACAATGGTCGGCGTCAGATCCGGATCGCAGCAGCATGAGCGAGCCGCAGGGGCGGCCGGTGACGAGAGGGCGAGCGCGCACAGGCCCGAAGGGCTGAGTACGGTCGACGTCGCGACACCGACATGAACGCCCCACAGGCGAGCGACCAGTAACAGGAGGAGCCGGCAGCGATGGCCCGCCGCAGCACGAAGACCCCGCCGCCCGACGACTCGTACGAGGAGCGGATCCTCGACATCGACGTCGTCGACGAGATGCAGGGCTCCTTCCTCGAGTACGCGTACTCGGTGATCTACTCCCGCGCCCTGCCGGACGCACGCGACGGCCTCAAGCCGGTGCACCGCCGCATCGTCTACCAGATGAGCGAGATGGGTCTGCGTCCCGAGCGCGGATACGTCAAGTGCGCTCGTGTCGTCGGCGAGGTGATGGGCAAGCTGCATCCGCACGGCGACGCGTCGATCTACGACGCCCTCGTGCGCATGGCCCAGCCCTTCTCGATGCGGGTCCCCCTGGTCGACGGCCACGGCAACTTCGGCTCGCTGGGCAACGACGACCCGCCGGCCGCCATGCGGTACACCGAGTGCCGGATGGCCGAGGCGACGAGCCTGATGACGGAGTCGATCGACGAGGACACCGTCGACTTCAACCCCAACTACGACGGCCAGGAGCGGGAACCGGTGGCCCTGCCCGCCGCCTTCCCGAACCTGCTGGTCAACGGCGCCTCGGGCATCGCGGTCGGCATGGCCACGAACATGGCACCGCACAACCTGCGCGAGGTCATCGCCGCCGCCCGCCACCTGATCAGGTATCCGGGTGCTGATCTCGACGCCCTGATGAAGCATGTGCCGGGCCCCGACCTGCCCACCGGCGGCCGCATCGTCGGCCTGTCCGGCATCCGGGACGCCTACGAGTCCGGCCGCGGCACGTTCAAGATCCGGGCGACGGTGTCGGTGGAGCCGGTGACGGCCCGCCGCAAGGGCCTCGTCGTCACGGAGCTGCCCTTCACGGTCGGCCCCGAGAAGGTCATCGCCAAGATCAAGGACCTGGTCGGTTCGAAGAAGCTCCAGGGCATCGCCGACGTCAAGGACCTCACCGACCGCGAGCACGGCCTGCGCCTGGTCATCGAGATCAAGAACGGCTTCGTGCCGGAGGCGGTCCTGGAGCAGCTCTACAAGCTGACGCCGATGGAGGAGTCCTTCGGCATCAACAACGTGGCCCTGGTCGACGGCCAGCCGCTCACGCTGGGGCTGAAGGAGCTCCTGGAGGTCTACCTCGACCACCGCTTCAACGTCGTACGGCGGCGCTCGGAGTTCCGTCGCGGCAAGAAGCGCGACCGGCTGCACCTGGTCGAGGGTCTGCTGACGGCCCTGCTCGACATCGACGAGGTCATCCGCCTCATCCGCTCCAGCGAGAACTCCGCGCAGGCCAAGCAGCGCCTCATGGAGCAGTTCTCGCTGAGCGAGGTGCAGACGCAGTACATCCTCGACACGCCGCTGCGCCGTCTGACCAAGTACGACCGTATCGAGCTGGAGTCGGAGAAGGACCGCCTCAGCGCGGAGATCGAGGAGCTCACCCGGATCCTCGACTCGGACACGGAGCTGCGCAAGCTGGTCTCCTCCGAACTGGCCACGGTGGCCAAGAAGTTCGGCACCGACCGGCGCACGCTGCTGCTGGAGTCGGGCGGTGCCCACGTCGCGGCCGTGCCGCTCCAGGTGGCCGACGACCCGTGCCGGGTGCTGCTGTCCTCCACGGGTCTGCTGGCCCGCACGGCGAACGGCGAGCCGTTCGCGGAGGACGCCGGCGCCAAGCGCGTGAAGCACGACGTGATCGTCTCGGCGGTGCCGGCCACCGCCCGCGGTGAGGTGGGTGTGGTCACCTCGGCGGGCCGGCTGCTCCGGCTGAACGTGGTCGACCTGCCCCAGCTCCCCGAGACCCCGGCCGCGCCGAACCTCGCGGGGGGCGCGCCGCTGGCGGAGTTCGTCTCCCTGGAGGACGACGAGACGGTGGTCTGCCTGACCACGCTCGACGAGTCGTCGCCGGGCCTGGCGCTCGGCACGGCGCAGGGTGTCGTCAAGCGCGTGGTGCCGGACTATCCGGCCAGCAAGGAAGAGCTCGAGGTGATCACCCTCAAGGAGGGCGACCGGATCGTCGGCGCCGTCGAGCTGCGTACCGGCGAGGAGGACCTGGTCTTCATCACCGACGACGCGCAGTTGCTGCGCTTCCAGGCGTCCCAGGTCCGACCGCAGGGCCGCCCGGCAGGCGGTGTGGCGGGCGTCAAGCTCGCCGAGGGCGCGAAGGTCATCTCCTTCACGGCGGTGGACCCGGCCGTGGACGCCGTCGTCTTCACCGTCGCGGGCTCCCGGGGCACATTGGACGACTCCGTCCAGACCACGGCCAAGCTGACACCGTTCGACCAGTACCCGCGCAAGGGCCGCGCCACCGGAGGCGTCCGCTGCCAGCGGTTCCTGAAGGGCGAGGACTGCCTGTCCCTGGCCTGGGCGGGCCCCGTCCCGGCCCTCGCCGCGCAGAAGAACGGCACCCCGGCCGCGCTCCCGGAGATCGACCCGCGCCGCGACGGCTCGGGGGTGTCCCTGGCGAAGACGGTGTCGGTGGTGGCCGGGCCGGTCTAGGCCGGATCGGCGAGATCCTCCTCGGGCCCGCGGACGTACCGCAGGACGCCCCACATGCCGTGCTCGTCGGCGTGTGGGGCCTCGCTCCTGCACGCCTCCAGCTCCTTGCCGAGGGCGGGGGCGTCGATCCCGGAGCCGATGAGGACCAGCTGCGTGAGGCGTTCGCCGCCGGCCGGCCAGGGCTCCGGGTAGAAGCGCAGGAACCGCCCGACGGCATGGACGGCGTAGCGGTTGCGGACGTCGTACGGCCCGAAGTCGACGTAGCCCTTGATCCGGTACAGCCCTTCGGGCCGACTGTCCAGGAAGGCCATCAGGCGACGCGGGTCGAGGGGGTCCGGGGAGACGAACGACAGGCTGTCGTAGGCGGCGTGCAGGTGACCGGCGTGATGGTGCGGATGGTCGCCGGGGTGGCCTTCGGCGCGGCTGTCGGCTCGGCCGCATTCGGCTCCACCGCATTCAACGCGGCCGCCTGCACGGGGGGCGTCTTCGCAAAGGGCGTCCTCGCAGGGGTCGTCCTCGCAAGGGTCGTCTTCGTGCAGGTCGTCGAAGGACAGCTGCCCGATGCGTTCCTCGCCGGGCCGGCAGTCGAAGAGGAACTCGGGGTCGATCCGGCCGTAGGAGGCCGGGACGACGGCGGCGCGGTCGACGAGGGACCGGACCAGCCCGAGGACGCGTTCGCCGTCCGCCGCCCGGTCGAGCTTGTTGACCACGACGAGGTCGGCCAGGGCGAGATGACGGTCGATCTCGGGGTGCCTGGCCCGGGTGTCGTCGAACTCGGCGGCGTCGACGACCTCGACGAGCCCGCCGTACACGACCCCGGGATGCTCGCTGGCGAGCAGCATCCGTACGAGTTCCTGCGGCTCGGCGAGGCCGCTGGCCTCGATGACGATGACGTCGATGCCGAGGGAGGGCTGGGCGAGCCGCTCCAGGTACTGGTCCAGTTCGCTCGCGTCGACGGCGCAGCACAGGCAGCCGTTGCCGAGGGAGACCGTCGAGTCGCCGAGCGCCCCCGCCACCGCCATCGCGTCGATCTCGATCGCTCCGAAGTCGTTGACGAGGGCGCCGATCCTGCTGCCGCCGCTGCGGTGCAGGAGGTGGTTGAGCAGGGTGGTCTTTCCCGAGCCGAGGAATCCGGCCAGGACGACCACCGGGATCTGCTGCGGTTTCGGACTCGGCTGGCTCACCGTGCGACCTCTCTCGCGCCGACGCGTGCACCGGCTCGCGTTCCCGGCACACAGGGGAAATGGGGATGCGGACCCAGGATACGAGCCGTGAGATCCAGACCTGAGTGAACGATTGTTAGCACCACTCGCGGGGCAGACGTTGGGCATGGCGCCGGTTTGTGCGACCCTCGCTTCCCTCCGTGCGCCTCCTCTCCGCCTCCCTGCCGATCAGAGCCGCTCGGCACTCTGGGAGACGGCAAGCGCCGCCCACCGCTCGCCGGTCCCCTCCCGTCGACCCGCATCCCGACGACCGGCGGACGGCCGCCTGAACCGGGGGTTGACATGGCCACACAGAAGTTTGGGTTTCGAGGGCTGAGGGCCACCGCCTCGGCAGGAATGGGCCTGGCGGCGGGTGCCGCCGTCGCCCTGGCCCTGCAATGGACCGCGTTCCATGCTTTGCGTGCCCGGATCGAGCACCTGGAACAGGCCGCGCGGGCGCAGCGCCGGACCAACTTCGCACACCAGCAGCGTCTGCACTGGGAGTTGCTCAGCAAGGCGATGGACGACCCCGAGCTGGCCGAGGTGCTCGATGCCTACGACGGCACCGTCTCCCCCGCCAAGCAGCGCCAGTTCCTCTTCGCCAACGCCCTCTACACCAACGCCCTGTGCTACTACCGCATGGGCAACATGACCAGAGAGGAGTTCTTCGGCTTCGCCCGCAGCATGCTGCAGAACCCCCTCTTCCGGGAGTACTGGTACGCCACCCGCCCGCACCGGGCGACGCTCGTCGACACCTCCGACGAGGCCGGGCTCGGACGCATGGTCGACGACCTCCTCGTCCAGCTCGAGGAGACGGACCTCGACGAGTGGTGGGTGGTCGGGGAGCCGCCGGGCGAGTAGCTCCACGCTCCGGCCCTAAGCACGGCACCGCGCGGATCACTCTCCGGAACGCATCACACGGCTGGGCGGTAACGAACCCGTAAACCGGCGCGTTTCCCCAGGTGCCAACAAGGTTGACTACTGCGCACCCCGCGAACCGGGTCGACCACCGCCGAACCGCCGCTCCACGCCGCCCGGTTGTCGAGGCCGCGGCCCCACAGGGCCGCATCGCACCGCAGGCGCAGTGCGCACACGCCTCGAGATCAGAAGGAACGCAAGAACAGTGAGCCACATCATCCGTCGGATCGGCACCCCTCCCAGCGCCCGGGGCAGTGCGACTGGTGCCAACTGCCCCGATATCTTCGAGCTGTCCGACGGCAGGTTCGCTGTGATCGGCACGGACCTCACCGAAGAACTGGACGGGAAGCTCCCCGCCGACGCGTCCAGAGCGGACTACGAGCGCATCGTCGTGGTCTCCCGCAGGACCCTCATCGACGCGAAGACAGACATTCCCGACGCCTGATCCCGCCGACCCCCACCGGCCCGGCACCTGAGGCCCGGCACCTTTCGGTGTCGGGCCTTGTCAGGCTCCCGCGACGCCGTCGCCGGCTTCGCCGCCTGCCGATCGCCGTCACTGCCGTCGTCGGCTTCGCTGCCGTAACTGCCGACGCCGTCGCCGCCGCTCAGACGGGTACCGGCGCCGGCGCCTCCGGGCCCACGTACCGCGCCACGGGCCTGATGATCTTCGTGTCCTCCGCCTGCTCCAGGATGTTGGCGCTCCAGCCCACCGCCCGGGCGGCGGCGAAGGTCGGGGTGAACATCTCGCGGGGCAGGCCGCAGAGTTCCATGACCACGCCCGCGTAGTACTCGACGTTGGTGTGCAGCTCCCGGCCGGGCTTCAGCTCCGCGAGGATCGCCTCGATGTGCCGCTCCACCTCGACGGCGAAATCCACCCGCGGTCCGCCGAATCCTTGCGCGACCTCACGCAGCATCCGGGACCGCGGGTCCTCCGTGCGGTAGATCGCGTGCCCGAAGCCCATGATGCGCTCACCGGACAGCACCCGCTGACGCACCCAGGAGTCGATGCGGTCCGGGGTGCCGATGGCGTCGAGGGTGTCCAGCGCACGGCTGGGCGCGCCCCCGTGCAACGGCCCCGACAGCGCCGCCACGGCGCCGGCGAGGCACGCCGCCACGTCCGCGCCCGTCGAGGCGATGACCCGGGCCGTGAAGGTTGACGCATTGAATCCGTGATCAATGGTTGAGATGAGGTAATGCTCCATCGCCCGTGCGCGCCGATCAGCCGGTACCGAACCCGTCAGCATGTACAGGTAGTTCGCCGCATAGGACAGATCCTCGCGCGGCTCCACCGGTTCGAGCCCTTCGCCCAGCCGGTGCAGCGCGGTGAGGAGCGTGGGCACGGCCGCGGCCGCCTCGATCGTGTCCTGCCGCCGTCGGCCGGGGCCGATGTCGTACACGGGACGGAACCCCTTCGCCGCGCCCAGCAGCGACAGTGCCGTGCGCATCCCCGCGAGCGGGCCGGAATGCCCGCCGGCCGCCGCTATGGCCGGCAGCGCCGCCCGCACCTCGTCCGGCAACCGCCGCAGCGCGGCGGTCTCTGCCGTGAAGGCCGCACCCTGTGCGGCGTCCGGTAGTTCGCCGTGCACGAGCAGGTGCCAGACGTCCTCGAAGCTGCGGGTCCGGGCGAGGTCGACGGCCGAGTACTGCCGATAGTGGTAGAAGCCCTCCAGACCACGGACATCACCGATCCGGGTGTCGGTGACCACCACACCGGCGAGTCCCCGAGGTACTTCGACACGAGTGGTCGCTGACCTGCTGTCGGACATGACTTCCTCCTTCGGCTTGATTTGACTGTCCATGATTGACTAGACACATGTCAATATTGATTGAATCAATGCATCAGTCAATGGACCACAGACGGATACGGTGACCCCCATGCGCGATCAAGCACCCGCCCCCAGGGACGCGGAACGGCGACTGAGCACCAAGGAGGCCGCCGAGCTGCTCGGCGTGAAGCCGGAGACCGTCTACGCGTACGTGAGCCGCGGCCAGCTCAGCAGCCGACGGGTGAGCGGCGGCCGGGGCAGCACCTTCGACGCCGGGGAGGTCGAGGCGCTCGCCCGGCGCAACCGCCGGGAGAGCGCGGGCGGTTCCGGCTCCGGCGGCGACCTCTCCGTACGCACCCGCATCACGCTCATCGAGAGCGACCGCTACTACTTCCGCGGCGTCGACGCGGTCGACCTGGCCACCCGGCACACCTACGAGGAAGTGGCCGAATGGCTGTGGACCGGCCGGATGCGGCCGGGCAGCACCTTCACCGCGCCCGCCGCCTCCGTCACCGTCGCCCGCCGTGCCGTCGACGCACTGCCCGAGCACGCCGCCCCCACCGACCAGTTGCGGGTCGCGACGATCGCCGCCGCGACCGCCGACCCGCTGCGGTTCGACCTGTCCGAGGACGCCGTGCTCGGCACCGCGCGCACCCTCATCCCCACGCTCGTGGCCGCTCTCCCTCCGGCGGGACACCACCGCCGCGACGAGGGCCCCCTGGCCCACCGCCTGTGGACCAGGCTGTCGGTGCAGCAGGACCCGGACGATGCGTCCCTGCGCGCCCTGGACACCGCCCTCGCCCTCCTGGTCGATCACGACCTGGCCGCTTCGACGCTCGCGGTGCGCGTCGCCGCGTCGGCCCGTGCCCACCCCTACGCGGCGGTCTCCGCCGGGCTCGGCGTGACCGAGGGCCCGCTGCACGGCGCGGCCAGCGGGCTCGCCCACCGGCTGCTGCACGACGTCCTCGACCAGGGCGACCCCGCACCCGTGATCGCGGGCGAACTGCGCGCCGGCCGTCGCATCCCGGGCCTCGGCCACCGGCTCTACCCAGGCGAGGACCCACGCGCGCGTGCCCTGTTCGCCCTCCTGGAGCAGATCCCGCGCGCGGAACCCGCCCTTCTCGCGGCGCGCGACATCGTCGAGACCGCGGCTCGCCACGCGCCCCTGCACGCCAACGTGGACCTGGCGCTCGCCGTCCTCACCGCGTCCTGCGGCATGGACCCGGCCGCGGGCGAGACGATCTTCGCCGTGGCCCGGGCGGCGGGCTGGATCGCCCACGCGCTGGAGGAGTACGGCGAACGCCCGCTGCGGATGCGTCCGAGCGGTCTCTACGCAGGTCCGAAGCCGCCACAGCCACTGCCGGAGTAGAGCAGGGCGGGGCCGGAAGTCGCTGTGGCCGAAGTCAGGTTAGGCTCACCTCTGTGAGTACGTGCTCAAGCGTCTCCCGGGACACCGTCGAGCCCGTTTCGGGAACCGCCGCCACCGCGAGGACCTGGCTGTTGCTGGAACAGTCCGGTCCGTGGGGTGCCAAGGCGCTCACTTCGAGCCACCTGGACCCCGCTCTGGGGCGTGCCCTGGAGGCGGCCGCGAAGGACACGGGCGTCCGGATCGCGCTCATCCGCCGCCCCGGGCGCCACGCGGACCGCCGCATGCCCGCCACCCGCCGGGTGTACGCCGCCCACGTGGTCCCGGGCAACGTGTGGCTGCGCAGCGCCTCGACCTCGGACCCCGCCGACCTGCTCGATCTCGACTTCGCCGCACTCGGCCGGGGCGACCACCGCGTCTTCGACGCGCGGCTCGGCGGCCGGGCCCACGACGGCGCCCCGCTCGCCCTCGTCTGCACCAACGGCAAGCGCGACCGCTGTTGCGCCCTCCTCGGCCGGCCCCTCGCGGCCGAACTGGCGACGTCCGGAGTCGAGGGCGTCTGGGAGGTCACCCATCTGGGTGGTCACCGCTTCTCCCCGACGGTGCTCGTGCTGCCGTACGGATACGCCTACGGCCGGGCCGAGGCGCACTCCCTCAAGGAGGTCCTGCACGGCGCGCGGGAGGGGCGGATCGTCGTGGAGGGCTGCCGGGGCAGTTCGGCCTGGGAACGGCCCGGTCAGGCGGCCGAACTGGCCGTGCGCACCGCTATCGGCGAGTACACCGCCGAGGCACTGAGCGTCATCCGGACCGCCGGCACGGGATCCGGCTGGGAGGTGACCGTCGCTCATGCCGACGGTCACCGCTGGCAGGTCGACGTGGCCCAGGGCGCGGCGCTCCCGCCCCGCCCGGAGAGCTGCGGGGCGTCCGTCCTGGGCTCACCCGCCCGGATGGACGTGGTGGCGGTGCGCGAGGTGAGGATGACGACGGCGCTGGCCGGCTGACCGCCCGGCTGCCTCTTCGGGCGGCGCACCGTCCGGCACGGACGCCTCGCCCGGTGTCGTCGCCGCCGTTCCGGACATTGATCACACCTCCCCGCGTATTGATCACGCCTGTGTAGACATTGATCACGCCTGCGCGGACATTGATTCGGAGATCCACGCCACACCCGTCTACGGCAGCCGGTCGGCCGCACGTACCGTCTGGGGTATGAGCCGCACTCCCCCTGTACGCCGCCTGCGCCTCGGCCTGCCCCGGCGGGTGTTCTCGCAGGTGCTGCTGATGCAGGTGGCGATCGCCGCGGGAGTCGCGGTCCTCGCGACCGGGCTGTTCCTCGCGCCCCTCAGCAAGCAGCTGGACGACCAGGCGATGCGCCGCGCGCTCGCGATCGCGCAGACGACGGCGCAGCAGCCCGGGCTGGCCGAAGAGGTCCGGGACACTCCGCCGTTGCCGAACGGCCCGGTGCAGAAGGAGGCGGAGCGGATCAGGAAGGCCACCAAGGCCGAGTACGTCGTGGTGATGGACTGGCGGGGCGTGCGTTGGTCGCACACGGACCCCAGGCAGATCGGCGGCATCGTCTCGACCGACCCCGGCCGGGTCCTGGCCGGCAAGGAGGTCATGGAGATCGACAGCGGCACCCTGGGGCGCTCCGCCCGGGGCAAGGTGCCGCTGCGCGACAGCGACGGCACCGTGGTCGGCGCGGTCTCGGTCGGCATCGCCTACGACAACGTCCGGGCCCGGTTGATCCACGCGATCCCGGGGCTGTTCGCCTACGCCGGCGGCGCCCTGGCGGTGGGCGCGCTGGCCGCGTGGCTCATCTCCCGTCGGGTCCAGCGCCAGACGCGGGACCTGGCCTTCTCGGACATCGCGGCGCTGCTGTCGGAACGCGAGGCGATGCTGCACGGCATCCGCGAAGGTGTCGTCGCCCTGGACCGCACCGGCCGCATCCGCCTCGTGAACGACGAGGCGCAGCGGCTGCTGGGACTCGGCGAAACGGTGGTGGGCCGCTCCCCCGACGAGGCGCTCGGCGCGGGCCGTACGGCCGATGTGCTGGCCGGACGCGTCACCGGCACGGATCTGCTCACCGTGCGTGGTCAGCGGGTGCTGGTCGCCAACCGCATGCCCACCGACGACGGCGGTGCGGTGGCCACCCTGCGCGACCGCACCGAGCTGGAGCAGCTGGGCCGTGAACTGGACTCCACCCGCGGCCTGATCGACGCCCTGCGCGCCCAGGACCACGAGCACGCCAACCGCATGCACACGCTTCTGGGCCTGCTCGAACTGGAGATGTACGACGACGCCGTCGAGTTCGTCGGCGAGGTGGTCGGTGACCACCGGGCCACCGCGGAACAGGTCACCGAGCGGATCGAGGACCCGCTGCTCGCCGCCCTGCTCGTCGGCAAGGCGACCGTCGCGGCCGAGCGGGGCGTCGCGCTGTGGGTGTCGGACCGGACCCGGCTGCCCGACCGGCTGGTCGACCCGCAGGGGCTCGTCACCGTGGTGGGGAATCTGGTGGACAACGCCCTCGACGCCGTCGCCGGCAGGCCGCACGCGCGCGTGGAGGTCGAACTGCGTGCCGAGGGCCGTACGGCGATCCTCAGGGTGCGTGACACGGGGCCGGGGATCCCACCGGAGCACCGGGAGTTGATCTTCACCACGGGATGGTCCACGAAGGAGCCTCCGGCCCATCGGGAGCGGGGTATCGGACTCTCCCTGGTGCGCAGGCTGGCCGAACGGCAGGGTGGCAGCGCGACCGTCGGGGACGTGCACGGCGGGGGCGCGGAGTTCACCGTCGTCCTGCCCGAGGCGCTGACCGAGCCGGGCCCGGGACCGGCCGCGCTGACCGTGCCGTCAGCTCCGCAGAACGCCGAGGAGGAGTCGTGATGATCGAGGTCCTGGTCGTGGACGACGACGCAAGGGTGGCGCGGGTCAACGCCGCCTACGTCGAGAAGGTGCCGGGCTTCCATGTGGCCGGGGAGGCCCACAGCGCCGCGGAAGCGCTGAGCCTGATGGAGACGTCGCCGCGGCTGGACCTGGTGCTCCTGGACCACTATCTGCCGGACGCCACAGGGCTGGCGGTCGTCCAGGAGATGCGCCGGCGCGGCCACCAGGCCGACGTGATCATGGTGACGGCGGCCCGGGATGTGTCCACCGTGCAGGCGGCGATGCGGCAGGGCGCGCTGCAGTACCTGGTCAAGCCGTTCGCCTTCGCCGGCCTGCGCGCCAAGCTGGAAGCCTACGCGGAGCTGCGCCGCACCCTCGACGGCGGCGGGGAGGCCGAGCAGGCCGAAGTGGACCGCATCTTCGGGGCCCTGTCGGCGTCTTCGGAACCCGACTTGCCCAAAGGCCACTCCCCCACCACCGCTGAGCTGGTCCGCCAGTCCCTGATGAGCGCGGACGGGCCGCTGTCCGCCCTGGAGATCGCCGAGCGGACCGGGGTGAGCCGTCAGACCGCACAGCGCTATCTGAAGCTCCTGGAACGCACGGGGCGGGCCAGACTGACCCTCAAGTACGGCGACGCGGGCCGCCCGGAACACCGCTACGTCTGGGCGACCCGCGGGTAGGACGTCCGTCCGCCGGTCTCCGCGCGCCCTCGGAGACGGTGGCCATCCCGCTCGCGTGGACCGACGGCACCGGCCCTACGCCGCTCCCGCCCCGGTCAGCGACCGCACCTCGGTCTCCGCGTGCTTGGCCTCGTCCGGGGCCTCCGTCGAGGTGACGGTGCCCAGCCAGCCCGCGAGGAAGCCGAGCGGGATGGAAACCAGGCCCGGGTTCTGCAGGGGGAAGCACTGGAGGTCGATGCCCGGGAAAAGCGCGTCGGGGCTGCCCGAGACCACGGGGGACACCACCACGAGGACCACGGCCGGGACCAGACCGCCGTAGACGGCCCACACGGCGCCCCGGGTGGTGAAACCGCGCCAGAACAGGGAGTACAGCAGCACCGGCAGGTTCGCCGACGCGGCGACGGCGAAGGCGAGGCCCACCAGGAACGCCACGTTGAGATCCCGCGCCAGCAGGCCCAGCGCGATCGCCACCGCACCGACCCCGACGGCCGCCACGCGGGCCACGGCCACCTCACTGCGCGGCTTCCCGCCCCGCCGCCGCAGGGACGCGTACAGGTCGTGGGCCACGGACGCCGAGGACGCGAGCGTGATGCCGGCGACCACCGCGAGAATCGTGGCGAAGGCGACCGCGGCGACGATCGCGAAGAGCACCGTCCCCCCGGTGGATCCCGCGCCGCCGCCCAGATCGAGCGCCAGCAGCGGAACCGCCGTGTTCCCCGCCGCGTTCGACCCCCGTATCGCGTCCGGCCCCAGGATGGCGGCCGCACCGAACCCGAGCACGATCGTCATCAGGTAGAAGCCGCCGATGAGCCCGACGGCCCACACCACCGATCTGCGGGCGGCCCGCGCGGTGGGCACCGTGTAGAAGCGGGACAGGATGTGCGGCAGCCCGGCCGTACCCAGTACCAGAGCCAGCCCCAGACTGATGAAGTCGAAACGGGCGGTCCAGTCCCCGCCGTACTTCAGCCCGGGCGCCAGGAACGCCGCCCCGTGCCCGCTGCGCTCGGCCGCCGTGAGCAGCAGCCGGTCCACGTCGCCGTGGAAGCGCAGCAGGACGAGCACCGTCAGCACGGCGGTGCCGCCGAGCAGCAGGACCGCCTTGACGATCTGAATCCAGGTGGTCGCCCGCATCCCTCCCAACGACACGTAGATCACCATGAGCGCGCCGACCCCGATGACCGTCCAGGCGCGCGCCGCGTCGCTCGTGCCTCCGAGCAGCAGTGCCACCAGACTGCCCGCGCCGACCATCTGCGCCACCAGATACAGAACGGACACGGTGACCGAGGACGTCCCCGCCGCGATCCGCACCGGCCGTTCCCTCATCCGCGCCGCCACGACATCGGCGAGCGTGAACCGTCCGCAGTTGCGGACCAGTTCGGCGACTAGGAACAGCACCACCAGCCACGCCACGAGGAATCCGACGACATACAGCAACCCGTCGTAGCCGAACAACGCGATGAGCCCGGTGACCCCGAGGAAGGACGCGGCCGACATGTAGTCGCCCGCGAGGGCAAAACCATTCTCCATGGGCGAGAAGAGCCGCCCACCCGCGTAGAACTCCTCCGCCGAGCCACGCCGGTTGCGGCTGACCCACGTCGTGATTCCCAGCGTGACCGCGACGAACACGCTGAAGAGGAGCAGTGCCAGCGTCTGGTGTTCCCCCGTCATGACCCACCCCCGTTCACGCCACGCGTCAGCTCCTGTGTGTCCCAGCGCAGTTCGAGCGCCGCACGGTCCCTGCGCAGCCGCGCGTGCCGTGCGTATGCCCAGGTGAGCAGGAACGTGGACAGGAACTGCCCGAGCCCCGCGACCATCGCGACGTTGACCGCTCCCGCCACGGGCCGCGCCATCAGCTCCGGCGCCGTCGTGGCAGCCACGACGAAGCCCACGTACCAGGCGAAGAAGGCCGTGAACGCCGGCACCACGAACCTCCGGTATCGCCTCCTCACCTCCTGGAAAGCCGCGCTGCGCTGCACTTCCAGATACACATCGGCTGCCGCGGCCCCCGTGTCGCCCTCCGCCCGCGTCGACGGAACCACCGCCACGGCGGGCACCCCGGCGTCGGCCGACTCACCCCAGCCGGAGGCGAGGGCGTCGTACCAGGGATCCTCGTACCTCGGCTGTCCGGCCTCCTCGGCCTGGATCGGGTCATGACCGTCGAGAGGGTCGGCCCAACTGTCCTGACCGGCCCCGCCGCCGCGGGGACGGCCCTTGCTTGGCTGCATGCCCAAGGATGGACAGAACGGGAAGACTCCCGACTCTTCTTCCCCTCGCTCTTCACCCCATCAGGTGACTGACCCGCTGGTGGCCGCACACGTCCCGCCGCGTGGGCGTAACGCACCACCCGTGCACGGTCCGTGGCCCCGCCTTGGTCAAGGCGTTGTCGATGCGGGTCTCCGGGACAACGCCCGGGAGAAAGTGCCGTCGCAGGTCTCCCACGGCGCCGGAGGCACACCGGACCGTGACGGGTGACGGCCGGGGCGCACACGCCCCGGCCGTCCCCGATCACAAGCCGGGACACACGCGTCCCCGGCCCGGCTGCTGTCACCGCACCGGGCGGCGCCCGAGCAGCCGCTGGTGCGGACGGCTACGCGTCGATCCGCGACCGATCGAGCGTCGCCGCCGAGTTGGAGATGAACTCCTTGCGCGGCGCCACGTCGTTGCCCATCAGCAGGTCGAAGACCTGCTCGGCCGCCTCCAGGTCGGACAGGTTGATCCGGCGCAGGGTGCGGTGGCGCGGGTCCATCGTCGTCTCGGCCAGCTGGTCGGCGTCCATCTCACCGAGACCCTTGTAGCGCTGGATCGAGTCCTTGTAGCGGATGCCCTTGCTCTGCAACTCCATGAGCGTGTCGCGCAGTTCCCGGTCCGAGTAGGTGTAGACGTACTTGTCCTGGCCCTTCTTCGGCTGGACGATCTCGATGCGGTGCAGCGGAGGCACCGCAGCGAAGACCCGGCCCGCCTCGACCATGGGCCGCATGTAGCGGTGGAACAGCGTCAGCAGCAGGGTGCGGATGTGCGAGCCGTCGACGTCGGCGTCGGTCATCATGATGATCTTGCCGTAGCGGGCGGTGTCGATGTCGAAGGTCCGGCCCGAGCCGGCTCCTATGACCTGGATGATCGCGCCGCACTCGACGTTCTTCAGCATGTCCGTCACGGACGACTTCTGCACGTTGAGGATCTTGCCGCGGATCGGCAGCAGCGCCTGGAACTCGGAGTTCCGGGCGAGCTTGGCCGTGCCGAGCGCGGAGTCGCCCTCGACGATGAACAGCTCGCTGCGGTCGACGTCGTCGCTGCGGCAGTCGGCGAGCTTGGCGGGCAGCGAGGACGACTCCAGGGCCGTCTTGCGGCGCTGCGCGTCCTTGTGCTGCCGGGCGGCGATGCGCGTACGGGCCGCGGCGACGGCCTTCTCCATGACGACGCGGGCCTGCTGGGCGGCGTCCCGCTTCGTGGACGTCAGGAACGCCTTGAGTTCCTTCGTGACCACGTTGTTCACGATGCGGCGGGCCGCCGAGGTCCCGAGGACCTCCTTGGTCTGGCCCTCGAACTGCGGCTCGGCGAGACGCACGGTGACCACCGCGGTCAGGCCCTCCAGGGCGTCGTCCTTGACGATGTCGTCCTCGGCGACGCGCAGCATCTTCTTGGTGCGCAGCACCTCGTTCATCGTCTTGGCGACGGCCTGCTCGAAGCCCGCGACATGGGTGCCGCCCTTGGGCGTGGCGATGATGTTGACGAACGACCGGAGCGTCGTGTCGTAGCCCGTTCCCCAGCGCAGCGCGACGTCGACGCCGAGCTCGCGGGTGACCTCGGTGGGCGTCATCTGCCCGTGGTCGTCCAGGACGGGGACGGTCTCCTTGAAGGTGCCCTGCCCGGAGAAGCGGAGGACATCGCAGACCGGCTTGTCGTTCGCCAGGTACTCGCAGAACTCGCTGATCCCGCCGTCGAAGCGGAAGGATTCCTCGCCCTTGCTGCCGCCCTCGCCGAGCCCGTACTCGTCGCGCACGACGATGGTCAGGCCGGGCACCAGAAACGCGGTCTGGCGGGCGCGCTGGTGCAGCGTGTCCAGGTTGAGCTTGGCGTCCTTGAGGAAGATCTGGCGATCGGCCCAGTACCGCACGCGGGTGCCGGTGCGGTTCTTCGGGATCTTCTTGGCCTTGCGCAGGCCGCTCTTGGCCTCGAACTTGGCCTCCGGGCCGTTACCGGCGAAGGCGCCGGGGACACCGCGCCGGAAGCTGATGGCGTGGGTGTGCCCGTTCCGGTCCACCTCGACGTCGAGCCGGGCGGACAGGGCGTTCACCACGGAGGCGCCGACGCCGTGCAGACCGCCGGAGGCGGCATAGGAGCCACCGCCGAACTTGCCGCCGGCGTGCAGCTTGGTCATCACGACCTCGACACCGGAGAGACCGGTCTTGGGCTCGACGTCGATCGGGATGCCCCGGCCGTTGTCCCGGACCTCGACCGAGCCGTCGTCGTGGAGGATCACCTCGATGTGGTCGCAGTACCCGCCCAGGGCCTCGTCGACGGAGTTGTCGATGATCTCCCAGACGCAGTGCACCAAGCCACGGCTGTCGGTCGACCCGATGTACATACCCGGGCGCTTGCGTACGGCCTCGAGCCCCTCGAGGACGAGCAGGTGCCGCGCGGTGTAGTTGGAACCGTCCCGGTCTGCTCCTGCCAGCAGAGCTGTGGACGGCACGGACGTCTCGGCGGTCACGCGGTTCGCTCCTCGCTGAATTTCAGATGGGGCCCTCATGGGTAAGGGCGCGGCTTCAGTCACCGGTGAGAGGGTACCGAGGCCTGGTAGAGCCGTTGTAACGCCACCCTCGTCGGAAACTCACACTAGTCCACACTCGCATGTACGTTCGATCCCTCGATGGAGTGAAGTACACATCACGTTCCCTTCCAGGCATGAACCATTTAGGCTCCGGGCACGTCCTCATGAACAACCGGCAACCCAGCCGGGAGGACCGACCACCGATACGACGCGAAGCCCCGTAAGACACATAGACACGCAATACGGCACATTCGCCGCCAACCGGCAGCAGACAGCCGCCTCGCAAAGAATCTTTCGAGGAAAAGCCACGAGCGGGAACGTTTTGGGGCTGGTTGGATGTTGACCCTGGTACGACAGCTCGTCGAGCTAGAGAAGAGGCGACGTGACTACTGTTCTGACCCCCGCGAGCCCGCTGACGGCCGCTGATCGCTGCGACCGCTGCGGCGCCCAGGCGTACCTGCGCGTCGTCCTGGTCAGCGGCGGCGAACTGCTCTTCTGCGCCCACCACGGTCGCAAGTTCGAGCCGGAACTCAAGAAGATCGCCGCTGAGATACAGGACGAGACGGAGCGGCTCACGTCCGCTCCCGCGACTGCCGAAGAAGAGCGCTGACACCTCGCGTCCGACGACGAGCCAGCCCGGCACAGGCCGGTGAACGGGCGGTTGCCTCTGGTCACCAGAGGCAACCGCCCGTCCTCATCCCCAAGCCTGCACCGGGCTTCGCCGGACGCTTCACCTACCTTCCGAAGCCCGTGTCCAGCCAAGCCTCCGCATGATGTCGGACACTCGCGTGTACACCCCAGGGCTGCCGGCCCGGCCACAGCCGACCCCCCAGGACACGAGCCCGATCAACCGCCCCTGGGCGACCAGCGGCCCGCCGCTGTCTCCCTGGCAGGCGTCCCGGCCCCCCTCGACCTCCCCGGCGCACAACATGCCGGTGGCGTCGTAGGTGCCGGCGGCACCGCCCGGATACGCCTCCTGACACAGAGCGTCGGGGAGTACGCGTACACGTGCCGCCCGCAGACCGCTCGAATAGTCGCCGGCGCCCGAGGTGTCGCCCCACCCGTACACCGTCGCGGCCCCACCCGCCGCATAGGCGGGGTCGCCATCGGCCGCCATGGGGATGACCGAGTCACCGGGAAGCGGTTCCGTCAGGGTGAGTACCGCGAAGTCCCCGGCGTTGGTGACTCCGTCATAGGCGGGATTCACCCAGGTGCTGCGCACGGCGATCTCCCGGCCTCCGGTGCCCGTCTGCAGATCCGTGCGCCCCGCTATGACCCGGAGGTCCCGCACTCGCTCCGGCGGCCCGCCGAGCACGCCCTCGTCCAGACAGTGGGCCGCAGTGAGCACCGTGGTGGGCCCGACCACCGCGCCGCCGCAGAACTGCCCGGCGCGCATACCCCCGAACCGGTCACGACTGGACAGGGCCACCGTCCACGGGCTCTGGGACGCCTCGACGGGGAAACCCCCTATGACCACGCTGTCGGCAGCCACAGGGGCACTGGAGCCCATCGACAGGGCGGGCACCGCGGCTGCCAGGGCCAGCGGCAGGACCAGAGCTCGTGCCGGTCGGCGACGCATACGCACTCCTCACTCCGTGATGTTCGTGGGACACCCAGAGTGATCCATCCCGCAGGACCCCGCACCCGCTGCTGGACGGCATCACGAAGGCCCGGCCCCCCTCGGGGAACCGGGCCTTGCGTGTCGTGGGACCGCGCTCAGTCGAGGTAGTCGCGCAGCACCTGCGAACGGGACGGGTGGCGCAGCTTCGACATGGTCTTGGACTCGATCTGGCGGATCCGCTCACGCGTGACGCCGTAGACCTTGCCGATCTCGTCGAGGGTCTTCGGCTGACCGTCGGTGAGACCGAAGCGCATCGAGACGACGCCCGCCTCGCGCTCGGAGAGGGTGTCCAGGACGGAGTGCAGCTGCTCCTGCAGGAGTGTGAAGCTGACCGCGTCGGCCGGGACGACCGCCTCGGAGTCCTCGATGAGGTCACCGAACTCGCTGTCGCCGTCCTCGCCGAGCGGGGTGTGCAGCGAGATGGGCTCGCGGCCGTACTTCTGGACCTCGATGACCTTCTCCGGGGTCATGTCGAGCTCCTTGGCCAGCTCCTCCGGGGTGGGCTCGCGGCCCAGGTCCTGGAGCATCTGGCGCTGCACGCGCGCGAGCTTGTTGATGACCTCGACCATGTGCACCGGGATACGGATGGTGCGGGCCTGGTCGGCCATGGCACGGGTGATCGCCTGACGGATCCACCAGGTGGCGTACGTGGAGAACTTGTAGCCCTTGGTGTAGTCGAACTTCTCGACCGCGCGGATCAGACCGAGGTTGCCCTCCTGGATGAGGTCCAGGAAGAGCATGCCGCGTCCGGTGTAGCGCTTGGCCAGGGAGACCACCAGACGGAGGTTGGCCTCCAGCAGGTGGTTCTTGGCGCGGCGGCCGTCCTCGGCGATGATCTCCAGCTCGCGCTTGAGCTTCGGAGCCAGCTTGTCGGCGTTGGACAGCTTGTCCTCGGCGAACAGACCCGCCTCGATGCGCTTGGCGAGCTCGACCTCCTGCTCGGCGTTGAGCAGGGGGACCTTGCCGATCTGCTTGAGGTAGTCCTTGACCGGGTCGGCGGTGGCACCGGCGGCGGCGACCTGCTGGGCGGGCGCGTCGTCCTCGTCCTCGTCGGAGAGCACGAAGCCGGCGTTCTCGGCGGGGGCCTCGGGCTCCTCACCGGCCTTGCCGGGGGCCGCCTCCTCGAGCACCTCCTCCTCGAGGATCTCGGCGTCGTCCTTCTTGGCGCTGGTCTTCTTGGCCGCCGCCTTCTTGGCGACGGTCTTCTTCGCGGTCGCCTTCTTGGCGGTCGTCTTCTTGGCAGCCGCCTTCTTGGCGGGCTCCTCCTCGACGGCGGGCTCGGAGGCGGGTGCCGCCGGCGTGGCGGTGGCGGTGGCCTTCCGGGTGGTCACCGCCTTGGCCGCGACCGTCTTGGTGGCGGTGCGCTTGGCGGGACTCTTCGCTGCGACGCTCTTTCGGGTGCGCTTGGGCTCTGCGGCACTGACCATCAGCGTCACACCCTCTTCCTCGAGGATCTGGTTGAGGCTGCGCAGTACGTTCTTCCACTGAGTGGCCGGAATCTGGTCAGCTTCGAAGGCCCGACGCACGTCATCGCCGGCGATCTGCCCCTCAGCCTTTCCCCGCTCAATGAGCGCCATGACAGAGACGGACTCGGCGATCTCCGGCGGGAGCGTACGGGATGTGCTGGCCGACACGAACAACCTCTCGGAACGTTGGAAAACGGCTTCCGGCCCCGTCCACAGAGGACCGGAGCCGACCGCCGGCTTGGGGATGGGCCGACGGCGCGGGCGGGGGCCGGGAAGATGCACAGCGCCGTGAACGGCGTCCGTATTCCCTCCGCGGCTGTCACCTCTTAGGTCATCGCGTTCTTCGCGCGAGCGTTACGCCCAATCCGCGTGGCCCGAGTCACACCCCGTAAGCGGACAAAAAAGGTCATGCGCGTACAGATGGGGTCACATGTGGTAGCGATCCGGCCGTCTCGCCGGGCCCTGGGCCCCTCGCGCCGTCGGACCCCGCAGGATCACGAGGATCCCACGGGGTCCGACGGGAGGCGGATCACCGATCAGGCACTGCCACAGGAGGGGGGTGGCACACCCGGCCGCGCCGCCCGCGGAACGGGTCTCAGTGCTCGCGCGGCGCGGGCACGACCCGTTCCACCTCGGGATGGACCATGAGAAGTTGACGCATGGCCGCTTCGGCCGCCCCTCCGTCGCCGGTGGCGAGGGCGTCACAGATGCGGCCGTGATGCGCCAGCGAGGCCTCGTTCGGCCGGTCACAGCCCGTGACCGGGTTGCCCGAGACCTGAAGGGCCGCGGACACGATCCCGGAGAGATGCTCCAGCATGCGGTTGCCCGCGACCTGGATGAGGAGCGAGTGGAACTCGGAATCGGCGCGGGAGAAGGTGAGCGCATCGCCCTGGGCCATGGCGTGTCCCATGATCTCCACCATGTCCGCCAGACGCTGCTGGACATCCTCGCGCCCGTGCCCGGCGGCGAGGCGGGCGGCGAGCGGCTCGATCGTCCACCGCAGCTCGCTCAGCTCGCGCCGCTGGTCGTCGCGCTGCGGTCCGAAGGCCCGCCACTCGATGATGTCCGGGTCGAGGAGGTTCCAGTCACTGACGGGGCGCACACGCGTGCCGACGTTCGGGCGGGCGCTCACCAACCCCTTGGCCTCCAGGACGCGGAGCGACTCGCGGACGACGGTGCGGGAGACCTCGAAACGCTGGCCGATCTCCTCCGGCACCAGCGGGCGGTCGGCGCCCAGGTCGCCGGAGACGATCATCTGACCCAGCTGCTGGACGAGTTGGCCGTGCAGCCCGCGCCCGCGGCTGCCCGCGGCACGTCGGCCCACACGGCCCAGCTCGGGGTCCGCGCCCTCCCAGGCAGGGATCCCGACGCGGTCGACGGCGGGCGCCTCGGCGTACGGGTAGCGGTCGAGTTCGCCCGGGCTCGAGAGGCCGGAGTCAGCGGAGCGGGCGGCGGTCATCATGGTGTGCGCAAGGGTACTCACGCATCCTTTGTCGGCGTCGTCTCCAACTCCCTTGAGGTCTTTGGTGAAAAGCACACGAAAGGGTGATCGCTCACCCCGTCGCAATTGACGCCTTATCGGAAAGAAATGGGCGGTCTGCGGGGAGTTGTGCGCATGGCCGGACTAAGGGTTACGGACAGTCGTCACCGGAACCTGCCGCGCAACGTGGTGAGGAGATACGCGCAGAGCAGCGCGGTCAGCGACAACGTCAGCGCACCGCCGACGGGTTGGGAGATCACCGTCAGAGCGGCGTCCAGGTAGCGCTCTCCCCCGAAGGGCCATCGCGGCAGGAAGGCCTCGCGCAGCCGCACGGGGAGTCCGGCCGCGGTTCGCACGGACGGTCCCTCCACGAGCCTGTGCACGACGGGCACGACGAGGAGGGGAACGGCCGCCACGGCGGCGAGCCCGGCGGTGGTGGACCGGAAGACACCCGCGGCCAGTACGCCGGCCCAGGCGCAGCCGACCACGAGCCCGATCCAACTCGCACTCAGCGGCAACCAGTCCGCGGGGACCTGGGCGAGCTCCCGTCCGTAGACGAGATAGAGCACTTCGGCGTCGCAGCCGACGGTGAGGGCGGCCAGCATCAGCGCGGTGGCCGAGGAGACGAGCAGTTTGGCGGCCAGCAGCCCCAGCCGGCGGGGCACGGTGCCGCGATCCGCGGCCAGGGCGGGGTGGCGGAACTCGTCGCCGAAGGCCAGCGCGCCGAGCAGTCCCGCACCCAGCGCCGCGGGCGGCAGGGGCAGCTCGCGCGGCCACGCGGCCAGGAGGCGCGGCTGCGGGGTGTGTCCGATGCGCGCGAGCACCACGGCGGTCACCGCGGACACGACGAGCACGACGGCCCCGGTCAGGAACCCGGTGCCGATCCCGGCGGCACGGCGGATCTCGTACCGGAGGGGGCGAAGGGGGCTGGGGGCGGGGCGGACGGAGATGGGGGGCGGCAGCGGGGGCAGTGCGTCGAGTGCGCGAGGCGTGCGGGCGCCGGTGACGTGAGGTGCCCGCGGCGGGGAGGGTGCCGTATCCGCCGGGGGAACCTTGGTCATGCGGTTGCCCGGGGAGGCGTCCAAGAGCTCGGCGGCGGCCGGCGGCGGTCCCGAGGAGGGCGGCGTCCCGTCCATGCCCGGCTCCGGCAGGTCTGCGAGGGACCGCGGTTCAAGCGTGGGGCGCGGTTCGGTCGTGTCCGCTGCCGCGGGGTCCGTTTCGGCCGGCCTCGACGGGTCGGGAGACAGCACCTCTTCTCCGGGCCGGAGCGCGAAGACCGTCCGTCGCGTGTCAGTTGCGTGCCCCGGCTCGGCAAGAGTTCGGTCACCCGGCACGCTCGCCCGATCGAGGCCCGCACCGGGACCCATGTCCCCGATCTCATCGGCGAGTTGGTGGACCACGATGCCGTGGCGGAAGGCGACCTCGCCGATGTCCGCGCAGGTACCGCCGTACACGGACAGGCGATTGCCGCCCTCGTGGACGACTTCGACGGAGCGCTGCGCGGTGCGCGCCTGTTTGGCCAGGAGAGCGGCCAGACGGGCCGCGTGCGGGCTGCGTACGGCGACACGGGGGCGCAGGCGGGTGCGTGAGAACTCCGCGACCTCCTGGTCGGCCACGAGTCTGCCCTGTTCCAGGGTGACGACGCGGTCGGCGGTCCGCGCGGCCCCCTTGGGGTCGGCCGTGGTGAACAGGACCGTGCCACCCTGAGCGGCGTGGGCGCGCAGCATGCCGTGCAGCCACGCGCTCTCGCGCACGCAGAGCCCGTCGGCCGGGTCGTCGAGGACGAGGGTGTGCGGGTCGGCCAGGAGGACGCAGGCCAGTCCGAGGCGACGGTCCATGCCCAGGGAGAGGGCGCCGAGGCGCTCGTCGCGCAGGCTCACGAGCCCGACCGCCTCGAGGACTTCGTCGGCGCGCCGGGCCGGAACCCCCGCGGCGGCGCACAGCATGCGCAGATGACCGCGGACCGTGCGGGCGGGGTGTCCGGGCACATCGCCCAGCAGCACACCGACCTCGCGCGAGGGATGGGCGATGCGGTGCAGCGGGCGGCCCCGGAAGTGGGTGATGCCGCGACCCTGTTGGAGCTCGAGCATGAGTCTGAGGACCGTCGTCTTGCCGGCGCCCGGTGCTCCGAGCAGCGCGGTGATGCGACCCGCCCGCGCCTCGAAGGAGACGTCGTCGGCTGCGGGCGGTAGCTTTTTACGGGGATTGCTGGTCAGTCCGAAGGCCTGGATCACCCACAGGAAGATAGCGCGATATGCCCGATATTCCGGGTACCCGGAGGTCTCCCCGGGGCGGGACGGTCACCTCTTGCCGGGCTGTGACCGGGTCGGGATTGCTGGCCCGGTGCCGGGCTGTGACCGGGTCGGGATTCCTGGCCCGGTGCCGGTGGCTGTGACCGGGTCGGGCCCCGGGCGCCGGTGCCGGACGGTGACCGGCTCGAGTTCCGGGCCCGGCCAGGCCCGCACCCGGGCCGCCGGTCAGACCTCGGGGCGCAGCATCGGAGGGTTGAGCAGCGTCGCCCCTCCCGCGCGGAAGAGCTGGGCCGGGCGTCCGCCCTGGCGCGTGGTCGTCCCGCCTGTGGGAACGAGGAAGCCGGGTGTACCCGTCACCTTGCGGTGGAAGTTGCGCGGGTCCAGTGCGACGCCCCACACCGCCTCATAGACCCGGCGCAGTTCCCCCACCGTGAACTCGGGCGGGCAGAAGGCGGTGGCCAGCGACGAGTACTCGATCTTGGAGCGGGCGCGCTCGACCCCGTCCGCGAGAATCTGCGCGTGGTCGAAGGCGAGCGGCGCGACCGGCTCGGCGTCACGCCCGTAACCACCCTGCCGCAACAACTCCTCGACCGGAGCCCAGCGCGCGTTGCTGGCGTCTCCGCCGGCCCTGGGTGCCGGCAGGTCGGGGGCGAGGGCGAGATGGGCGACGCTGACGACCCGCATCCTGGGGTCCCGCTCGGGGTCGCCGTAGGTGGCCAACTGCTCCAGGTGTGCGCCGTTGTCCTGGGCCGGGGCGGACGGGTCATGGACGCGCAGTCCGGTCTCCTCGGCCAGCTCGCGTGCCGCGGCCTGAGCCAGGTCCTCGTCGGCCCGCACGAAGCCGCCGGGCAGCGCCCAGCGTCCCTGGAAGGGCGGTTCGCCCCTGCGTACCGCCAGCGCGCACAGGGCGTGGCGGCGCACGGTCAGCACGACCAGGTCCACGGTGACGGCGAAGGGCGGAAACGCTGACGGGTCGTAGGGCATGCGGCGATCATAGTCGTCTGCCTGACGATAAACACTCCCTTCACCGCTCACATCGCTTACTGATCCACTTCGGTCGCGTATGAGCTCCGCTGTCCTTCCCTTGGTCCTGAAGCGGCACGTCGTCAAAGGTCATACGCCCAGTTGCAGTCCGTCGGCCGCCTCCTCGACCATGGCGAGCCCCAGGCGGCTGACCCGCACGGAGAACGGGGCGCCCGCCACGCGCAGTCCGGTGAAGCCGACCTCGCCGAGGGGTGCTCCGCGCACGGGGCGCAGCGTGACCGTCCCTGCCGGGGCGTCGGGGCGGATGCCGACGAGGGTGGTCAGCAGCAGGACTCCACCCGCCGCCGCTGTCGCCGCGGGGCGGCAGGCCGCCGGATGCGGCAGTGGAGCGCTCCCCTCAGCGCGCTGCTCCCCCGCGTACATCTCGGGCAGCCGGTGGGTGAAGCTCTCGGCGGCCGCTAGTACGCCGCGCAGCAGCGAGCAGGCCTCCTTCTCGTAGCCGGCGACGGCCAGTCCCGCCACGGCGAGCGCTGTCTCCTGGATCCGGACGGCTCCCGCCCGGTGGCCGAACGGATTGAAGCCCGGCTCCTTCGCGCCCAGTCCGCGCAAACCCCACCCCGAGTCCATGACCGGGCTGCCGAGCAGCCGGGCGAGGTTCTCGGTGCGGACCTTGTCGAGCAAACCCGGAGCTGATTCACCCCCGCCCAGCAGGCCCGTGTCGAGGAGGTGCACGGCGGCCGCACCCAGGTGAGGCACCGGACTGCCGTCCTGGGCTCGGGCTGCCGCGGGTCGGCCGCCTCCCCGGTCCTCGAGCCAGAAATCCTCGCGGAACGCGGTCCGTAGGGTCTGCGCCCACTGTCGGAGTGCCGCTCCCCCTGTCCGGCCGCAAGCGTCCAGCAGGTCGGCGCCGAGCAGGGCGGCGCGGTGGGCGTGAGCCTGTGTCTCGCAGCGGACGAGTCCGCCCGGGCTGGGGTCGCGCAGGTAGGTGCCGTCGCCCACGGCGTTCCGCAGCCAGGCCAGACAGCGCTCGGCGGCGGGCAGCAGCGCGTCCGTCTCCTGCTCGGGCAGGCCCCAACGGCGGGCCTCGGCGAGCAGGGCGGGGAAGAGCAGGGTGGCCTCCGTACCGGTGCACTGCGGCGGAAGGTGCGGCCCGGCGTCCCTTCTGGGACCGGGGATCATTCCGGCCTGTGCCCCGGGGCCGGTGAGTTGGGTCCGGGCGAGGATCCGCAGCGTTCCAGCGGCGAGGCCGGTGCCCAGCGGCAGCACCATGCGGGCGGCGACGAGCGCGTCGGCAGGGGCGAGACCGCAGCGCCAGGGTGCCCCGGCCGCGAGGTGGGTGTCGGCAGGATTCGCGGAGTCACGCAGGAGAAGTGCCTGGAGGTCCTCGATGCTCGTCCGCAGGAGGGCCGGGACTCTGGGGTCGTCGCCCTCCGCGCAGGCCGCGGCGAGGGGGCTGGTCGCCGTCCGGCCCACGGCTCGCAGAGGCCCCGCGCCGTCCGGCCGCACTCTCAGCTCCACGGTGCTGTTTCCGCCGGGCGGCAGGTCCAGCTCCCATCGCAGCAGCCCGGCCGCGGCCAGGGCGTCCAGGGGAGGCGGTTCTGCCGTGACGGACGCGTTGCCGGTCGCGCAGGACCAGCGCAGTCCGGAGCCGTGGACACTGGCCTGCAGTTCGGGCCCAGCGTTGCCGGAGGCGATCGCCCCGAGGTCGGCCAGGTCAGTGCCCAGGACGATCTCCACCGGCAGCCGGAGCGGGCGGGGAACCGCGCTGTGCAGGGTGATCCGCTCCGTGCCGTCCGCGAAGCGGTTGCGCTCCACGATCACGTCCGGATCCGGGCCGGCCTGCGGGGACGTACGCAGCGTGCCCACGAACCTGGCGCGGTCGGCGGAGGCCATCCGGGCCTGCACCGCGAGGGGCTCTCGTCCGGCCACGCGGATCTCGCACCGCGAGAGCACGCGCCGGCCGGCACGGTAGAAGCCCTCCAGTCCACGGCCGGTCATCTGGCCTTCCTCGGTGGAGATGGCAAGGCCGGGGAGGGCGACACCGATCATCACGGTGTGGGCGGGTGGCAGGCCGGCGGACCACCGCAGCCCGGAGGCCGTGGCGCCACGGGGAGGGGGCGCAGTCGTACGCCCCGTCGGGGACGGAGCCCGCCCCTGAGCGAAGGGTGCTGAGGTCGGGCCGTACCCGGGACCCGCACCGGGGCGACGGCTCTGTCCCACCCATCGGGGAGATGATCGTCCCGGGCCCGATGGCGACGCCGGGCCCGAGTCGGGGCCGGGGGGCATGGACGGGTTCGGGGTGCTGGCTGGGAATCCGGGCCCGGAACCGTCACCCCGTGCCGCTGGTCGCGGAGGGGCGGCCTCGCCCGTCGGTCGGGCTCCGGTGCCGGGCGGGCCGAGACTCGATCCTTGGGGCGGCGCAGACCCGCCCTGGGGGCGGCGGTCGGCGGCGGAGGGCGGAGTCGGCTGGTGCATGGGAAGGCTCCCTCTGCGCTCTGTGCGCCTCTTCGTGTTCGGGCGCCGGTGCCGGTGCCTGTGCCGGAGGCCTCCGACGGGGCAGGGCGGGGCGGCGTCGCAGCCTGTCCAGCCGTTCCACCACTCAGGTGAACGGCGTGAGCGCCCTCCGAGTCACGCCCGACCGGGCCCCCTGCGCCTCGACGCCGCCCGCCGGAGGCTCATTCCTCGCCGCCCGTGCCGTGTCCGGGCCGCGTGCCCTCCTGGTCCGTGCCCTCGCGGGACACGGCCGCCTTCTTCGGCACACGCGCTCGTGTGCCGCCCGGGCGGACGCTGTTTGGCCGGGCCGCATTCGCCGGAGCCGGACGGCCCGGGCGCGCACCGGTTTCCGCGTCACCGGCAGGATGCCTGAGATCCGCCGGTGTGCGCCGACGGGAAGTCCGTGCGGCCAGGTCACGGTCCTTTGCGCCGGTGCGGCGGATCGCGACGCCGCTGGTGCCGCGGGTGTTGGCGATGCCGGTCGCGCCAGCCGTGCCCGCCGTGCCGCTCGCGCCAGCCGTGCCCGCCGTGCCGCTCGTGCCCGCCGTGCCCGTCGTACCGCTCGCGCCCGCCGTGCCGCTCGCGCCGGTGGAACGGAAGCAGCGGCGACGCCGTGACGGCACGGTTGCCGATGCGCGCTCGCCGCTCGGCTCGGACGCAGTCGTCACCGCACCCGGCGGGAGTCCGTCGCACGGATCGAACCCGGTCGGGCTGGGGTCGAGCCCGGTCGGGCCCGCTGCCCGTGCGGGCTTGTCCCTCGGCTCGGACTCGGTCGTCATCGCTGCCCCTGGGCGCTGGTCGGCCGGAGGCCCGAGGTCCGGCGCCGCGGCAGTGCCGCACCCGGCGGGGACGTCAGCGTCCGCCGGGGCATTCGAGAGCTCGGCCACCGCGTGCCCACGGCCCTTGCGCTCCGCCCGCAGACAACTGCGGATGGACTCCGGGTCGAGACCCTCGTTGCAGGCCTGGTGCAGGAGACGGGCGAAGAGGTAGTCGGGATCGGCGCCCAGGGCCATGGCGAGGGCTTCCCGGGCCTCCAGCTCATCGCCGGTGGACCAGGCGACCCAGCCGGCCAGAGTGAGCGGCGCCGCGGCGTGTTCGCCGTAGGACCCGACGCAGCGGCGGGCAAGCGTCCGCCAGAGGCGAAGGGCGCGTGCGGCTTCGTCGCCCTCCATCCACTCGGCCGCGCGGTCGCGGGTCGCGCGGTCCTGGAGACCGAGGATCAGCCGGGCGGCCTCGTCATGTCCGAGCAGTTCGTCGTCACGCAGGTCCGCCAGGAGCGTTCCGGAGACAGACTGTGCGTCGGCGAAGCGGTCCAGAATCCTGCCGGCCAGGTCCAGCGTTTCGTCGGCCACGGCGGCGCGGCCCACGTCGTCGAGGATCTTCGGGACCAGCGACATGCTGGCGGTGTCCAGGGCGGCCTCCTGCTCCAGGGCCGCGGCGCTCTCCCAGGGAAGCAACCTGGCCCGGAGCTCACGCAGCGTGCCGCGTACCTGGATACCGGCGTAGGTGGCCGCTGCGGCCAGCACGGAGGTGCCGGGCAGACCCATGAGTGCTCCCTCGGGAGAGCAGCATGCCGCGTTGTCGCAGCAGTACGACCAATAGCGGCCCTCCGAGATGCACAGGGCCTCGACCACCACCACGTCCAGGGAGCCACACTCGACACGCAGCCTCTGGGCCAACGGCCTCAGGCGCTCCATCACCTGGCGGCCGGTCTCGCCCTTCTCCGGTTCCTGGCACAGGAAGGCGACCATCGACTCCGGGCGGGCCCCGCGGCGCTCGCTGCCCCTCACGAGGCCGTGGGACAGTTGCCGTGCTGCGGACTGCCAGTCGTCCGCGTTCGCGGGGATACCCAGCCGGGCCCGGCCTCCGAACCGCCCTCGTCCGTCCCTGTCGTGCAGAGCGACCAGGACGATGCTGTCCTCGGGGCGGTACCCGAGGAGATACGGCAGGGCGTCGGCGAGTTCGGCCGGGGTGCGCAGGGTGACCTGGTGCTCGCCGCCGTGACTGTCGTAGGCGGGCCCGGGGGTGTGCGGCCCGGCCGCGTCGCTTCCCGTGTTCTCCTGCGCACCGGGCTGGCACCCGCTTCGCGCCTCAGGCCCGGTGATGTCACCGTTGTCAGGGGATCCGGTCGTTTCGCTGTGGTTCGTCATACGAGGACGATCTCGCGGAACCCAAACCTCCGCTTGACCCTGTGGATAAGTTCGATCAGGGACACGTCACCCAGGCCGGTGTATCCCCGGCTCTCGGTACGCCGCTCCGGATGTCGGTGCCGTCCTGTTGTATGGGACGCATGGAGCACACGAGCAACGCGGAACTGCGGGCGGCTGCTGACGCGGTCCTCACCCGTCTCGTCGGGGATCTCTCGGGGGAGGCCCGCCTGCGCGAGGACCAGTGGCGGGCGATCGAGGCGCTGGTCGCCGACAGACGACGCGCCCTCGTGGTCCAGCGCACGGGCTGGGGAAAGTCCGCGGTGTACTTCGTGGCGACCTCGCTGCTGCGGGCGCGGGGCAGCGGTCCGACCGTGATCGTGTCCCCGCTGCTCGCGCTCATGCGGAACCAGGTCGAGGCGGCGGGCCGGGCCGGCATCCGGGCCCGGACCATCAACTCCTCCAACACCGAGGAGTGGGACACCGTCCAGCACGAGATCGCCGCGGGCGAGGTGGACGTCCTGCTGGTGAGTCCCGAACGGCTCAACAACCCGGACTTCCGGGACCAGGTGCTTCCCCGCCTCGCGGCCGCCACCGGGCTCCTGGTGGTGGACGAAGCGCACTGCATCTCCGACTGGGGCCACGACTTCCGGCCGGACTACCGCCGTCTGCGGACGATGCTCGCCGAGCTCCCGCCCGGTGTGCCGGTGCTCGCGACCACCGCCACGGCCAACGCTCGCGTGACGGCCGACGTCGCGGAACAGCTCGGCACCGGCGGCGGCTCGGACGCGCTTGTGCTGCGGGGCCCGCTGGACCGGGACAGCCTGAGCCTGAGCGTCCTGCGGCTGCCGGACGCCGCCCACCGGATGGCCTGGCTCGCCGAGCACCTCGACGACCTGCCGGGGTCCGGAATCATCTACACCCTCACCGTGGCCGCCGCCGAGGAGGTCACCGCTTTCCTCCGGCAGCGCGGGCACACGGTCGCGTCGTACACGGGCAAGACGGAGAACGCCGATCGCCAGCAGGCCGAGGAGGACCTGCTCGCCAACAAGGTGAAGGCACTGGTGGCCACCTCCGCCCTCGGCATGGGCTTCGACAAGCCCGACCTGGGCTTCGTGGTGCACCTGGGGTCGCCCTCCTCCCCCATCGCCTACTACCAGCAGGTGGGCCGCGCGGGGCGCGGTGTGGAACACGCCGAGGTGCTCCTGCTCCCGGGCAAGGAGGACGAGGCGATCTGGAAGTACTTCGCGTCGCTCGCCTTCCCGTCCGAAGACCTGGTGCGCCGCACGCTCGACGTCCTCGCGCACGCGGAGAAGCCGCTGTCGCTGCCTGCTCTGGAACCTCTGGTGGAGCTGCGCCGCTCCCGTCTCGAGACCATGCTCAAGGTTCTCGACGTGGACGGGGCGGTGAAGCGGGTCAAGGGCGGCTGGATCGCGACCGGACAGCCGTGGTCGTACGACGCCGAGCGGTACGCGTGGGTGGCACGTCAGCGTGAGGCCGAGCAGCAGGCCATGCGCGCGTACGCGTCGACGACCGACTGCCGTATGGAGTTCCTGCAGCGCCAGCTGGACGATGAGGCCGCCAAGCCGTGCGGTCGCTGCGACAACTGCGCCGGTCCGCGTTTCGCCGCCGACACGTCCGAGGAGGCGCTCGACGCCGCGCGCGTGGACCTGGGCCGGGCGGGTGCCGAGGTGGAGCCCCGGCGGATGTGGCCCACCGGCCTGCCGGCGATCGGAGTGGACCTCAAGGGGCGCATCCCGGCCGGTGAACAGGCCGCGCCCGGACGGGCGTTGGGGCGTCTTTCGGACATCGGCTGGGGCAATCGGCTGCGGCCCATGCTGTCGCCCCAGGCCCCCGACGGGCCCGTGCCCGACGACGTGGCGAAGGCCGTGGTGGAGGTGCTGGCCGACTGGGCGAAAGGCCCCGGCGGGTGGGCTCCGGGAGCGCCGGAGGCCCAGCCGCGTCCGGTCGGTGTCGTCACGGTCGCCTCACGCACGCGACCGCGGCTGATCAACTCCCTGGCGGCGCGCGTCGCGGAGATCGGCCGGCTGCCGCTGCTGGGCGCCGTCGAATACACCGGCGACGCCCACCCGGGGGCCCGGAGCAACAGCGCCCAGCGGCTGAAGGCGCTCGACGGCGCCCTGACGGTGCCGCCGGCCCTCGCGTCCGCCCTCGTCGAAACACAGGGTCCGGTCCTCCTGCTGGACGACTACACGGAGACCGGCTGGACCCTGGCGGTCGCGGCCCGCATGCTCCGACGCTCCGGTGCGCAGGGGGTGTTGCCGCTGGTACTGGCCGTGCAGGGCTGACGGCTCATCCGGCATCGGGTGACTGCACCGGCGCACACCTCTGGACGCCGCGGGCCCTCATGACGTACGAACGTGTCGTGCTCGAACGCCCCATGGGTGGTCCGGCGACACAGACGGTGGGGATATTAGCCGCGCATCATCTGATAACGGTCGGCTGCCTCAATTGCTCGTTGCCGCATTCAAGTTCGACAGGAAGAATTGAAGTCCGCTCCCGCACGGCTCGTCCGCCGCTTTGGCAGGGCTTCGCTGCGGTGCGCGCTCCCAGGAACCCGACCCCGCCCGCAGTGTGGGCGCGTAGCCGAAGGGAGGACCGTGACCTTCGGATTCGCTCCGGCCTCGGTAGCGGCGTCGACATCCGCCGCTTCCGCCAACCGCTTGCTCGAACCCGCGGAATGGGCCGCCGCCGGGATCCCACTCCTGCGCAACCCCCGCGAGATCGTCAGTGGACTGCACGCCCGGCACCACCCGCAGCCGGCGACTGCTGTCGTGGCCGTGCTCGACCCGGACGAGCGGCTGTGCGCGAGCGCCTCGTTCATGCGCCGTTCGGCCCCGGCCGACGGCTGGATGTTCCGCAATGCGCTGCTCGCACAGCTACGCCGGGTCATACCGCACGATCTGCGCCGCCGCACGCCGGTCCGCACCGCGGTACTGCTCTACTGCCGTGAGGGCGACGCGCGTTGGACGGAGGAGGACGGCGCGTGGATGTGGGGGCTGCGCGACGCGTGTACCCTGCACGGGCTGCGCTGCGGGGCGTACATCACGCTGACCCGTGACGGCTGGCAGGTCCTCGGGGAGGGACGCGGCGGACGCCGCCCTCACTCGGCCTCGGCACCTGAGCCGTTCGCCACGTCGGAGACGCCGCCACCCATACCCCGCACCGGCGGCGCCTCCGAGGTGCTGCGCCGCGCAGCGGCGGCACGCTGAGCTGAGTCCCGGGCACACCCGTTCCGCCGAAGCGGCGGCGCGCTGAGTCCCGGACACACCCGTTCCGCACAGGCCCCGGACCCCGCCCCGGCCCACCAGGCTCCCGGGCGGACAGCCCGGGAAGAGCACCCCGCCCGGCCGCGGCCGGGCCGCAGGCACGGCAGTCCGCCATCGCCACGGAAGTGTCGGCGAAGCCGGGGAAGCCTTCGCGCAACCTGGGCTTCGCGTCCTCCGGGCAGCGTGACGCACCCGCCGTACGAAACCGCGCCAGCGGCTCCTGAAGTGAGCGCCCTGGCACCCTGCCGGGTGCTACGGCACGGCTCAGACGCCCGCGCCGAGCACCGAGTTGATCCGCTGCGGGTCGCCGCAGACGATCAGCAGGGCGCCTGCCCGGGAGTGGGCCAGGGACAGCGCGCTCACTGCTGCGGCCTCGGGGCCGCCGTTGACGGCCACCACGACCACCGGTCGTGACGCGGCGCGGGCCGCGATTCCGGCGTCCGTGTAGAAGACGTCGTCACCGGCGTCGTGCTGGGCCCAGTAGGAGGTTTCACCGAAGGACAGCTCGTGGGTGGCCCACGGGTGCTGCTCCCCGGTCGTGATCACCAGGATGTCGCCGGGTGCACGACCGGAGTCCAGCAGCAGGTCCACGGCCTCCTCGGCGGCGTCGAGCGCGCCTTCCATGGAGGCCGGGATCAGCTGGATCTGCGGGGTGACCGGAGCGGCGGCACCGGGTGCGGGACCCGACGGAGCGGGCTTGGTGGCCACCTCGCGCGGCGTACGTTGCACCGGCGGCGCCGGCCGGAGAGGGCCGGGACGACCGGGACGCGACGAAGCCGCGGGGCGGGGACCGGGTACAGGACGGGGGGTCGGCGCGGTGCGGCCACTGGCCGGAGTAGCGCGGGGACCCTGGGCGCTCTCGTGAATCTGAGGCTCCTCGGGAATGAGAGGCATGAGTTGATATTTATCAAACGTTAGTACGGCCCGCGATAGCGGGTGGCGCATGCGTGCGAACGAAACCGTCAGAAATCGAAGCCGAGCTGACCCTCGATTTCCGGAACGCTTCCGTCCACCCAGCTGCGGACCTTCTTGAGGTGCCGCCACTGGGGCAGCGCATCAAGATACGCCCACGACAACCGGTGGTAGGGGGTGGGGCCCCGCTCCGCCAGTGCGGCCTTGTGCACGGGGGATGGATACCCGGCGTTGTCCGCAAAACCGAAGTCTGCATGGTCGATACCCAGTTCGGCCATCATTTTGTCGCGCTGCACCTTGGCGATCACCGAGGCCGCGGCCACCGCCACGCAGGACTGATCACCCTTGATCACCGTACGGACCCGCCAGGGGGCACCGAGGTAGTCGTGCTTGCCGTCGAGGATCACCGCGTCGGGACGGACCGGGAGGGCGTCCAGCGCCCGCCCCGCCGCAAGCCGCAGCGCGGCCGTCATCCCCAGAGCGTCTATCTCCTCCGGGGAGGCATGCCCCAAGGCGAACGACGTCACCCAGGTCCGCAGTTCCTCGGCGAGGGCGGTGCGTCGCTTGACGGTGAGCAGCTTCGAGTCCGTGAGCCCCTCGGGTGGCCGGCGCAGTCCGGTGATCGCCGCGCAGACGGTGACGGGGCCGGCCCAAGCGCCACGCCCCACCTCGTCGACACCTGCAACGATCTTCGCTCCGGTCGTGGCTCGAAGGGAGCGCTCGACGGTGTGAGTAGGCGGTTCGTACGGCATGGCGTCCCTAGATTACGCCGCCCGGAACCGCCCGCGACACCCCGGTCCGCCCCGGCGGCGTCGCGACCCTCGCAGGCCCCCGCCGAGCGCCCGCCCGACGCATTGCCCGACACCCCCGGCCCGAGCGTCAGGCGCCGTCGGCCCGCAACAGCGGAACCATCAACTGGTCGATCATTTCCTCAACTTCATGATCCTCCCATTCACAGCCGCACATCTTGGAGCGGTACATCATCATCGCCGGTACGGCGTCGAAGACATAGCCGTTCGCAGCCTCGGGACGCACCTCGCCTCGCTTGATCCCGCGCTCGACGACCTCCCGGAGCATCTTCATGGTGGGCTCCACGACTCCCTCGAAGATCACACCGTGGAAGCGTTCGGCCTGCGCCGTGTCGCATTCGTGAATCACCGAGCGCAGCGCCAAACCCGGGCGCGAGAACATGGCGTCACGCGCCCGCAGACACAGCGCCAACAGGTCCTCCCGCACTCCTCCTTCGTCCGGGACCGCGTCGAACCGCGGCAGCCCGGCACGCAGGGCGTCAGCGACCAGATCCTCCTTGGACGGCCAGCGCCGGTAGACCGCCGCCTTGCCGGTCTGGGCACCGGCGGCGACACCCTCCATCGTCAGGCCGCTCCAGCCGACCGTACTGAGTTGCTCGAGCGCGGCCTCGAGGATCGCGCGTTCGAGTACCGCGCCACGGCGGCGGGCGGCCGTCTGAGCGGGAGCATCCGCCCAGCTGGGGGTAACCATCTGACTCTCCAACGAGCAGAGCAAGCGGGCATTGCGGGGATGGGGCGCGCCGGACGGCCACACAGGGGGACGTGCCGAACGACGGCGCCGTAAGTGAACGCTTGCGTTCCCTGTCGCGGACTCACTACCGTTGACGCGGCAGTGAACGCCAGCGTTCACTAACACACTCGTGGGGGACTCATCGTGACAACCTCTCCATTGCTCCAAGATCGGAAGCCAGGCGCGGCACGCCGGGAGGGACGCCCCGGCATCGCGCTCACCGTCATCGCGGCCTGTCAGCTCATGGTGGTGCTCGACGCGACGATTGTGAACATCGCGCTCCCACACATTCAAGACGCGCTCGCGTTCAGCACCACCGACCTCACCTGGGTCGTCAGCTCCTACACACTCACCTTCGGCGGCCTGCTGCTCCTCGGCGGCCGCGCCGGTGACATCCTCGGACGGCGCCGGGTCTTCATGACCGGCATCCTGCTGTTCACCTTCGCCTCGCTGCTCGGCGGGCTCGCCCAGGAGCCATGGCAGTTGCTGGCCGCCCGGGTTCTGCAGGGCGTGGGAGGTGCGATCGCCTCGCCCACCTCGCTGGCGCTCATCACCACCACGTTCCCCGAAGGCCCGGAACGCAACCGGGCCTTCGGCGTCTTCGCCGCGGTCTCCGCGGGCGGTGGTGCCATCGGCCTGCTCGCGGGCGGCATGCTCACGGAGTGGCTCGACTGGCGCTGGGTGCTCTTCGTGAACGTGCCGATCGGCGTACTGATAGCCGTGCTCACTCCGCTGTACATCAGCGAGTCCGAACGGCACACCGGCCGCTTCGACATCGCGGGTGCGGTGACCTCGACCGCGGGCATGGCGTCCCTGGTCTACGGCTTCATCCGCGCGGCGGACGAGGGGTGGCGGGACAGCCTCACCATCGGGTCCTTCGTCGCCGCGGTGGTGCTGCTGCTGGCGTTCGGGCTCATCGAGTCCCGGGCCAAGGAGCCGATCACCCCGCTGCGGATGTTCACCGACCGCAATCGCTCGGGCACGTATGTGATCATGCTGAGCCTGGCCGCGGCGATGTTCGGCATGTTCTTCTACATCGTCCTGTTCGTGCAGAACGTGCTCGGCTACAGCCCGATCGAAGCGGGACTCGCCTTCCTTCCGGTCACGGTCGTGATCGCACTCGGCGCGGGCCTGTCGCAGCGGTTCCTGCCGGTGCTGGGCCCCAAGCCCTTCATGCTCGTGGGCTCCGCGCTCGCGATGATCGGGCTGGCCTGGCAGGCGCTCATCAGCTCCGACAGTTCGTACGTCGGAGGGATCCTCGGCCCGATGCTGGTGTTCGGCTTCGGCATGGGGCTGAACTTCGTGACGCTGACCCTCACCGCCGTCTCGGGGGTCGCCCCGCACGAGGCGGGCGCGGCGTCCGGGTTGCTCAATACGACACAGCAGGTGGGTGGAGCGCTGGGTCTGTCCATCCTGACGACCGTCTTCGGCACGGCGACCAAGGACGAGGCGGAGAAGCAGCTTCCGCGGTTCATGGCCGAGGGGTCCGCAGCGCAGAAGGCGGAGTTCGCCAAGACGCAGCAACTGCCCGCGCCCTGGGGGCACGAGGTGCTGGCCCAGGGCATCTCGACGGCGTTCATCCCGGCTGCCGCGATGGCCGTGCTCGCCCTGGCCACGGCCTGGTGGGTGATCCGAGTCCGCAAGAGCGATCTGGAAGCACTCTCCGGCTCGGCCGGACCGGGGCTCGGCTGACACAAGAGCACCGCGAACCGGCTCGGCGGCGGGTGTGGCAGCGGCCCCAGCGGCCCGTCCAGGGTCGCCGGGCCGGTTCGCGGCGGACGGACGCCGGACGGGGCGCGCACCGGAGACGGACGACTCGGGCACCGCTCCGGCCGTCCGCATGCGGCCCCCGCACGGTGCGACAGCGCCCCACCAGCGGACAAGAACAGCCGGCAGAACCTCCATGACCACTCCCCTCAGCACACCGACACGGGCCTCCGGCCTCTGCGGGGCCTGGCGGCTCGCACAGCGGATGTCGGGACAACGAGCGGCCGGTCACGGAGAGTTCCCGAGGTGTACGGAGAGTTTCCAGCGGGGCGCACGTGCCGGCCGTCAGACGGAGGCGGGCACCCAGTCCGGGAGGGGTTCCGTCCGCTCGATCCACTCGGCGGGCGGTGCCCCAGCCTTCCCCGACGCGATCACGCCGCCGACGATGGCGCAGGTGGTGTCGACGTCCCCGCCGACCTGGGCGGTCGTCCAGAACGCCTGCTCGTAGTCGCCGAGGCTTCTGGCTGCCGACCACAGGGCGAAGGGCACGGTGTCGTGGGCGGTCGTACGCCGTCCGCACCCCAGTACCGCCGCGACCGTGCCCGGGTCGCCGTAGTCGAGCATGTCACGGGCACGGCGCAACCCCGCACCCACGGCACTCTTCGGCACCAGGTCGATGACCCCGTCGAAGAGGGATTCGGCCCCGGGCGGTCCCTCGGGCGCGGCGGCGAACGCGGCGGCCGCGGCGACGGCCATGGCCCCGACGACGGCCTCGCGGTGCTGGTGGGTGGTGTAGGCCGAGATCTCCGCCTGGTGCGTGGCCTGCTCGGGGTCGTCCGCGTACCAGGCGCCCAGCGGGGCGATCCGCATCGCCGCGCCGTTGCCCCAGGAGCCCTGGCCGTTGAAGAGCGCGGCGGCGAGTTCCCGCCAGTCGCTGCCCTCCCGGACGAGCCGCAGCATGCGATTGACCGCGGGGCCGTACCCCCGGTCGAAGTCGTGGTGCTCGGCGAAGGAGTGGGCCAGGGCGTCCTGGTCGATGCGGTGGTGGACGGCCAGGACGGCGACGACCGAGCCGGCCATCTCCGTGTCGTCCGTCCACTGCCACGGCCCGGAGGGCACCTCGCGGCGCTTCAGCAGCGGATAGTTCACCGGCACGAAGTACTGGGCGCCCAGGGCGTCCCCGACGGACAGTCCGCGCAGGGAGACCAGGGCGCGCTCCAGGCGCACGTCGGGGGAGGAGTCAGCGGTCATCGCCCTGCCACTCTATCCGGTGATCCCGTACGGCTCGGGATCTCGCCAGCGGTCGAAAGGCCGGTCAAGCGTGTACTTGCCGTCGTCCCCCAGAACGAGCATCCGCACCTCGCCGTTCCCCGGGTTCGACAGCGACTCGAACTCCGCGACCGTCCAGTGGAACCACCGCATGCAGAACAGCCGCATGGCCAGTCCGTGGGTGACGATGAGGACGTTCGGTGGGTGGTCGGGGTCCTCGAAGCTGCGGAACAGGCTTTCCAGGAAGCCGCCGACCCGGTCGTAGACGTCTGCACCGGACTCGCCCTGGACGAAGCGGTAGAAGAAGTGGCCGTAGGCGTCCCGGTAGGCCTTCTGGAGGCGGACCTCGTCCCGGTCCTGCCAGTTGCCCCAGTCCTGCTCGCGCAGTCTGGGCTCCTCGCGCACCCGTATGAGTCCGGGGTCGAGGTGGAACGCGCGCAGGGTCTCGTGCGTGCGGCGGTACGGGGATACGTACACGCTGACCCGCTCGTCGCCGAACAGCTCGCGCAGGTGCTCGCCGGTCGCCTCCGCCTGCCGCCGGCCGCGCTCGGTCAGCGCCAGGGCGTGGTCGGGTTCCCGCTCGTAGACGGAGTCATCAACATTGCCCGTTGACTCGCCGTGCCGGACAAGGACGATGCGCCGTGGTCGTGCCATGCCAAGACCCTAGATCGGGCGAGGCCCTGTCGAGGACTCCCACCGCGCCCATACGGCGTAGGTCACACGATTCCTGCACCACAGGTCACACGCGTCGCACGTCCGTCCGATCGAAACCACTCTCCCCGCAGCCACCCGGAGTTATGCCCTCCGGATCCAGGGCGTCCGGTGGGCACGCTGCCACCGCGCGGAATCAGACCGTCCAGCTCGGTTCCATGTCCACCACGTCCCCGGTGATCGCCGCCACGTCCGCCTCCGTCTGGGCTCTCAGGGCGAGCCGTTCCACGCGTTCGGTGCGGTACTTTCCGTGTTCGGCGGCCGACCGCCACATCGACAGCACCAGGAACTCGTTCCCGGGTGCCTCGCCGAACAGTCCGCGCACCATACCGGGCGAACCGGCCATCGCCGGGTTCCAGATCTTCTCCTGCATCAGCACGAAGTGCTCTGCCCGCTCCTCGTGGATGCGGCACAGCGCCACGCGCAGCAGGTCGGCGTCCGTGAAGCGCGGCTCGAAGCCGGTCTTCACGTCGAAGCGGTAGTCGAAGAGTCTTACCTGCGCATCCTTGAACGTGCCCGCCTGGGCCGACGCGAGCCGGTCGTGAGACCGCGCCATGAAGGAGTCGTAGAAGGCGCGGCTCTCCCAGAAGGCGAAGACGTGCGCCACCTCCGGCCGCCTCCGGCTCCAGCCACCCCCCTGCCCGCGAAACCCCGGCTCCCCCAGAAGCCCCGCCCACTTTCGCTGCCCCCGCTCGAAACCGCGGCGGTCCACCACGGTGCAGCGAATCCACTTGACCAGCACCGCGCCATGGTAAGGCCCTGGAGCGTGGCGTCGGTCACTCTCGCCTGGACCGCTCCCCCACGCGCGCACCCCTGCGCGTGGCAGGATGGACAAACAGTCATGACGGCCCGGCAGTTGAGGCCGACGGACGGCTCGGTACGGGGAAGGGGACTTGGGTGGACGGGCTCAACAAGGGTCTTCGCAAGGTCGAGATCGCGGTGCGGTGGGATCCCAGCCCGGCGGGGCAGCCGTCCACCGACCTGGACCTCATCGCGGCGACCTATGCGGCGGACGGTCCGCACGGCGACCCCGCGTACGTGGTGCACTTCGACAGTCGCTCCCCCGACGGCACGATCACGCTCAACCGGGACAGCAAGGACGGCCAGGGCTTCGGCTACGACGAAGTCATGACCCTGGAACTCGACCGGCTCGACCTCCGGTACGCGCGCGTGGTGGTCGGTGTCGTCATACAGCAGGGCCCGGCGGAGCGCACCTTCGTCAGCGTGCGCAATCCCGGGCTGCGTATCCGTGAGGGGTACACCGTGCTGGCGGAGGACGACTTCGGCGGTGTCCTCGGGGCCACGGCCGCGGTGGTCGCGGAGTTCGTGCGAGACGGATCCGGCCCCTGGGTCATGCGCCCCGGCCTTCGCGGTTTCGAGGGCGACCCCGTGGACTTCACCAGGATGATGGGCGCCGCACAGCACCCCTGACCAGCCACCGGCGAGGCAGGTACGACGAGAGGGGCACCGCCCGCGGGCGGTGCCCCTCCGTCATCGGCTCAGGCGCTCGGGGTCAGCTGCAACCGCTGGTCGAGCCGCAACCCTCGCAGATGTAGCAGGAACCGGCGCGCTGCATCTTCGTACCGCAGGAGAAGCACAGCGGGGCGTCGGCCTGAATGCCGAGCTGCATCTCGACCAGCTCGGCGCTGGTGTGGGCCTGCTGCGGGGCCGGCTTGGCGGCCTCGACTTCGGCCTTCGGGGTGGCGACGGCCTTCAGTTCCTGGGCGCGCGGCGCCGACTGCGCCAGGCCCTCGACGTCGACCTCGTCCTCGGACGGCTCGTAGGAACCGGTCTCGAGGTGACGCTGACGCTCCTCGGCGGAGTGGATGCCGAGCGCGGAGCGCGTCTCGAAGGGCAGAAAGTCCAGCGCCAGGCGGCGGAAGATGTAGTCGACGATCGACTGCGCCATCCGCACGTCCGGGTCGTCCGTCATACCGGCCGGCTCGAAGCGCATGTTGGTGAACTTCGAGACGTACGTCTCCAGCGGCACGCCGTACTGGAGGCCGACGGAGACCGCGATGGAGAAGGCGTCCATCATGCCCGCGAGGGTCGAGCCCTGCTTGGACATCTTCAGGAAGACCTCGCCGAGACCGTCGTCCGGGTAGGAGTTGGCGGTCATGTAGCCCTCGGCGCCGCCGACGGTGAAGGACGTGGTGATGCCGGGACGTCCCTTCGGGAGGCGCTTGCGGACGGGGCGGTACTCGACGACCTTCTCGACCGTCTCACGGATGGTGGCCTCGGCCTTCTCCGTGACCTCGGCCTTCTCCTTCTCCTTGGTCTTCGCGGAGAGGGGCTGGCCGACCTTGCAGTTGTCGCGGTAGATGGCGAGCGCCTTGACGCCCATCTTCCAGGCCTCGAAGTAGACCTCCTCGACGTCCTCGACGGTCGCCGACTCCGGCAGGTTGACCGTCTTGGACAGGGCGCCCGAAATCCACGGCTGGATCGCGGCCATCATGCGGACGTGGCCCATCGCGGAGATGGAACGCTCGCCCATGGCGCAGTCGAACACCTCGTAGTGCTCGTGCTTGAGGCCGGGGGCGTCGATGACATTGCCGTGCTCGGCGATGTGGGCGACGATCGCCTCGATCTGCTCCTCCTGGTAGCCCAGGCGGCGCAGGGCCTGCGGGACGGTGCCGTTGACGATCTGCATCGAGCCGCCGCCGACCAGCTTCTTGAACTTGACCAGGGCGAGGTCGGGCTCCAGGCCGGTGGTGTCGCAGGACATCGCCAGACCGATGGTTCCGGTCGGGGCGATGACAGACGCCTGCGAGTTACGGAAACCGTTCTTCTCGCCGAGGCGCAGCACGTCCTGCCAGGCCTCCGTGGCGGCGGCCCAGATCGGCGTGTCGAGGTCGTCCATGCGGACCGCCTCGGTGTTGGCGTCGGAGTGCTGCCTCATGACCCGCAGGTGGGGCTGCGCATTGCGGGCGTAGCCGTCGTACGGGCCGACGACCGCGGCGAGTTCGGCGGAGCGCCGGTACGACGTGCCGGTCATCAGGGAGGTGATGGCGCCGGCGAGCGCACGGCCGCCGTCGGAGTCGTACGCATGGCCGGTCGCCATCAGCAGGGCGCCGAGGTTGGCGTAACCGATGCCGAGCTGGCGGAACGCGCGCGTGTTCTCGCCGATCTTCTGGGTCGGGAAGTCCGCGAAGCAGATGGAGATGTCCATCGCGGTGATGACGAGCTCGACGACCTTGGCGAAGCGCTCGACCTCGAAGGACTGGTTGCCCTTGCCATCGTCCTTCAGGAACTTCATCAGGTTCAGCGAGGCGAGGTTGCAGGACGTGTTGTCCAGGTGCATGTACTCGCTGCAGGGGTTCGAGCCGTTGATACGGCCGGACTCCGGGCAGGTGTGCCAGTGGTTGATGGTGTCGTCGTACTGGATGCCGGGATCGGCACACGCCCAGGCGGCCTCGGCCATCTTGCGGAACAGCGACTTGGCGTCGACCTCTTCGATGACCTCACCGGTCATGCGGGACGTCAGGCCGAACGTGCCACCCTGCTCGACGGCCTTCATGAACGTGTCGTTCACACGGACCGAGTTGTTGGCGTTCTGGTACTGGACGGACGTGATGTCGTCGCCGCCCAGGTCCATGTCGAAGCCCGCGTCACGCAGGGCGCGGATCTTCTCCTCTTCCTTCACCTTGGTCTCGATGAAGTCCTCGATGTCGGGGTGGTCGACGTCGAGGATGACCATCTTGGCGGCGCGGCGGGTGGCGCCACCGGACTTGATCGTTCCTGCGGAGGCGTCGGCACCGCGCATGAAGGAGACCGGGCCGGAGGCGTTGCCGCCGGAGGAGAGCAGTTCCTTGGAGGAGCGGATCCGGGAGAGGTTCAGGCCTGCGCCGGAGCCGCCCTTGAAGATCATGCCCTCTTCCTTGTACCAGTCGAGGATCGACTCCATGGAGTCGTCGACGGACAGGATGAAGCAGGCGGAGACCTGCTGCGGCTGGGGCGTGCCGACGTTGAACCAGACGGGGCTGTTGAAGCTGAAGATCTGGTGCAGGAGGGCGTACGCGAGCTCGTGCTCGAAGATCTCGGCGTCGGCGGGCGAGGCGAAGTACTTGTAGTCCTCACCGGCCTTCCGGTACGTCTTCACGATGCGGTCGATGAGCTGCTTGAGGCTCACCTCGCGCTGCGGGGTGCCGACGGCACCGCGGAAGTACTTGCTGGTGACGATGTTGACCGCGTTCACCGACCAGAAGTCGGGGAACTCGACGCCACGCTGCTCGAAATTGACCGAGCCGTCGCGCCAGTTGGTCATGACGACGTCACGGCGCTCCCAGGCCACCTCGTCATAGGGGTGAACCCCAGGCGTGGTGTGGATGCGCTCGATACGCAGGCCCTTGCTCGCCTTGGCGCTCTTGGCGCGGGAACTCCGTGCCGGACCGCTCGCCGTCTCTGTCATGCCGCCTCCCTGATACGGGCGAAAACGCCCTGAAGTGCCCCGTTGTTCCCGTGGCACGGTGTTCTGTCTGGTGTTGCGGGCACCCACTCACGTCGCCCGCAACGGGTCTTCACATCGCCGCCGTCCGGCCGGCCCCGGAGCTGCCTTCCGGATCCGGCCCGCCTGTCAGTCGGCGGCGCCCGCAGGCTCGGGGACGTGGTCCGCCCCTGCGCGCCCGCGTTCGTCTTCCCGGCTCCGCGCAGCCGCGTCCTCACGGCCTCCGCCATCCGCGTCGGATTGCCCCGTCTGGGCCCTGAGCTCCTCGATGGCCGCCTCGAAGTCGTCGAGCGAGTCGAAGGCCCGATAGACCGAGGCGAACCGCAGGTAGGCGACGAGATCGAGCTCCTGCAACGGGCCGAGTATGGCCAGCCCCACGTCGTGGGTGGTCAGCTCGGCGCTTCCGGTGGCCCGCACCGCCTCCTCGACCCGCTGGCCGAGCTGAGCCAGCGCGTCCTCGGTGACGGGCCGTCCCTGGCACGCCTTGCGCACCCCATTGATGATCTTCGTACGGCTGAAGGGCTCGGTGACGCCGGACCGCTTCACCACCATGAGCGAGCACGTCTCCACGGTCGTGAAACGACGGGAGCAGTCGGGGCACTGGCGGCGCCTGCGGATCGACGTGCCGTCGTCGGTCGTACGGCTGTCGACGACACGGCTGTCGGGGTGCCTGCAGAAGGGGCAGTGCATGAACTCCCAACCCTCCTCACAGCGGACTCAATAGCCTCGCCGGACCTCTTGCGCCCCACGAAGCAGCCCCCAGCATAGGCGATGACCATGGGCCTCAAGACCCGGGGGACCACAACTTCTGGGCTGCTGATGCAATCCAACCACTAGATGTGGGGATTGGCTCATACATCCAGGCCCGTTAGCGCGTGTCGCGCACGGAGGGACAGGTGGCACACGGCAGGCCGCGCCGCACGGGACCCGCACACCCGCACAGACACCGCCGCGAGCGGCTCCCCAGCCGGATACCGCCGTGTCCGTTTCGGCACGGCCGTATCGCCGCGGCACATGCGGAGATACCGTGGTCGCCGCGAGGAGGGGACGTGGGACTCCCGCACAGATGGGGGCTGATCCCAGGCCGGGGGAATGGCGGATGGCAGACTGGGGCACCAGTCCACGAGCGATCACCCCGGCGGTGAAGAGTACAGCAATGGGCCCTTTTGCCCGCCAGGTGGCGCGGCCGCCAATACACCCGGACACACGATCGCGTCCGATGATTCGCGATTTTTCACTCGAACGTGTGTTTGGCGCAACCTTTCGAAAGCAACTACCGTTGTCCAGCAGGGAGACCATCGAGAGGGGCCGACGTGACCACCACCGCAGACAGTGCCGCCATTACTGCCCAGGACCGCTCCCAGGGCCGACTGGAGCCGGTGCATGCGATGAACGAAGCCACGAACCCTGAGGGGCACAAGCGCGCCCTGCCGGGCCGACCTCCCGGCATCCGGGCGGACAGCTCGGGACTCACCGATCGCCAGCGCCGCGTGATCGAGGTCATCAGGGACTCCGTGCAGCGACGCGGCTACCCGCCGTCGATGCGGGAGATCGGTCAGGCCGTCGGCCTCTCCAGCACCTCCTCCGTCGCACATCAGCTGATGGCCTTGGAGCGCAAGGGCTTCCTGCGCCGTGACCCGCACCGCCCTCGCGCCTACGAGGTGCGCGGGTCCGACCAGGCGGCGTCGGTGCAGCCCACGGACACCGCGGGCAAGCCGGCCGCGTCGTACGTGCCGCTGGTCGGCCGGATCGCCGCCGGCGGCCCGATCCTCGCCGAGGAGTCCGTCGAGGACGTCTTCCCCCTCCCCCGCCAGCTCGTGGGCGACGGCGAGCTGTTCGTCCTGAAGGTCGTCGGTGACTCGATGATCGAGGCCGCCATCTGCGACGGCGACTGGGTCACGGTGCGCCGCCAGCCGGTCGCCGAGAACGGCGACATCGTGGCCGCGATGCTCGACGGCGAAGCCACCGTCAAGCGCTTCAAGCGCGAGGACGGGCACGTCTGGCTCCTGCCGCACAACGCGGCCTATGAGCCCATCCCCGGCGACGACGCGACCATCCTCGGCAAGGTGGTGGCCGTCCTGCGGCGCGTCTGACAGCGCGCGCCGCGTCCGGCGGCCCGCGAGGCCGCCCTCAGACCGGGCCCCGGAACCCCTGCGCCGGTTCCGGGGCCCTGCGCTGTCTGGAGGCGAGTGCCGGACGCGTCAACCGAAAGGGCGGCGCAGGCAAGGCGGCGTCTGGCTCCTGCTCCGCAAGCCTCCCCCGCACCTTCATCCGCCTTCCGCCTGCCTGGCAGCCGCGCGCCTCAGACGTCGTCCGCCTGCCTGGCGACCGCGTCGATCGCCGCCAGCGACTTGCGCACCTGGTTGCGGTCCGTGGTGAACCAGAAGTCGGGCAGTGATGCCTTCAGATAGCTGCCGTACCGGGCCGTCGCGAGACGCTGGTCCAGTACGGCGACCACACCGCGGTCACCCGACGCCCTCACGAGGCGGCCGGCGCCCTGGGCCATGAGGAGCGCGGCGTGCGTGGCGGCGACCGCCATGAAGCCATTGCCGCCCGCATCCTCGACGGCCTTCTGCCTGGCGCTCATCAGCGGGTCGTCCGGGCGCGGGAACGGGATCTTGTCCATGACGACCAGCTGGCAGCTGGGCCCCGGGACATCCACGCCCTGCCAGAGCGACAGGGTGCCGAAGAGACAGGTCTTCGGATCGGCGGAGAAGTTCTTGATGAGCTCGCCCAGCGTCTCCTCGCCCTGGAGGAGGATCGGGAACTCGGGGATCCGGGAACGCAGCTCCTCGGCGGCCAGTTGGGCGCCCCGCATCGACGAGAACAGGCCGAGGGTGCGGCCGCCCGCCGCCTGGATCAGTTCTGTGAGCTCGTCCAGCATGTCGGCGCGGTCGCCGTCCCGCGCCGGGCGGGCCAGATGCTTGGCGACATAGAGAATGCCCTGCTTGCGGTAATCGAAGGGGGAGCCGACGTCGATGCCCTTCCACTTCGGTACGTCGTCACCCTCGGTGCCCTCGGGGGCAAGCCCCAGGGAGGCGCCCACTCCGTTGAAGTCGCCACCCAGCTTCAGTGTCGCGGACGTCAGGACCACGGAACGGTCCGCGAAGAGCTTCTCCCGCAACAGCCCGGAGACGGACATGGGGGCGACGCGCAGGGAGGCACCGAAGCGGTCGTGGCGCTCGTACCAGACCACGTCCCACTCGGAGCCGTTCGTGATCCGCTCCGCCACGTCGTGCACGTTCTCCACGGAGGCGAGGGCCTGCTTGCGGACGGCGTCCTCGTCCTGAACGGACTTGTCGCGGGTCGTTCCGATCGCGGAGATGACGGTACGGCACGCGTCACGCAGCGCCATGAGGGCGTACCCGAGATCATCCGGGATCTCTTCGAGGCGGCCCGGCAGCGCCAGCTCCATCAATCGCTCGAAACCCTCGGCGGCGGTCTGGAGCTGGTCCGCGGCCTTCTCGTTGACGAGTTTCGCGGCTCGGCGCACCGCGCGGTTGACCTGGCCGGGGGTGAGTTCGCCCGTGGCGACTCCGGTGACCCGGGAGACCAATTCGTGCGCCTCGTCGACGATCAGCACCTCGTGCTGCGGGAGAACCGGGGCGCCCTCGATGGCATCGATCGCGAGCAACGCGTGGTTGGTGACCACGACCTCGGCGAGCTTCGCCCGCTCGCGGGCCATCTCGGCGAAACACTCCGCGCCGTACGCGCACTTCGATGCGCCCAGACATTCCCTCGACGACACCGACACCTGGGCCCAGGCACGGTCCGAGATTCCGGGCGTGAGGTCGTCACGGTCGCCGGTCTCGGTCTCGTCGGCCCAGTCGCGCACCCGCAGCAGGTCCTGACCCAGCTTGCTGGTGGGTGCGGCGGCCTCGAACTGGTCGAACAGACCCTCTTCCTCGTCCTGCGGGACACCCTCGTGCAGCCGGTGCAGACAGAGGTAGTTCGACCGGCCCTTCAGCATCGCGAACTCGGGGCGGCGGCGCAGCAGCGGGTGCAGCGACTCGACCGTTCTCGGCAGGTCACGCTCCACCAGCTGGCGCTGCAGGGCCAGGGTGGCGGTCGCGACGACCACGCGCTCCCCGTGCGCGAGCGCGGGCACCAGGTAACCCAGCGACTTGCCGGTACCAGTACCGGCCTGGACCAGCAGGTGGGAGCCGTCGTCGATCGCCTCCTCGACGGCTTCGGCCATGGCCACCTGACCGGGGCGCTCCGTACCGCCGACGGCAGTGACGGCAGCGTGCAGGAGTTCGGGGAGTGAGGGCTTCGTCATAGCCCGACCACCCTACGACCTTGCACTGACAAACGGGCGAGCAAGGCGGGGGCGGGGGACGGGATCAAGAGCTGGGCTCCTCGGGGGGTGGGGCCGGGCTGCTGCTGCCTGAGCGAGGCCGAGACGGAGCTGCCGGAACATTGGGGTCGCGGGTGGGAACTGCGGAGGCACGGGCCGCGTTCGATCAGTAGCGGCGCAATCACAGAGCGCTATGACACATGCCGAAGAGACCGGTCTCGCACCATGAGACCGACCCGCTTGGCAGGCAGGTCGATCTCGGCGGAGAACCGGAAGCCGGCGGTCAGGAAGGCGGCGATGGAGGGGGTGTTGCGAATGTCGGGTTCGGCGATGACGCGTGCGCAGGAGGGCCGCCGCGCGAGAACGAGATCGGCCACGGTCCGCAGCAGCAGACCACCGAGACCGCGTCCGCGGTCGGCGATCGGGCCGACCAGGAGGTGGACTCCCGTGTCGTGAGGCCGGGCGGGGTAGTGATGGGCCAGCGGGTCCAGATCCGCCCGGTAGATCTCCCAATAGCTCATCGGGGCTCCGTCCAGCACACCGATGCACGGCACGCTGCGCCCGTCACCGGCGAGCTGGGCGCACAGATGGCCCTCGGTCACGGACCGCGGTCCGGACAGCTCCCAGAACGCTGCGGTGGCGGGGTCGTTCATCCAGCGGCTGATGAGCGGGAGGTCCCGTTCGAGGCGTGCGGGGACGAGGTGGAACACGCCCGCTGGTGTGTCGACCGGGCCCCAGTCGGCGACATGGTCGAGGAGATCCTCGTGCCGCGGGACGAAGGAGGGTCGGCACGGGTCACGGGTCGCGGCGGTGGAGACTGCGGGCACCGACGGAACGGCCGGGCTCCGACCGAGGCCCCCGGCGCCGACCGCGCCACCAGACTCCGACCGAGGAACCCGCTGCGTCGTGCCTTGGTCCCGCCTCGGAGCCGTGTGGCCGTCGAGCGGGTCTTTCACGGCGAGAGCGATGAGCTCGTCGGCGAGCCTCAGATCCACGGTGTCCTCGCCGTGCCCATCCGCCTCGGGCTCACTGGGATCCGCGTGGGTTCCGCCGCGGGAGTCGACGCGACCGACGCCGTCGGCAGCGGCGAGGCCACCTGGGCACGTTCCTGTGCCGATTCGGGCGTATGCGCCGGACTCCGCAGCGGCACCGGTCCAGGCACCTGACTCAGCCTCGTATGCGGCGCTCGGCCTGGCGTCGGAGGCAGCATATGACTCGGCACCGGCGCCGGGGGTTACGTCGGCCGTGCGAGGGACGGCGAATCCGCTCTCGGTGATCGGGTCGGCAGGAGGCACCGAACGCTCCTCTCGGAACAGAGGGGGCATGTCCTCAGGGATGAAGGAGGTCAGTCGTGGGCGCAGGGGACGATCAGAGGAATCAGCAGTGCAGGGGGTTGGCGATGGTGACATAGACGGACTGGGTGTCGACCGGGCCGACGAGTTCGTCGAGGCCGTGCAGCCGGGTCAGCAGGTTGGCCTTGCAGCGCAGGACGGGTGAGTCGAGCAGCCGCCCGGGCAGCGAGGTGCGCAACCGGGCCGGACCGGAGGCCACGTTCTGGAGGAAGCGCCGGAAGGCGGCGAGCAGCAGCCGCTCATCGGCCAGCCCCTGGGAGCCGAACGCTCCGATCAGGCCGAGCACGTTGTTGACCGCCAGGTAGTACACGAGTCGCTCGTCGGTGACCTCGTCGCCGACGAACGTATCGCTCCGCTCCCCGATGCCGGGCAGCCGGGCACCGAGGTCCGCACGCCGGGACTCGCGGAAGTAGTACCCCTGGTTGTCTCGGTAACGGCCGCCTGTGGGCCAGCCGTCCTCGTCCAGCAGGAGCAGGGTGTTCTGCTGGTGCGCTTCCAGGGCGATGCCGGCCTCGCCGTCCAGCCACAGGACGGGGCGCACGACGTGCTCGAGGTACCGCAGGAACCACTCGGCGGCGACGGCGCCGCGGGGTCGGCCGGTGCGGCGGGAGAGAGACGTGACCACTTCGGCCAGCCGGGACCGCGGGGTCGAACCGTGCCGAGCTGGGCGCCCCGGTGCGCCCTGCAGCGGCGCCGGGGAGCGTGGGTGCGGCGAGACGAGTCCGGCGACGCAGGAGACATCGTCCGAAGGGCTGAACGGGTTGTGGCGGATCACCACGTCCAGTCCGGGCACCGGGTCGCCGCCCTCGGTGTCGACGGCGAGCCACGCCGGGTCCCTGACGATGTCGAAGTCCGGGTGCGCGGTCCGCCACTGCCGGGCGAGGCCGCCGCGGAGCAGGCGGTGGACCTCGACGCCGCGGTGGAGCTCCTTACGGAGGTTCTCTCGGCGGGAGTTGGTGATGCGCAGGCCCAGCGAGAGCTTGAGCATCGCCGGGGCATGGGCGCGGTAGACGGTGCGTACGGAGGAGGTGGGGTGCCAGGGAGCGCCATGGGCCCCGAGGTCATGGAGCAGTCCGCTGTCGAGCAGGGCAGCGGCCTCCGGGCGGTGCCGGATCTCGTGGGCCTGCCAGGGGTGCAGGGGCAACAGGGCATACCCGTCCGGCAGTGCCGGTCCGGTCCCGGCCAGGCGGGCGGTGAGCCGGGGTGCGTCGACAGGGCGGCCGCGTTCGGTCCAGGAGGAGTCGGTGGCGAGGACGGAGGGTGCGACAGCCATCCAGTGCAGCGGGAAGGACCCGCGTGACTCGGGCGAGTACCGCAGTGCTTCAGCGTCGGAGAGGCCCTCGCGGCTCTTCGGGGCGGGGTGCAGGGGGTGCCCGAGGGCGAGTGCCTGTTCCGCGGAGAGGAAGAGGTCGAGGCTGTCGGCCGAGCATTCCCGACGGTCGGTGACGAAGCGGGCGACACGTCGAAGCGAGTCGGCGACATCCGCTACGAGTTCCGCGCCGTGACAGCCGTCGGCGTCGGGCGAGCTGGGAGTGTCCGTGCGTCCGGGGCCGGGGCCGGGGGTGCGGCTGGTGGGGGAGCCGCCTGCGGAGGTCTCCCTGGCGAGCAGCGCAGCGATCGTGACGGCGTCGGCCGGTGAGGCGTGCGCGGGAGCACCCGCGAGACGGGCAGGGCCGAAGCGGTGCCAGCCCGTCGGAGACCAGTAGCGGACCGGGGCGAGGAGGGCGGTGCCGCTGGCGGGAAGGGGGATGTGGAGGACGCCGTCTACCGGGGCGGGCTGGTCGGTCTCACGCGTCCAGCAGCGGAGCAGGTTCTCCACGCCGGCGGCCTGGGCGACGGTGTGCGGATCGGCGTGTTCCAGAGGGTCGTTGCCCTGGCCTGTACGCAGCCCCCCGGCCGGTCGCGCAACCGGCCGCTGACGAGGGAGACCCGGGTGCGGTGGCGACCCCGGGGTCCGGGTGCCGGGGGAGCCTTGTCCCGGCGTCGGCGCGTGGTCGTCGGGGTCGGGGGTGGCGTTCAAGGCAGGTCCTCGTGGGGGTCGGATGAAGCGGTTGGGAGATGCGAGCCGAGGGGCCTCACCCGGCGGCCGGGGGTGCGAAGGAGGTGAGGTGCGGGCTTGTGACGCCCAGGCACCCGGGTGCCTCACAGGCAGCCGACGCCGGTGGGCGGGCGGCCTGGTCTGGGCGTAGAGGAGCGTTGGCGGGGGAGGTCCCGGCGGTCCTGGGTTGTCACGCCGGAGAGGCTCACCGTGTTCACGGTGCGGCTGCCGTGCCATCCCCGCGACAGCGGGCGACCGCACGGACCGCGTCGGCCAGACGGTCCACTACAGCGGCCGCTTGTTCATCGGTGATGGTCAGGGGAGGCAGCAGTTGCACGACGCTCGCGTGACGGCCCCCGAGTCCCACGATGAGGCCGCGCCGCAGGCACTCCTGCTGGACCGCGGTGGCGAATCCGGGAGCCGCGGGAAGGGCCAGGGGCCCGCTGCCCGGCATCACCGACGCCCCCGCGCCTGCCTCTGCGCCCGCGTCCGCGCACGGCCCCTCGGGCTGCCGCTCCGGATCCACCAGCTCAAGCCCGATCATCAGGCCCCTCCCCCGCACGTCCCCCACGCACGGGAACTCGGTCACGAGGTCCTGGAGTTGTCCCAGCATGCGCGCCCCCAGGGTCGCCGCCCGTCCGGCGAGGGCGTTCTGGCGGACATGGGCGAGGGTCGCCGTGCCGGCGGCCATGGCGAGTTGATTGCCCTGGTAGGCGTCCACAGGAGTGCCCGGTTCCCCGGTGTGGAGGTCGTCGCGGTAGACGACGACGGACAGCGGCAGGCTGCCGCCGATGGCTTTGGAGAGGACCATCACGTCGGGGGTCACGCCGCTGTGCTCCACCGCCCAGAAGGCGCCGGTCCGGCCCACCCCCGTCTGGATCTCGTCGGCGATCAGAGGGAGGGACCGGTCGGCGGTGATCTGTCGCATGCGCCGCAGCCAGGAGTCCGGTGCGGGGATCACTCCGCCCTCGTACTCGACGGGCTCGACGATCATCCCGCCGGGCAACGGCACAGCGGTCCCGGGGGCGCCGAGGAGGGATTCGGTCCAACGGGCGGCGAGCTCGGCACCGTGCTCTCCTCCGATACCGAAGGGGCATCGGTAGTCCTGCGGATAGGGCAGGCCGGTGGCCCACGCGTCACGGGGGTGCACGGACGCGGCCTCGATAGCCCCGATGGTCCTTCCCCGACCGGCGCCCGTGAAGGCCAGGAGACCGCTTCGCCCGGTCGCCGCGCGGACCAACGCCAAGGCGGTCTCGACGGCTTCGCTGTCGGCCGGTCCGCAGAACTGTACGCGCGCCCGGTCGGCGAGTCCCGGCGGCAGGGTGCGGAACAGTTCGGCGAGGAAGGCGTCTTTGACGGGTGTCGCCACATCGACAGCGCTCAGGGGTGCGCCGGAGTCGAGGACCTTGCGGATGGCCTCCAGAACGACCGGGTGGTTGTGTCCGAGGGCGAGTGTGCCGGCACCGGAGAGGCAGTCCAGATAGCGGCGGCCGTCCGCGCCCTCGATGGTCAGCCCTCGGGCCCGGACCGGCACGATCGGCAGGGCACGGGCGTAGGTCCGGGCGGCGGATTCGCGTGCGGCCTGGCGGCGCGGGACTCCCTCGTACGTCGCACGTGCCGCGGGGAGCGCGGCGGCCACGGCGTCACCGGCCCCACCCGGGTGTGTCACCTGCGTACGCCCCACAACGGCCTCCTCTGACGCACAACTCCCCTGGGTGGATTCCGCCACGACTTCCCTGACCTTCCACTGGGCACGGGCACAGGAGACCGCGCACAGACAGCAGGCTCCCCACCGCTACCAACCGCGGATCACTCACCGGGTTACGGGTTGCCTCAAGATCCTTTCCGTAACGGAACTGTTGCGGATCCGTCGGAGCGCCCCCACAGCCACCGCATAGTGTGTGGTGCCGTTCCCGGACACCGTGAGCCGGCCCGAACGTCCCGAGTGTCAGCGGGAGTCGGGGCCCACGCACCGGTTCGTCCACGTTCGTTCCACATCAGGGGGAGTCAGATCATGCGATCCACACGGCCGCGGTCCGCCATCGGTCGAAAGGGGAGGGCGCGCCGCAGGAACTCCCCCGTACTGGCCGCCGTGGCCCTCGCCTCGGTGCTCGCGCTCACCGCCACGGCCTGCGATTCCGGCGACGCCACTGCGGACGGTGAGGCCTCCGCGTCCGCCACGGCCTCCGACGACGGCAAGTTCAGGATCCCGGCCGACCTCAGGGACCGGCTCCGCGAGCACGGGATCGACATCGACCAGTGGAAGAACGGCGCCTGGAAGAACTGGGACCGGGACGACTGGCTGCGCGAGGCCAACGAATACATCAACCCGATCATCGAGGGCCTCTGGAACCCGGACCGCATGCGGGAGGCCGAGGAGCCCGACCAGGGTGTCGACGCGGGCGACCTCTCCGGTGACCGGGGCGTGACCGACCCGACGCCGGAGCCGGTCGAGGCGCAGGCCGTGCCGCCGTCATACCACGCCAACGACGCCACGGCCGGGAAGGTGTTCTTCGACTCCCCCGCGGGCTCGGCCGTCTGCTCGGCGACGGTGGTGAAGGACCCGGCGCACCCGGGCAAGTCCAACCTGGTGTGGACTGCGGGCCATTGTGTGCACGCGGGCAAGAAGGGCGGCTGGTACCGCAACATCGCGTTCGTGCCGTCGTACAACGACGACGGCAAGCCGATGGAGGAGCTGGAGAACGCCACCCGCGAGGACGTCGCTCCCTACGGTGTCTGGTGGGGCGACTGGGCGCAGACCTCGGACCAGTGGATCGAACAGGGGGGTTCGACGGGCGGCGACGGCGCGCCGTACGACTTCGCGGTCATCCATGTGACGCCGGAGAAGGGCAGCGGCGGCAAGTCGCTGGAGGAGATCGTCGGTTCCGCACTGCCGGTCGACTTCAAGGCGCCCGCGGTACCGCGGGTGAAGAGCGTCACGGCGATCGGCTACCCGGCCGCTCGGCCCTACGACGGGCAGAAGCTGTACCGGTGCCAGGACCGGCCCGGACGGCTGTCGGTCACCGCGTCGGATCCCACGATGTACCGCATCGGCTGCACCATGACCGGTGGATCGTCCGGCGGTGGCTGGGTGGCGACAAGTGCGGACGGCAACCCGGCGCTGGTGTCGAACACCTCGATCGGCCCGGTGACGTCGGGCTGGCTGGCCGGGCCTCGTCTGGGCGATGTGGCCAAGGGCGTGTACGACTCGGTCAGCAAGAAGTTCGCCGGTCGGTGACGGCCGGCTGAACAGCGGCGTCGGTGAGGTGGCGCACCCGGCGCACCCCTCGGAACCTTCACCGCCCCACCCCCGGTACGCCCTCAACTCCGCGGCGTAGTGGGGCGGCGCGGGGCCGGCGGGTGCCCGCACGCCCATGGCATGCATGCGTCAGGAACCGGCGTCGGCACCCTGCGCAGACGCACCACAGACACACGCGCCACGTGCACACGCACCATCGGGGGTCATCGCACCATGTGTTCCACACGTACGCCCGCAACGAGGCGCGGACGGCGCGCCGTTCTCGCCGCAGCCGGGTCGTTGCCGCCCTGACGCTCACCGCGACCGCTTGTGGCGGCTCGGCCGACCCGGCGAGCGACAAGCCCGACGCCACCTCCTCCCGGGCCGCCGCGGACGGCGGCGGCAAGGTCGGGATCCCGGCGGACCTCGCGCGCAGGCTCAAGGATCACGGGATCGACGTCGACCGCTGGAAGGACGAAGGATCGTGCCGTCTCCCGATGGGTGGCTTCGCCCAGCAGCGCTGCGTCGTCACGGACAGGAGGTGCGCGTGCAGGTCATCTCCGAGGCTCAGATCGAGGTCCATGGGCTGTATCCAACCTTGACGGCAGTGGCTCGGCGAGCGGGTTTTCTCCGCTCGCCTCACGCCGCAAGAAGCCTGGACAGAGGCTCGGCTGGAGCTTCGCAGTCCAGCCGTCTCGACCAGGGCGCGCGGACCAGTTCGCTGCCCGGCCGTTGGGCAGGTGCAGAAGCATCACGTAGCCGATGGCGCGTTCGACGAGCGTGTCGATCGCGGAGACCCCGGCCCCGTCCTTGCCGATGATCAGGTCGCCCTCTCAGTGGCCGAGCACTGCTCGGTCAGCTGCCTCGGCAGGACCCTCGCTGATCATGACTATCGGTGGCGGAGCGTGCTGACGCCGCTGGGCCTGGCGGCGGGGCTTGCGCCGGACGCGGCCTGTGCGCGCAGGTGCCTGGACGTGCCAGAAGACGGCACCGCCGGCCGAACCGGAGGTGCCGCCTTCTGGCTTGCGGTCGGGCGGCGGCCGTTTACGCCACCGGCGGCCGTCTGGGCGTTGATCCGACGATCCGACACGCCTGGTTGTTGCTCAGCCCCTGCTGCGTGAGCAGGAAAGTGTGTCCCCCGCTCACGCAGTGGCTTCTTCCGCCCCTGAGCGGTCCGGATCTCCCGGATCTCGAAGTCCACCGCATCCCCCTGGAGTGGGGTGTCGCGACGACCACTCGAACGGAAGGTGACAGGGGGCGGGCCTTCTCGCGTCACACGAGTCGCACGCTCCGATCAGGCTCAGAGCGCCGGCGCCGGAACGTGCGGTGCGAGTTCCGCCGCCAGTTCCTCGTGCACCCGCACCTTGAGCAGGGTGCCCTCCGGGGTGTGCTCCTCGGAGATCACCTCACCCTCGTCGTGGGCACGGGCGACCAGCTTGCCGTGCGTGTACGGCACCAGCGCCTCGATCTCGACCGACGGACGCGGCAGCTCGTTGTCGATGAGAGCGAGCAGCTTCTCGATGCCCTGGCCGGTGCGGGCCGAGACGGCCAGGGACCGCTTCTCGACGCGCAGCAGCCGCTGCAGGGTGAGCGGGTCGGCCGCGTCGGCCTTGTTGATCACGACGATCTCGGGTACGCCGTTGGCCCCGACGTCCCTGATCACCTCGCGCACGGCGGCCAGCTGCTCCTCCGGGAACGGGTGCGAACCGTCCACCACGTGCAGGATCAGGTCGGACTCGCCGACCTCCTCCATGGTGGAGCGGAACGCCTCCACCAGGTGGTGGGGCAGGTGGCGTACAAAACCGACCGTGTCGGCCAGCGTGTACAGCCGTCCGCTCGGCGTCTCGGCCCGGCGCACGGTCGGGTCGAGGGTGGCGAACAGGGCGTTCTCCACCAGCACGCCCGCGCCCGTGAGTCGGTTGAGCAGCGAGGACTTGCCGGCGTTGGTGTAGCCCGCGATGGCCACGGACGGCACCTTGTGGCGCTTGCGCTCCTGGCGCTTGATCTCGCGGCCGGTCTTCATCTCCGCGATCTCCCGGCGCATCTTCGCCATCTTCTCGCGGATGCGGCGCCGGTCCGTCTCGATCTTGGTCTCACCGGGACCACGGGTGGCGAGGCCGCCGCCCTTGCCGCCGCCCATCTGCCGGGACAGCGACTGACCCCAGCCGCGCAGTCGCGGCAGCATGTACTGCATCTGCGCGAGTGCGACCTGCGCCTTGCCCTCTCGGGACTTGGCGTGCTGGGCGAAGATGTCCAGGATGAGGGCCGTCCGGTCGATGACCTTGACCTTGACGACGTCCTCGAGGTGGATGAGCTGGCCCGGGCTGAGCTCACCGTCGCAGATGACGGTGTCCGCGCCCGTCTCGACGACGATGTCCCGCAGCTCCTCGGCCTTGCCGGAGCCGATGAAGGTGGCCGCGTCGGGCTTGTCGCGACGCTGGGTGACACCGTCGAGCACCATCGCGCCGGCCGTCTCCGCGAGGGCGGCGAGCTCCGCGAGGGAGTTCTCCGCGTCCTGCACGGTTCCCGAGGTCCATACACCGACGAGGACGACCCGCTCCAGACGGAGCTGGCGGTACTCGACCTCGGTGACGTCCTCGAGCTCGGTGGAGAGGCCCACCACACGCCGCAGGGCCGCGCGGTCGGAGCGGTCGAACTGGTCGCCGTCCCGCTCTCCGTCGATCTCGTGGCTCCAGGCGACGTCCTCTTCCATCAGGGCATCGGCCCGAAGACCCTCGGGGTGGCTGTGCGCGAAGCGCTTGGTGTCCTGGGAAAAGGAAGAAGAGGAGGTCATTGGATCCTTACGTAGATGGGAAGCCGTTCATTGTCTGCAACGCACGGGCGGCCCGGGAGATTCCCCGTGCGGCCGTGAAGCCGGGTTCGGCCCCTGCCCTCGGCCACACCCGCACCGCGCCGACCTGAAGATGTTCGCACGGCACGGGGCGTCTCGTCATCGTGTTATCGGGTCGGCGTCCTCGCCGCCCTGGCCCTGTCCGGGGCCTGCGGTTTCGCCGGCGTCTCCGGCTTCCAGTCCGGGTGCCCCGGCATCGGCGGAGTCTTCTCGCCGTACAACCAGTCCTGGAAGAAGCCGTCCAGGTTGCGCCCGGAGATCTCGGCGGCGAGCCGGACGAAGTCCTCCGTCGTGGCCGTGGCGTCCTGGTGCCGGGTGACCCAGGTGCGTTCGAGGCGTTCGAACGCCGGGCGGCCGATCTCCTGGCGCAGGGCGTACAGGACGAGGGCTGCGCCGTCGTAGACGTTGGGCCGGAAGATGCTCGTCTTGCGGGCGGGGTCGGGTGCCTTGGGTGCGGCGGGCGGCCCGCCGGCGGCGCGCCAGCGGTCGGAGGCCCCGTACGCGGCCTTCATCCGGTCCCGCATCGGCTTGTCGGCCTGCTCCTCGGCGTACAGCGCCTCGTACCAGGTGGCGTGCCCCTCGTTGAGCCACAGATCGGACCAGGTGCGAGGGCTGACACTGTTGCCGAACCACTGGTGGGCCAGTTCATGGACCATGATCGACTCGACGTACCACGGGGGGTGGACCGGCTCGGTGAAGAGTTCCCGCTCGAAGAGGGAGAGCGTCTGGGTCTCCAGTTCGAAGCCGGTGGAGACGTCGGCCATGAGCAGGCCGTACGTCTCGAAGGGGTAGCGGCCGACCTTTCTCTCCATCCAGGCGATCTGGCCGGGTGTCTTCTCCAGCCAGGGTTCGAGGGCCTTGCGGTGCGTGGTCGGGACGACATCCCGCACGGGCAGCGCGTGCGGGCCGGTGCGGTGCAGCACCGTGGAGCGGCCGATGGAGACCTGGGTGAGCTCGGTGGCCATCGGGTGCTGACTGCGGTACGTCCACGTCGTCGTCCCGCCGGACTTCTCCACTCCGGCGGACAGACCGTTGGCGACGGCGGTGTGACCGTCGGGTGCGGTGACCCGGATGGTGAACATCGCCTTGTCGGAGGGGTGGTCGTTGCACGGGAAGACCAGGTGCGCGGCATCGGCCTGGTTGGCCATGGCCAGGCCGTCCGCGGTGCGCACCCAGCCGCCCTCGCGGCCCTCGGCGGGCACGGGATCACTGGTGTGCCGCACGGTGATCCGCATCCAGTTGCCGTCCGGCACCGCGCCCTCGGGCGTGATCACCAGATCCTCGCCGGCGGTGCGGAACTGCGCGGGCTCGCCGTCGACCTCCACCGACTCGACCGTGCCGTGAGCGAAGTCCAGGTTGACGCGGTCCATGTCGGCGGTGGTCCAGGCGTCGATGGTGGTGACGGCCCGCAGCGGCTCGCTGTTGCTGCCCGGGTAGGTGAAGGAGAGGTCGTACGCCGCCACGTCGTAACCGGGGTTCCCGAGGTGAGGGAAGAGGCGGTCGCCGACGCCGAGCGGGACGGCGGGGGTGCCGGCGGCGACGAGGCAGACGGAGATGGCCGAGGTGAGCAGGGCGGCGGCGATCCGGCGACGGCGGGGGGTAGTGGTGGCCTGGCTGTGGGGGGTCAGGAGCATGCCTCACGGCTACCAGCACGCGGGCGAGCGGCGGGGGCGGCACGCTTCCGTCCCACCCGAACCGGGGACGGCGACCTGCGCCGGGTGCCGGTTCCCGCCGTCCGGAGGACCGTCCGGCGGCCGGGCTCGGGTGCCCTTCGCGGCTGCGGGCCGGCCGGTGTCAGCCGTTTCTGCGAACCGCGGCTGCGGCCCGGCCCGGTCCACCGCTCTGCGGCTGCGGCTGCGGCTGCGGCTGCGGCCCAGGGCAGGCCATCTGCGAACCGCGGCTGCGGCCCGGCCCGGTCAGCCGTTCTGTGGTTGCGGTGGGGACTGCGCCCGGCTGACGTCGTACACCCCGGCCACATCGCGCATCGCGCGCATCAGGGCGGGCAGATGGTCCGCGTCCGGGAGCTGGACGGTGTACGTGTGCCGCACCTGCTGCTGAGTGGGGGGCTCGACGGTCGCCGAGACGATCTCGGCGCCCTCTGAGGCCATGGCTTCGGTGAGATCGGCCAGCAGATGGGGACGGACGAACGATTCGGCGACCAGTGTGACCCGGCACTCGGCGGCCTCACCCCAGCCCACGCCGACCTCCGCACGCCCCCCGTCCTTCATACGCGCCACCACGGCGCACTCCACGCGGTGCACGGTGACCGCGCCCCCGCGCACGGTGAAGCCGGTGATCTCGTCGGGCGGTACGGGTGTACAGCATCGGGCGAGACGGACGCTCGCGCCGGGCCGGTCGGTGAGGACGTGGCCGGTGGCGGGGCGGTCGGCGGGCTGCTCGAGGGGCGCGACCGGCTCGGGCACGTCGGCGGGCCGGAGGGCTGTCCGGTCCTCGTCGATCCGCACCTCGCTCTGCTGGGACTCGGCCTGCGCCGGATGGGCGGCCAGCCACCGCTGGATGGCGATCCGGGCCGCGGGCGTGTGGGCGTGCTCCAGCCACTCCCGGGAGGGCTCCGACGCCGGGTCCTGGCCCATGAGCAGCTGGACGGTGTCACCGTCCTTCAGGACGGTGCTCAGCGTCGCCAGACGGCCGTTCACCCGTGCGCCGATGCAGGCGTGCGCGTCCTCGCCGTACTGCGCGTACGCGGCGTCCACACAGCTCGCCCCCTCGGGCAGGCCGATGGTGCCGCCGTCCGGCCGGAAGACGGTGATCTCGCGGTCCTGGGCGAGGTCCTCGCGCAGGGTCGACCAGAAGTGGTCGGGGTCCGGGGCCGCCTCCTGCCAGTCGAGGAGCCGGGAGAGCCAGCCCGGGCGGGTGGGGTCGACGCGCTCGCCGTCGGCCGGGTCGTCGGGAGCCGGTGCGTACGGATTGCCGAGGGCGACGACGCCGGCCTCGGCGACCTTGTGCATCTGGTGCGTGCGGATGAGGACCTCGACGACCTGCCCGTCCTCGCGCGCCACGGCCGTGTGCAGCGACTGGTAGAGGTTGAACTTCGGTACGGCGATGAAGTCCTTGAACTCCGAGACCACCGGGGTCATACACGTGTGCAGTTCACCCAGCACTCCGTAACAGTCGGCGTCCTCGTTCACCAGCACCAGGACCCGGCCGAAGTCCGAGCCGCGGAGCCGGCCGCGTTTGCGGGAGACGCGGTGCAGTGAGACGAAGTGGCGGGGCCTGATGAGGACCTCGGCCTGGATGTCCGCCTCGCGCAGCACCCCGCGTACCTCGTCGGCGACCTCGGCGAGCGGATCGTCCGTGCGGGCCGCGTTGCGGACGATCAACTCCCGGGTGTGCGCGTACTCCTCGGGATGCAGGATCGCGAAGGCCAGGTCTTCCAGCTCGGTCTTGAGCGCCTGGACCCCGAGCCGTTCGGCGAGCGGGATGAGCACGTCACGTGTCACCTTGGCGATGCGCTCCTGCTTCTCGGGGCGCATGACGCCGAGGGTGCGCATGTTGTGCAGCCGGTCGGCGAGTTTGATCGACATGACGCGGACGTCGTTGCCGGTGGCGACGAGCATCTTGCGGAAGGTCTCGGGCTCGGCGGCGGCGCCGTAGTCGACCTTCTCCAGTTTGGTGACGCCGTCGACGAGGTAGCGGACCTCCTCGCCGAACTGGTCGCGCACCTGGTCGAGTGTGACGTCGGTGTCCTCGACGGTGTCGTGCAGCAGGGATGCCGTCAACGTCGTGGTTTCGGCGCCGAGTTCGGCGAGGATCAAGGTCACGGCGAGCGGGTGCGTGATGTACGGCTCGCCGCTCTTGCGCATCTGGCCGCGGTGCGAGGACTCGGCAAGGACGTAGGCATGGCGCAAGGGCTCGAGATCCGCGTCGGGGTGGTGGGCGCGGTGGGCCTCGACGACGTGGCCGATGGCGTCGGGCAGCCGGCCGCGGGCGGCGGGGCCGAGCAGGGCCGCGCGGCCGAGGCGGCGCAGATCGATCCGGGGGCGGGCCTTTCTGCGGGGGGCTGTCGGCGTCAGCGGTCCTGACACCGCGCCCGGCATCGGGCCTGGGGTCACGGAATTCGTGGCCTCCGCACTCATGGGCACCTCCGGCTGCGTCAACCGGCGGACGGGGTGCCCCAGAGCGGACACGGCTCAGGGGGCGGCTTCGGTCCCCCGTCCGGGCCGGTGCTTGATGCTACCGAGCCCACCACGCCGGACTGACCGCCTCTCGCCGAGCGTGAAACTGATCACCCATTCGAGGGACGAATGTGAGGTTTGTACCCCTGCACTTCACAGCCCACACGGAGTGATTCCCGCCAACTGGCCGATTGGCAACGGTTGTTTCGAGTCGGCCGACCGAGGGCGCGCGGGTGTTTCAGGACGGCCCGCCCCGGCTCACGCGGACCTGGCGGCGTCCAGCCAGTCCGCGTCGATCTCACCCTCGGCCACGATCACGGCCGGGCCGGTCATCTCGATCTCGCCGTCGGGCCGCTCGGTGATCACCAGGGTGCCGCCGGGGACGTCCACGGTGTACGTCACAGGTGTGCCGGTGACCGTCGGGTCGGCGCCGTCACGCCGGGCGGCGGCCACGGCGACCGCGCACGCGCCCGTACCGCACGAGCGGGTCTCACCGGAGCCGCGCTCGTGCACGCGCAGCGCGACGTGTCCGGGAGCGCGGTCGACCACGAACTCGACGTTCACACCGTCCGGGTAGGTGGCGGCCGGGCTGAAGGGCGGCGGGGAGTGCAGGTCGCCGGCGTGCGTCAGGTCGTCCACGAAGGCGACCGCGTGCGGGTTGCCCATGTTGACGTTCCGCGCGGGCCAGCTGCGCTCGCCCACACTCACCGTGACGTCACCGTCGGGCAGTACCGCCTTGCCCATGCCCACGGTCACGTCACCGTCCTTGGCGATGTGCACGGTCTTCAGGCCGCCGCGGGTGGCGACCGCGAGGTCTCCCTCGGTCACGTGTCCGGCGCGCTGGAGGTAGCGCGCGAACACGCGCACGCCGTTTCCGCACATCTCGGCGATCGAGCCGTCGCCGTTGCGGTAGTCCATGAACCACTCCGCCTCGGCCGCCATGCTCTCGGCCTCCGGGTGCGCCGCGGACCGCACGACGTGCAGCAGCCCGTCACCACCGATGCCCGCGCGCCGGTCGCACAGGGCGGCGACGGCGGCCGGGGGCAGGTCTATGGCGTTCTCGGGGTCCGGGACGATCACGAAGTCGTTCTCCGTGCCATGACCTTTGAGGAAGGCGATCCGCGTGCTCATGCCTCGATCGTAAGGGGTGCCCACGACAACGCCTCGGCGCTCCGGTGGCGGTGCTCCCGCATCTCCGGAGCCCTCGGCGCCGCCGCATCTCGCCGGGCGCGCCGTACGGCGATCAGCGCAACCGCGCCACGCGCCACACGGCGAGGACCACCACCACGGCCACGAGGAGGGCGTACGCGAGGGCGACCCGCCAGTCGGGTCTGCGGCCGGAGCCCTTGGCGGGCAGCCCCGGCCAGGTGCAGCCGACGCGACGGGCGGCCATCATGCCCCAGCCGGCCGCGCAGGAGCAGATCAGCAGACCCAGCATGGCGATGACGGCACCGCTGTCGCCGAAGTCGAAGGCGAGCGGGAACGCGAACATCAGGGAGCCGAGTGCCGCGAGGCTCACGATGGGGGCCAGCTGCCAGACGCGGAGCCGGCGCTGCGGGCGCAGCTCGACCTCGACCTCGTCGGCGAACATCTCGCCGGGCTCGGGACCGTCGTCCGTCACGCCCTGCGTCTCGTCGGGCCCGTCGGAGCTGAGGTGGTCCACCTCCTGCTCGGGCGCGTCGGTACCCTCCGCCCCATCCCGCTCGGCGGTGATGTGGTCGGTGCTTCGTGCGGTGTCGCGAGGGCCGGCCTCCATCGCCACGCGCCCTCCCAACTAGGACTCAACTCGGTCGATCGAAGCTCGATGATGGCACGCCGCCGGAGGACCGGATGACGGCCTGGGCGTCCCGATGCCATGACGTGATCAGGCTGTAACCGGTCGTTCGACCAAGGACAGCGCGAGCTGTGGAAGTTCCGTCAGATCGGTAGCCGCCCCACTCAACCAGTGCACCCGCGGGTCGCGCCTGAACCATGAATCCTGGCGGCGCGCGAAGCGCTTGGTGGCACGGACGGTCTCGGTCCGTGCTTCCTCCAGGGTGCACTCCCCGGCGAGCGCCGCGAGCACCTGCTGGTAGCCGAGCGCGCGCGAGGCCGTACGCCCTTCGCGCAACCCCTGCGCCTGGAGTGCGCGCACCTCGTCCACCAAGCCGGCGTCCCACATCCGGTCGACCCGGCGCGCGATGCGCTCGTCGAGCTCGGGGCGGGCCACGTCGACGCCGATCTGGAGGGTGTCGTACACCGAGTCGTGGCCGGGGAGGTTGGCCGTGAAGGGCCTGCCGGTGATCTCGATCACCTCCAGGGCGCGCACGACCCGGCGGCCGTTGCTGGGCAGGATCGCCCGAGCGGCCTCGGGGTCGGCGGCGGCCAGGCGGGCGTGCAGCGCGCCGGAGCCGCGCAGCGCGAGTTCCTCCTCCAGCCGGGCGCGGACCTCGGGATCGGTACCAGGGAACTCCAGGTTGTCGACGGCCCCGCGCACGTACAGTCCGGAGCCGCCGACCAGGATCGGCCAGCGGCCCTCGGCGAGCAGGGCCTCGATTCGTTCCCTGGCCAGGCGCTGGTACTCGGCCACGGACGCCGTGACGGTCACGTCCCAGATGTCCAGGAGGTGGTGGGGGACGCCGCCGCGCTCTTCGGGCGTCAGCTTGGCGGTACCGATGTCCATCCCTCGGTAGAGCTGCATGGAGTCGGCGTTGACGACTTCGCCGCCGAGACGCTGGGCCAGGAAGACGCCCAGATCGGACTTTCCGGCCGCGGTCGGACCGACGACGGCGATGACACGGGGGGCGGGGGGTGCACTGCTCACCGACCCAGTCTCGCAAACCTCCCACCCTGCTCTCGAACGAGTTACGTGACGCCACGGCCGCGGGGTCGTTGCCCGTTGCGAGGTTTCTGCCGCCGGATCGCGGAGGCGGTGGCCCGGGCCGCGCAAACCGACGCACCGGGCAACGCGGGATTTCGCCCGCACGAGTAACGTATGGAGTGGATATGGGCGTTTTTGCACGACTTCTCCGGCGGTCGAAGGCCACGGCGGAGACGCCTGCGGCCGAGGCTCGGACAGACAAGACGGCCGAGACCGAGACGGAGGCGGCCGAGACCGCGGAGCCGAAGAACGGCGACGGAACGGCGGAAGCGGCCGGGCCGGCTGCCGAGGCCCCCGCTCAGGCCACCGAGGGCGAGGGCGTCGACATCCCCAAGCAGCAGTCCACCGACAAGGCGGCCGACAACGAGGCGGGCGAGGGCGCCCGCACCTGACCGTCCCGCGCGAGAGAAGGTGAGTCATGGGCCTCCTGGACAACGTGAAAGCCAAGCTGGGCCCGGCCAAGGGCAAGGTCTCGGACCTCGCGCAGCGGCACGAGGGCAAGATCCACCACGGGCTCGACAAGGCCGCACAGGCCGTCGACAAGAGGACCAAGGGCAAATACAGCGACCGGATCCAGTCGGGCACGGGCCGGGCCAAGGGCGCCATGGAGCGGCTCACGCACAAGGAGGACGGGGCACCGCGCACGGGCGGCACGACGCCGTCCGGCGCAAGCAGCACGACTCCACCGCCGACCGCGGGCGGCACCCCGCCGCCGGAGGCACCACCGCCCACGTCCTGAGCGCATCGGCACAGAAGGCTCCGGGCGCGCATCGGCGCAGCACATTCCGGGCGCGCGCATCGGCACAGCAGGCCCCCGGGCGCGCGCGTCGGCACGGCAGGTCCCGGGGCGCGCATCGGCCCGCGGAGAGGCGCATCGGCGGACGGCCGCGGAGTTCAAAGGGCTCCCTGCCGTCCGCCGTGTCCGGCGCCCTTCGCCGGCGGGCTCCTCACCGGCAGGGAGTCGGCGGACGGCACGCCCCCCTTCCCGGCCCCCGCGCCCCGGCCCCCGCGCGCTCTGAGTCCCGCCTATGACCAGGCGGCGACGACGTAGCCCACGCCGTAGGGTGCGTCCTCGTACAGCAGCGATCCGCCGAGGCCGGTGCCCTCGGCCGCGCCCGCCAGCACCTGCCAGGGGGGCCGGCCGGACGCCTTCAGTTCGTGCGCCGCGCCGCTGTCCAGCGAGGTGAGTGCGGGCAGGTCCGCCGAGCCGAGTGCCCGCGCGACCTCCGCGTCGAAGGGCGCTGCCCGTTCGTCCAGATAGCCCGGGGCCTTGAGCGTCCGGCACGCGCTGGCGTCACCCATCACCAGCAGGGCCACTCGATCGTCCCGGGCTGCGATGTCCCTGCCGGTCCGCAGGCACGACGCGGGCGGGTACGTCTCCCCCACCGCCAGCCCCTCGACCGGCGCGTGGGACCACCCGGACCGCTCCAGCAGCCAGGCGGCCACCGCCAGCGCGTACGGCAGCCGCGGTCCCGGGTCGGCGCCCTCCGCCGCTCCCAGTCGTACGTCCAGGTCGACACCGAAGCCCCGGAACGATCCCCGGGTCCCCTCCGGGTACGTCTCCGGCCCGGCACGGTCCGCCACCGGGCCGACGACCACCAGCCGGCCCGGCCGGGCGGCGGCGAGCACGTCCAGCGCGTCCGTGCAGGCTGCCCGCGCGGTATCCAGTTCCGGGGCGGCGCCCGCGGCGACCTCGGGGATCAGGAGGGGCGGGCAGGGGCAGACAGCGGCGGCGACAAGCATGATCGGCAGGGTAGCTCTCAGGAACCGCTGCCACCGCACAGGGCGGCGGCGACCCGGCTCAGTCGCAGCCGCACCCACTCGTCACGGCTTGCAGCGGCTCTGGGGCGCCGATCTTGGGCAGGCCCAGCATCACCCCGACGGGCTTGGCCTTCTCGGCGGCGTTGCGCTTCTCCCAGGCGTCGCCCGCGCGGGTGCGACGTACGTCCAGCACGGCACCCTCGGCGAGGAGGTGGTGCGGGGCGGCGTAGGTGATCTCGACGGTGACCACGTCGCCGGGGCGGACCTCCTGGCCCGGCTTGGTGAAGTGGACCAGACGGTTGTCGGGGGCGCGGCCGGACAGGCGGTGAGTGGTGTCGTCCTTGCGGCCCTCGCCCTCGGCGACCATCAGCTCCAGGGTGCGGCCGACCTGCTTCTTGTTCTCCTCCCAGGAGATCTCCTCCTGGAGGGCGACGAGCCGCTCGTAGCGCTCCTGCACGACCTTCTTGGGGATCTGGCCGTCCATCTCGGCGGCCGGGGTGCCGGGGCGCTTGGAGTACTGGAAGGTGAAGGCCTGGGCGAAGCGGGCCTCGCGCACCACGTGCAGCGTCTGCTCGAAGTCCTCCTCGGTCTCGCCCGGGAAGCCCACGATGATGTCCGTGCTGATCGCTGCGTGCGGGATGGCGGCGCGGACCTTCTCGATGATCCCCAGGAAGCGCTCCTGTCGGTAGGAGCGGCGCATCGCCTTCAGGACCGGGTCGGAGCCGGACTGGAGCGGCATGTGCAGCTGCGGCATCACGTTCGGCGTCTCGGCCATGGCGGCGATGACGTCGTCGGTGAAGTCCCGCGGGTGTGGAGAGGTGAAGCGGACGCGCTCGAGGCCGTCGATCCTCCCGCAGGCGCGCAGCAGCTTGCTGAAGGCCTCGCGGTCGCCGATGTCGGAGCCGTACGCGTTGACGTTCTGCCCGAGCAGCGTGATCTCGGAGACACCCTCGGCGACCAGGGCCTCGATCTCGGCGAGGATGTCGCCGGGGCGACGGTCCTTCTCCTTGCCGCGCAGGGCCGGGACGATGCAGAAGGTGCAGGTGTTGTTGCAGCCGACGGAGATGGAGACCCAGGCCGCGTAGGCGCTCTCGCGGCGGGTGGGGAGCGTCGAGGGGAACGCCTCCAGCGACTCGGCGATCTCGACCTGCGCCTCGTCCTGCACGCGTGCGCGTTCCAGCAGGACGGGCAGCTTGCCGATGTTGTGCGTGCCGAAGACGACGTCCACCCAGGGCGCCCGCTTCACGATGGTGTCGCGGTCCTTCTGCGCGAGGCAGCCGCCGACCGCGATCTGCATGCCGGGGCGGCTCGCCTTCTTCGGGGCGAGGTGGCCGAGGTTGCCGTACAGCTTGTTGTCGGCGTTCTCACGCACGGCGCAGGTGTTGAAGACGACGACGTCCGCCCCGTCGGCGCCCTCCGGGGCACGGACGTAGCCCGCGTCCTCCAGCAGTCCGGACAATCGCTCGGAGTCGTGGACGTTCATCTGGCACCCGTAGGTGCGTACCTCGTATGTGCGCGTGCCGCCCACTGACAGGCTCCGGTCGATGCTGCTCATGGGGACAAGGGTAGGCGGTCGGCGAAAGTGACTCGGCCGCCTGTGGACAACCCCGCGTCCACCTCAGGGCTCGATGAGTCCTGCCCTCATCGCGTACCGGGTCTGCTCCGGGCAGTCGCGCATGCCGAGTCTCCGGAGGAGGTTGGCGCGATGGCGTTGGACGGTCCTGGCGCTGATGAAGAGCAGTTCGCCGATGCGAGCGGCAGCACCAGGCCGCCGAGCAGGACGAGTGCCTCGCCCACGAGGACGGGGGTGGACACCGTGACCGGGCCGAGAAGCAACGCCGTGGCCACGACCGGACCGACCGCGTTGAGCGAGAAGATCCGCCAGAACAACGACACGCTGCGGGAGCCGGCCCTTCCCGCCGTCGCGCGGTGCACCGCCCCCGCCGGCCTCTCCGGCGACCGGCCGCCGCGTATATCCGTCACGACACCCGTGTCGTCACCGTACGGCCGGATGGGAGCATGCGGACGTGACCCGTCCGATGATCGGCACCGTTCATCAGACCGCCGAAGCACGACAAACGAGACGAACAAGGGGAAGCAACGTGTCAGCTCCGCGCCTGAGGGCGACGCCGCTGCCGGGTATCGGGGTCCAGTACGACCTGGAGACCCGGGAGCACCGCCATCTGTCGGTGGTCGCGCACCGCGACGGCACCCGCACGGTGAACGTCTACCGCTCCGACGACCCCGACTCGTGCGCGCACTCCCTGCGGCTCACCAGCTCGGAGGCGGGTTCGCTGATCGACGCGCTGACGCCGTCCCACCACAGCCCGAGCCTGCTGTACACCACGGACCTGGGTCTGGTCGCCGAGCGGATCGAGGTGGCCGCGACCTCGCACTGGAACGGGCGGGTGCTGGGCGACATGCGGATGCGGACGGAGACGGGCGCGTCGGTGGTGGCCGTGCTGCGCCGGGCCGAGGCCATCCCGTCGCCCGCGCCCAACTTCCGGCTGGCCGGCGGTGACACGCTGATCGTCATCGGCACCCGTGAGGGCGTCGACGCGGCCGCGACCATACTCGGGCGGGAGTGAGCTGTTGCACTCCGCGGTCCTGCTCATCGAGTTCGGTTCCATCATTCTCGGCCTCGGCCTGCTCGGCCGGTTCGCCGGCCGGTTCCGGATCTCCCCCATACCCCTGTACCTCCTGGCCGGTCTGGCATTCGGCGAGGGCGGTCTGCTGCCGCTGGGCGCGAGCGAGGATTTCGTCGCCACGGGCGCGGAGATCGGCGTCATCCTGCTGCTGCTGATGCTGGGCCTGGAGTACACGGCGAGCGATCTGGTCTCCAACCTCAAGACCCACTACCCGTCCGGGCTGGTCGACTTCGCGCTCAACGCGCTGCCCGGGGCGGCGGTGGCGCTGCTGCTCGGCTGGGGCCCGGTGGCCGCCGTCGTGCTGGCCGGTGTCACCTGGATCTCGTCGTCCGGCGTGATCGCCAAGGTGCTGGGCGACCTGGGCCGGGTCGGCAACCGGGAGACGCCGGTGATCCTCAGCGTGCTGGTGCTGGAGGACCTGGCGATGGCGGTGTATCTGCCCATCGTCACGGCGCTGGTGGCGGGTGTCGGACTGATGGCCGGGAGCGTGACCCTGGCGATCGCACTGGGCGCGGCCGGGCTCGTACTGTTCCTGGCGGTGCGCTACGGCAGGGTCATCTCACGGTTCGTCTCCAGCGACGACCCGGAGAAGCTGCTGCTGGTCGTGCTGGGCCTGACCATCCTGGTCGCGGGTGTCGCGCAGCAGCTCCAGGTGTCGGCCGCGGTGGGTGCCTTCCTGGTGGGCATCGCCCTCTCGGGGGAGGTCGCCGAGGGCGCGCACACCCTGCTGAGCCCCCTGCGTGACCTGTTCGCGGCGATCTTCTTCGTCTTCTTCGGGCTGCACACCGACCCGACGAGCATCCCGCCCGTCCTGCTGCCGGCCCTCGGACTGGCCCTCCTCACCGCGCTGACGAAGATCGCCACCGGGTACTGGGCGGCCCGGCGGGCCGGGATCTCCGTCAAGGGGCGCTGGCGGGCGGGCGGCGCGCTGGTGGCGCGTGGCGAGTTCTCGATCGTCATCGCCGGCCTGGCGGTGTCGGCCGGCATCGAGCCGTCCCTCGGCCCCCTGGCCACGGCCTACGTCCTGATCCTGGTGGTCGTCGGGCCGCTCACGGCGCGCTACACCGAGCCGGTGGCGACCTGGTGGGCACGGCGCCGCGAGCCCCGCCACCCGCAGCCCCTGCCCCGGACTGCAGAGGCGGAGGCACCGGTCGTGGACTGAGGAGGGAGGCGGCCGGGCGGCCCACATCCGCGTGACCGGCCCGGGGCGTACCCGCCGGTCAGGCGCCCGCGCCCGGCACCCACCCCTGCTTGCGCAGCACTCCCGGCACGTCCGGAGCCTCGTAGTGCTCGCCCTTGAGGACCTTGCCGTCCTCCCGGCGGGACACCGAGCCGTCGGGGCCGATCTTCGTCATGTTGGAGCGGTGGATCTCGGCGAGCACCGCGTCCAGGTCGATGCCGTGCACGAGGGCGGTGCCGTACGCGACGTAGACCACGTCGGCCAGCTCGTGGGCGAGCCGGTCGAGCGGGCCGTGCACCGACACCTCGGCGACCTCCGCGGCCTCCTCGGCGAGGAGTTCACCGCGGTGCGCCGCGAGTTCCGGCGAGACCTCCGTCGGCGTACTGCGGGCGTCCAGGCCGAAGGCGCGGTGGAACTCACGGACCAGATCGGCGGGCGAAGAACTCATGGGGCCGACTGTAGTGGCGCCCACTGACAGTCCCCCGCCCTGGCCCTGTGACCCCCTGCCCTGGTCAGCGGGCACACCGGCTGGCAGGATCGCCCGCATGTCCAGAACGCTCCCCGACATCGGCAGGCGCCGTGCCTTGCAGGGCGGCACCGCCGCCCTCGTGATCCTCGGCCTGCTCCTGTGGTGGCTGCGTCCCTGGGCCGAGGAGCCGCCGAGCGGGACGATCAGGTTCAGCACGGGCACCCGCGCGGGGGTGTACCACGAGTACGGCAAACTCCTGCGCAAGGAGATCGACAAGGACATGCCCGACCTGAGGGTGCGGCTGCTGACCAGCGCCGGCTCGCAGGAGAACATCGCCGACGTGGCGACCGGCAGGAGCGACTTCGCGATCGCCGCTGCCGACGCGGTCGCCACGTACAAGTTCGACAACAGCCGGGGGGCCGACCGGCTGCGCGGTGTGGCCCGCCTGTACGACGACTACGTCCAGCTCGTCGTACCACCCGACTCGGACATCCGTTCCGTCGCCGACCTGCAGGGCAAGCGCGTGGCCATAGGGCTGCCCGACTCCGGGGTACGGCTGATAGCCAACGGTGTGCTCAAGGCGGCCGGCATCGACCCGGAGAAGGACATCGAGCCGTCCTCGGACGGGATCGACACCGGACCCAAGCGCCTGGGGCACGGCCTCGACGCGTTCTTCTGGTCGGGCGGGCTGCCCACGGACGGCCTCAGCCGCCTGGCCGACAAGTCGGCATCGGCCTTCCGGTTCGTGCCGATCGACGCCACGCTCGTGGCCAAGCTGCACGACCAGGGCGGCGCCACGCGCTACTACCGCGCCACGAAGATGCCGGAGTCGGCCTATCCCCGCATCCAGCGCGGCGAGCCGGTGCCGACCCTCGCGGTGTCCAACCTGCTGGTCACCCGCAGCGACATGGATCCCCGGCTCACCGAGTGGCTGACCCGTACGGTGCTGGACAGCCGGGACCTCATCGGGGAGAAGGTGCACTCCGCCCAGCTGGTCGACGTGCGCACGGCGATCTACACCGACCCGCTGCACCTGCATGCCGGCGCCCAGCGCTACTACCAGTCGGTCAAGCCGTAGCGCCCGGCCCCTCCCGCTCCTCGCCCTGCGTCAGGCCGTAGCCGCCGACCGTGGCACCGCCACCGTCACCTTCAGCCCGTGCGGCTCGTGACGGTCGTACGCGATCGAACCGCCGCCCGCCGCGAGCAGCGCCCGCGAGATGGACAGCCCGAGGCCGGAGCCCTTGATGTTCTGGTGCCGGCCGCTGCGCCAGAAGCGGTCGCCGACGCGGGCCAGCTCCTCATCGGTGAGGCCGGGGCCGTGGTCGGTGACGACGACGGTGGAGGTGTCGCCCCGGGAGGCCACGCTCACCTCGACGGTCTCGCCCTCGGGCGTGAACTTCACCGCGTTGTCGATGACCGCGTCCAGCGCGCTGGACAGGGCGACCGGGTCGGCCCACGCGGTCGTGGGCGGGCAGTCCCCCACCAGGCGCACGCCCTTGGCCTCGGCGGTCGGGGCCCAGGCCGCGAGACGTTCGGCCGCGAGCTCGCCGATGTCGGTGACCTTCAGATCCGCCTCGGTGTGCTCGGCCAGCGCCAGGTCGAGCAGGTCGTCCAGGACCTGCGCGAGACGCTTGCCCTCGGTCTGGACCGAGGCGATCTCCTTGTTGCCCTCGGGCAGTTCGAAGGAGAGCAGCTCGATGCGCAGCAGCAGCGCCGCGAGGGGGTTGCGCAGCTGATGCGAGGCGTCGGCGACGAAGGCGCGCTGCTGCTCCAGCACGCCCTCGACGTTGTCGGCCATCTCGTTGAACGACCGTGCCAGACGCTGGAGTTCCGGCGGCCCGCCGGCGGCCGCGACCCGGGACTTGAGCCGCCCGGTGGCGATGTCGTGGGTGGTGGCGTCCAGGACCCGTACGGGCTTGAGCACCCAGCCGGTCAGCCGCAGGGCGGCACCGACGGCCAGCAGCATCGCTGCGAACTCACCCGCGCCGATGACCAGCCAGCCGTGCAGCGTGCGCGAGCGCATCCGTCCGGTGGGCGAGTCGGTGACGACGACCGCGACGACGTCCCCGTCCCGGATGACCGGCGAGGCCACCACGAGGTTGCGGCGCTGCCAGGGCCACACCTGCTTCGGATCGTGGCTGCGGCGGCTGAGCTTCGCCTCGGCGAAGGCGTCCCGGACCTCGCCCTCGCCGGGCAGGGACCAGTCGGCCGGGGCGTGGGCCATGGCCACGCCGGTGCGGTAGAAGACACCGGAGCGGATGCCGTAGACCTCGTAGTAGCTGCGCAGCTCGCTGCTGAGGGTGGCAAGCCGCTCGTTCTCGAACGCGCTGGTGGTCCCGTCGGGCGAGTCGGTGACGAACTGCGCGAGGGCCGCGAAGCGTGCCGTGTCGTCGATCCGGTCGACGACGACCTTCTGCTGCTGCGCGCCGGCGAGGCTGACGGCGAGCGGGATGCCGAGGGCGAGCAGCACGGCCGCCATCAGAATGATGAGCAGCGGGAGCAGACGAGTGCGCACCCGGCCCCGCTAACCGGCAGGCGCGACGAGCCGGTAGCCGACTCCGCGTACGGTCTCGATGAGGGCCGGCATCCGCAGCTTGGCGCGCAGGGACGCGACATGCACCTCCAGGGTGCGCCCGGTCCCCTCCCAGCTGGTCCGCCACACCTCGCTGATGATCTGCTCCCGGCGGAAGACCACCCCGGGCCGCTGCGCCAGCAGGGCCAGCAGGTCGAACTCCTTGCGGGTCAGCTGGACCACCGCCCCGTCCACACTGACCTGGCGGGTGGGCAGCTCGATGCGCACCGGGCCGAGCCGCAGCCGGGTCTCGATGCCGCTGGAGGTGTCCTCGTGGGAGGTGCGCCGGCTGACCGCGTGGATGCGGGCGAGCAGTTCCCCGGTGTCGTAGGGCTTCACCACGTAGTCGTCGGCGCCGAGGTTGAGACCGTGGATGCGGGAGCGCACGTCGGAGCGGGCGGTGACCATGATCACCGGGGTGCTGGTGCGCTTGCGGATCTTGCCGCAGACCTCGTATCCGTCCTGGTCGGGCAGGCCGAGGTCGAGGAGGACGACGCCGAAGCAGTCGCCCTCGGGGACGAGTGCCTGGAGGGCCTCCTCACCGCTGCGCGCGTGCGTGACGTCGAACCCGTGCCGCGCCAGAACCGCCGACAGGGCGGCGGCGACGTGGTTGTCGTCCTCGACGAGCAGCAGTCTCATCCGGTCCCCTTTCGGTTCACTGGCCGTACGATCTGGGTGTGTACAAAAACGTGCACGCGCGCGTGCACCGTGTGCAGTCACGCTGATGGATGAGGACGGCGTCAAGAGGGTTCCGGTTGCGGACCGCTTCCGTTACCCGGCTGGTATGAGCGCCGCTCCCTGGTGCTACGACATGTGGCCGATTGCTATCGGATCGTGATCCTCAGATTCACCTCAGATGTAATGACGCAGTTCGTACCGGGTCACTACTGTCCTCCGAAACCGAGGAGGACGGAGCCTGAGAGCGATGACCGAAGTATCGGTGGCCAAGGAAGATGTGGCCGCGACCGGAGAACTGGTCGTCCTGAAGAGCGTCAACAAGCACTTCGGCGCGTTGCACGTACTCCAGGACATCGACCTGACGATCGCCCGCGGCGAAGTCGTCGTGGTCATCGGGCCCTCCGGGTCCGGCAAGTCCACCCTGTGCCGCACCATCAACCGCCTGGAGACGACCGACTCCGGCTCGATCACGATCGACGGCAAGCCGCTGCCCGCCGAGGGCAAGGCACTCGCGAAGCTGCGCGCCGATGTCGGGATGGTCTTCCAGTCCTTCAACCTCTTCGCGCACAAGACCGTGCTCGAGAACGTGATGCTCGGCCAGATCAAGGTCCGCAAGAAGGACAAGAAGACGGCCGAGGAGCGGGCCCGGGCCCTGCTCGACCGGGTCGGCGTGGCCGCGCAGGCCGAGAAGTACCCGGCTCAGCTCTCCGGCGGCCAGCAGCAGCGCGTCGCCATCGCACGGGCGCTGGCCATGGAGCCGAAGGTCATGCTCTTCGACGAGCCGACCTCCGCGCTCGACCCCGAGATGATCAACGAGGTACTGGAGGTCATGCAGCAGCTCGCCCGCGACGGTATGACCATGATCGTCGTCACCCATGAGATGGGTTTCGCACGATCGGCTGCAAACCGCGTGGTCTTCATGGCGGACGGCCGAATCGTCGAGGAAGCTGCGCCCGACCAGTTCTTCAGCAATCCGCGCAGCGATCGCGCGAAGGACTTCCTGTCGAAGATCCTGCATCACTGAGGCGCGCGTCGCGCCTGCGACGAGCCGCCTCACCCGAAACGACGGTCTTTCTCTTCACGGCAAAGGATGTTCACCATGAAGCTCCGCAAGGTCTCCGCTGCGGCTGCCACCGCTCTCGTTCTCGCCCTGACCGCCACCGCCTGTGGTGGCGACGACGGCGGTGACTCCAACGGCTCCGGCTCCGGAGGCGGCGACAAGATCAAGATCGGCATCAAGTACGACCAGCCCGGTCTGGGCCTGAAGGAGCCCGACGGTTCCTTCTCCGGCTTCGACGTGGACGTGGCGACGTACGTGGCCAAGGAACTGGGTTACAAGCCCGACCAGATCGAGTGGGTCGAGACCAAGAGCGCCGACCGTGAGAACGCGCTGTCCCGCGGTGACGTGAAGATGATCGCGGCCACGTACTCGATCACCGACGAGCGCAAGGAGAAGGTCGACTTCGCCGGTCCGTACCTGCTGGCCCACCAGGACCTGCTGGTGAAGGCGGACTCGGACATCAAGGAGGGCACCGACCTCAACGGCAAGAAGCTGTGCTCGGTGGCCGGTTCCACCTCGGCCCAGAACGTCAAGGACGAGATCGCACCGAAGGCCCAGCTCCAGCGTCTCGGCGGCTACTCGGAATGCATCGCGGGTCTGCAGAGCGGCGCCCTTGACGCCGTGACCACGGACGACTCGATCCTCGCCGGCTTCGCGGCGCAGGACCAGTACAAGGGGCAGTTCAAGCTCACCGGGCTCAAGCTGAGCAACGAGAACTACGGCATCGGTGTGAAGAAGGGTGACACCGAGACCCTGAACAAGATCAACGACGCGCTGGAGAAGATGGTCAGCGACGGCGCCTGGGACAAGGCCGTCGAGGACAACTTCGGGCCGGCGAACTACAAGAACGAGCCTGCCCCGAAGATCGGCCAGATCGTCCAGTAACGCGGGACTCCACCGACGCAGCACCCCCGCGATCACAACGGGGATCCGCAGGCGCGCCGCCGCCCATCGCTTCTCCGGCGGCGGCGCGGCACGTCCGCTGCCCATGCCACACACCCGGAAGCGCGGGAGATCGTGTTCGACTTTCTATCTGACTATGACAACCCGACCCTGTTGGGTGCCTTCTGGGTCACGGTGCAGCTCACCGTCCTCTCGGCCATCGGGTCTCTGATATGGGGCACCCTGCTGGCGGCCATGCGGGTCAGCCCTGTTCCGCTGATGCGCGGGTTCGGCACCGCCTATGTGAACATCGTCCGGAACATCCCTCTCACCGTCATCATCGTCTTCACCTCGCTCGGCCTCGCCAACATCTTCGGCGTAACGATGGGCGTCCCCGACGACTTCGAGGCCAAGGCATTCCGCCTGGCGGTGCTCGGCCTGGTCGCCTACACCGCCGCCTTCGTCTGTGAGGCGATCCGCTCGGGCATCAATACCGTGCCCGTCGGTCAAGCGGAGGCGGCCCGAGCCATCGGGCTGAGTTTCAGCCAGGTCCTGCGGCTCATCGTGTTGCCGCAGGCATTCCGCTCGGTCATCGGGCCGTTGGCGAACGTGCTGATCGCGCTGACCAAGAACACGACCGTGGCGGCCACGATCGGTGTGGCGGAGGCCGCCCTCCTCATGAAGGACATGATTGAGAACGAGGCTCAGACGCTGCTCATCGGCGCGATCTTCGCCTTCGGGTTCGTGGTACTGACCCTGCCCACCGGCCTGTTCCTCGGCTGGCTGAGCAAGCGACTGGCGGTGAAGCGATGACGTCCGTCCTCTACGACGCCCCCGGCCCGCGGGCCAAGCGGCGCAACGTGCTCCTCTCTGTGGTCTTCTTCGTCCTGCTCGCCCTGCTCCTGTGGTGGATCTGGCAGACGATGGACGACAAGGGCCAGCTGGAGTGGTCCCTGTGGAAGCCGTTCACGACGTCCCAAGCGTGGACGACGTATCTGCTGCCGGGCCTGGCCGATACCCTGAAGGCTGCGGCCCTCTCCATGGTCATCGCCCTCCCGCTGGGCGCCGTCCTCGGCATCGCGCGCATGTCCGACCACCGCTGGGTGCGCATCCCGGCCGGCGCGGTGGTCGAGTTCTTCCGGGCCATCCCGGTGCTGCTGCTGATGCTGTTCGCCAACGAGTTCTACGTCCGCTCCACCGGCATTCCCAGCGATGAGCGGCCCTTGTACGCGGTCGTCACCGGTCTGGTGCTCTACAACGCGTCGGTCCTCGCCGAGGTCGTCCGCGCGGGCATCCTCTCCCTGCCGAAGGGGCAGTCGGAGGCGGCGATGGCGATCGGCTTGCGCAAGAGCCAGACGATGACCAGCATCCTGCTGCCGCAAGCCGTCACGGCCATGCTGCCGACGATCGTCAGCCAGTTGGTCGTCATCGTGAAGGACACCGCGCTGGGCGGCGTGATGCTCGGGTTCACCGAGTTGCTCAACACACGGAGCACCCTCGCGGCCAACTACGCGAACGTCATCCCCAGCTTCATCGTGGTGGCGGTCATCTTCATCGTGCTGAACTTCATCCTCACGTCCTTCGCCTCCTGGCTGGAGGGCAAGCTGCGCCGCAGCAAGCGCAGCACGGGTGCTGTGCTCGGTGCCGACAAGGTCGACGACGTGAACGCGGCCGAAGTGGGCGGCACCTACCGCACAGGTGCCGGGGGCAGTATCTGACGGCCCGACAACCTGCACGGCTGTGGCCCACCGGGGAACGGTGGGCCATAGCCGTGCCGAGCCCTGAGCCATTCGGCTCCGGCCGCGCCTGACACCCCTTCACGTGACGAGCGTGTCGCCCGGCTACCTTTGATGCGATGCCATGATCGCCACCAGCGCCTGGTCACTTGACGCAAGCACCCGCAATAGGTTGCATACGTTCTGTGATCGTGCACCCTGCTCCACCTTCGTGTTCACCTACGTCTCTCAGGACACCACCGCGGGCAGGGGGCGCCACGCCGTGGACCCGGTGATCATCGTCGGAGCGGGGCCTGTCGGGCTCACGCTCGCCCTGGCTCTGGCGCGTCAGGAGGTGCCCTGCGTCGTTCTCGACGAGGGTCCGGGCAAGGACGAACCCCGTGCGGCGCGTACCGTCGTCCTGCGCGAGGACACCGCCGCCCTGATGGAGCGGCTGACCGGCGTGCCCCTGGCCCGAGCCGGTGCGCACTGGGCCGGATGGCGGTCGATGCGACGCAAGCAGGTGATGCGCGAGATCGTCTTCGACGGCAGCGAGCCCGCCCCCCTGCACATCGCCCAGCACGTCGTCACCAACGCGCTGCGCGCGGCCCTCTCGGGCGAACGGCTCGTCAAAGTCGCGGTCGAGAGCCGCCTCGACGGCCTCGAACAGGAGCCCTCGGGTGTCACGGCACATACCCGCGGTCCCAAGGCGACGTGGTGGCGCGGCAGTTACCTGGTCGGCTGCGACGGCCCCCGTTCGACCGTGCGCAAGCTGCAGGACATCCGCTTTCCGGGCCGTACGGCGGTGGAACGTCACGCCGTCGCGGCGCTCCGCACGGAACTGCCCTGGTACGACGAGGCGCTGCTGCACCGCCAGCCGCCCTGGCGCATGTCGGGTCCCTCGGCCGGCGAGGTCACCGCCCGCCCGCTTCCGGACGGTGTCTGGCGCCTGGACTGGCTCCTGCCGTCCGGCAAGGACCTGGTCACACCCGAACTGCTGCTCACCCGCATCCGGGAGACCCTGGCCGGCTGGGCGGGCGGCACCACGCCGCCGTACGAGCTGCTGGACACCGGTGTGCACACCGTCCACCACCGGCTGGCCCGTCGCTGGCGCGCCGACCGGGTGTTCCTCGCCGGGGACGCCGCCCATCTGCTCGGCGCGCTCGGTACGCACGGGCTGGACGAGGGGCTGCGGGACGCCGACAACCTCGCCTGGAAACTGGCCCTGGCCTGGCACCACGGGCCGCACGAGGCCCTCCTCGACAGCTACCAGACGGAACGGCGGGCGGTCGTCGCCGCCCGGCTCCGCGCCGCCGACCAGGCACTGCCCTTGCTGCGCGGCGGCGGAGGCCTGCGCGCGGTCGTCCCCGGCTCGTCCCGCGGCCACGACGCCCTGCTCACAGAGGGTCACCTGGGGCAGGGCCAGCTCGGCGCGCCGGGGGCGTACGCCGACTCGCCGCTCGCGCCCCGGCGCCTCGAAGGCGAGGTGCCGGTCGACACCCCCCTCGGAACACCGGTCACCGACGTACGGGTCACCGCGGAGGACGGCACCTTCGTGCGGCTCCGGGACCGGCTCGGCCGGGGCGCGCTGCTCGTGGTGCTGATCGCGCCGGGCACGGGCGTCTGGGAGCGCAAGCATTGGGTGGGCGCCGGCATCATGCCGCAGCTCGCGGCGGCGGTCACGGCACTGCCCCATCCGGCGGAGCTGCTCGTCGCCGAGAGTTATCCGGGCGCCGCCGCGCACACGGTGCTTCTGGTGCGCCCCGACGGGCACCTCGTCACCGCGCTGAGTGGGGTGCGCCCGGCCGACCTGTACGCGGCGGCGGAGGCCACGGTGGGTGGACCGGTGAAAGCGCAGGCAGAGGCCGGTGCTTCGGCCGGCTCACGCTGACGCCCAGCACGGAAGGATGTGCTCACTGTCACGGTGTGTGCGCATGGTGACAGTGAGCTGACCCGCCCGGGCGGTCATGGCCCCTGCCGCAGATCCGCCGCTACAGCCGCAGCGGCCCGATCCTGCGACTCGAGCAGGTCGAGCGACCGGAGGACTGGCAGTGAGCGCCACACCCGGACCGACGAGCCGCGACCCGCAGCCGCCTGTCGGCATCGACGAGTTGCTGGAGCGCGTGCGGGCTGGCTACGAACGGATCGAACCGCAGGAGGCGTACGAGGCGGCCCGGGCCGGCGACGCACTGCTGGTCGACATCCGCTACGCCGCCCTGCGCGAACGGGACGGCCTCATCCCCGGCGCCGTGGTCGTCGAGCGCAACGAACTGGAATGGCGCCTCGATCCCCAGGGCAGCCACCGCCTCCCCGAGGCGACAAGTCATGCTCTGCGCATCGTCGTGCTCTGCAACGAGGGCTGCGCGTCCAGCCGGGCCGTCCAGTCCTTGCACCAACTGGGCCTGCACAGGGCCACGGACCTGGCCGGGGGCTTCCAGGCTTGGCGGGAGGCGGGGTTTTCCGGTGGTGTGAGGCGGAGTGGGCTTGTCAGCCGCTTGCCGCGCCGGGGGGCCTGTGCCAGCGGAAGGCAGCCTCCGGTTCGAGGACTGAGCCTTCTACGGGAGATAGCGACGGAAACCTTCTGCGAGGGCTGCGAATCCGCACACCTTGTAGAAGGTGTGGACGTACTCGTCATCCGCCGCGAGCAGTTGGACCTTGTAGCAGTCCGCTGACTCACCCAGCCGAACCGCAGCCTCCATCAGCCGTCGGCCGACACCACGCCGCTGGAAGGCACCGGCCACCACGACGTTCTCCACGAACAGGATGGCCCTGCCACCGCGCGTGAGGTTCGGCATGACGATGCAATCCGCCGTCCCGGCCACGGTGTCGTCTGCATCAGCCACCAGGATCGTGCGTCCCTACTGACTCGATATGGCTGCCCAGATGGCATCCGCGGCCGCCTGGGGCAAGGGCGGGTCGTCCGGATTCAGTTCGCCGTAGAGAGCCAGCAACGCTGACACGTCCGCCTCGGCCGCCGCCCGCACACTGATCTTCATGCGCCGAGCCCAGGACGGCCACAGGTCGCCCTCACAACCCCTGCCCCTCAAGGAACTCCGTGTCCTCGCCCTCCTCCTCCATCGCCTGGCGGACGACCCGCAGGGCCATGCCCTCGGGGTAGCCCTTGCGGGCGAGCATGCCCGCGAGGCGGCGGAGGCGTTTGTCGCGGTCGAGTCCGCGGGTGGAGCGGAGCTTGCGCGCGACGAGCTCTCGCGCGGTCGCCTCTTCCTGCTCCGAGTCGAGCTGGGAGACGGCCTCGTCGATCAGCGTGGAGTCGACGCCCTTGGTCCGCAGCTCCCGGGCGAGCGCACGCCGGGCCAGTCCTCGGCCGTGGTGGCGGGACTCCACCCAGGCGTCCGCGAAGGCACTGTCATTGATCAGGCCTGCCTCTTCGAACCGCGACAGCACGTACTCCGCGGCGTCGTCGGGGATCTGCCGTTTGCGCAGGGCGTCGGCGAGTTGCTTGCGGGTGCGCGGGGTCCCGGTGAGCAGACGCAGGCAGATCGCCCGCGCCCGCTCGACCGGGTCCCCTGGAGGTGCCTCCTGCTCGGCCCTCGACGAGGAGAGGGCACCTCCGTCCTCGGCATCGGTCGCCGCCTCACCGAAGCCACGCCGACGACGGCCACGACCGCCCCTCGGCCCGCCGTCACGCGAGCCGCCTCCGGGTGAGCCGCCCCCGCGCGGCCCGGTGTCGTCGCCGTACTGCCGGTCGCCCTCGGGAGGCGTCTGCCCGGGGCCGCCCTCCCCGTCCAGGGCTGAGTTCGTGTCGCCTTCGGTGCCCCTCCCCCGGGGGGCACCGAAGGCGGCGTACTCGTACTCCGCCCATTCGGTTCGCCGTGTCACGGGTCAGCTCTTGGCTGCGGCGGCCTTGGACTTGGCAGTCTTGGCCGGTGCGGGGGCCGGGACAGCCGGCGTCGCGTCGGCCGGTGCGGAGACCGCGGCGTCCGTGCCCGGCTCGGCGGCCGGTTCCTCAGGACGCACACCGACGCCCAGCTTCTCCTTGATCTTCTTCTCGATCTCGTTGGCCAGGTCGGGGTTGTCCTTCAGGAAGTTGCGCGCGTTCTCCTTGCCCTGGCCGAGCTGGTCGCCCTCGTACGTGTACCAGGCGCCGGCCTTGCGGACGAAGCCGTGCTCCACGCCCATGTCGATCAAGCCGCCCTCACGGCTGATGCCGTGGCCGTAGAGGATGTCGAACTCGGCCTGCTTGAAGGGCGGTGCGACCTTGTTCTTGACGACCTTGCAGCGGGTGCGGTTACCGACCGCGTCCGTGCCGTCCTTCAGGGTCTCGATGCGGCGGATGTCGATGCGCACCGAGGCGTAGAACTTCAGCGCCCGGCCACCGGTCGTGGTCTCCGGGGAGCCGAACATCACGCCGATCTTCTCGCGGAGCTGGTTGATGAAGATCGCGGTGGTCTTGGACTGGTTGAGCGCGCTGGTGATCTTCCGCAGGGCCTGGCTCATCAGGCGGGCCTGCAGACCGACGTGGCTGTCGCCCATCTCGCCCTCGATCTCCGCGCGCGGGACGAGCGCGGCGACGGAGTCGATGACGATGAGGTCGAGGGCACCGGAGCGGACCAGCATGTCCACGATCTCCAGGGCCTGCTCGCCGTTGTCCGGCTGGGAGAGGATGAGGTTGTCGATGTCGACGCCGAGCTTCTTCGCGTACTCGGGGTCGAGTGCGTGCTCCGCGTCGACGAAGGCGACCTGCCCGCCGGCCTTCTGCGCGTTCGCCACGGCGTGCAGGGTCAGCGTGGTCTTACCGGAGGATTCCGGTCCGTAGATCTCCACGACGCGCCCGCGGGGCAGGCCGCCCACGCCGAGGGCCACGTCCAGGGCGGTGGAGCCGGTCGAGATGACCTCGATGGGCTCGTTGGTCCGGTCGCCCATGCGCATGACCGCGCCCTTGCCGAATTGCCGTTCAATCTGTGCGAGAGCGGCTTCCAGGGCCTTCTCGCGGTCGGTTCCTGCCATGGGTTCCACCCGATTTGCTTGAGTCGATCGCTTCACGTCAAAGACGCTAACGCCTGCCACTGACAATGCGTCCCGACGCACGTCCGGCCTGTGGATAACTCGGGCACATCTCTACTCAAAGTACGTCGAAACGCCCCTTGTTGAGCCTTGCCGGCGCCTCCATCAGAATGGATGTTCGATTTCCCTGTCAAGCGCACCACGCGCACCCCCGTCCCGGGTTCCGTGCCGAGGTGTGCGCGAGTGACGACGGGCACCCATACCGGGATGCGCACGCGCCGAAGTGCCGCGTGCCCCGCACAGCAGGCGCGCGTGCTCATAAGGGGACGGACGGATGTGCCTGATCACGGCGGCGGGCAAGGAAACCACCGCCGCACGATTCCCTCAGGGGTTCCCGGAAGGCCGGTGGTCGGGCCGGGATCACCCGCGCGCGGCTGTGACGGTGCGCGATCTGCTGGACGACCGACGCCGCCGGAGGGGACTCGTCCCACCCGACGAGCGGGGGGCTCAGCCGCCGCGCAGGAAGCCGTCGGCCCGGGCCGCTCAGGGGGAGCTCCCCCCGGAGCCCCCGTGTCCGGGCCGCTCCGTCCCCGGCCGCCATGCCCACAGCCCTCGCGCGCGCGGGAGCAGGGCAGGTCCCTCTCCCCTGCGGCGGTGGCCGTGCACCCGGGGGTCGTCCGTGACGTCGTAGCGCTTCACATACGCCCCCAGGAAGGCCTGGAGCGTGGCGATGGCCGGGATGGCGATCAGCGCGCCGACGGCGCCGAGCAGGGCGGTGCCGGCGACGACCGAGCCGAAGGCCACGGCAGGGTGGATGTCGACGGTCTTGGAGGTCAGCTTGGGCTGCAGCACGTAGTTCTCGAACTGCTGGTAGATGACGACGAAGACCAGGACCCACAGCGCATACCAGGGATCCACGGTGAACGCGATCAGCATGGGCAGGGCGCCCGCGAGATAGGTGCCGATGGTGGGGATGAACTGCGACACCAGGCCCACCCACACCGCGAGCACGGGCGCGTAGGGCACGTCCAGGGTCTGCAGCAGGACGAAGTGTGCCGCGCCGGAGATCAGCGCCATCAGGCCGCGGGAGTAGATGTAGCCGCCGGTCTTGTTCACGGCGATCTCCCACGCGCGCAGCACCTCGGCCTGGCGGGCGGGGGGCAGAACCGAGCAGATGCCGCGGCGCAGTCGCGGACCGTCCGCGGCGAAGTAGAACGAGAACAGGGCGACCGTCAGCAGTTGGAAGAGGCCCCCGATCACCTGGGCGGACACGTCCAGGACGCCGGTGGCGCTGTTCTGGACGTAGTTGCGCAGCCAGTCGGAGCGGAGCAGGCCCTCTTGGATGTCGACGCGCTTCAGATCGGTCTTGAAGTGGGTGTTGATCCAGTTGATGACGGAGTCGAGGTAGGCGGGGAAGCCCTCGATCAGCTTGATGATCTGGTCCGCGAGAACGGAGCCGAGCACCGTGACGAAGCCGGCCGACACGATCATCACGCCGGTGAAGACGATGAACGTGGCCAGCCCCCTGCGCATGCCGCGTGAGGCCATCCAGCTCACCGCGGGCTCTATCGCGAGCGCCAGGAAGAACGCGATGAGGACGTTGATCAGCAGGCCGGTGAGCTGGTGGAAGGCCCAGCTGCCCAGCTGGAACGCGGCGACGAGGGCGAGGGCCAGCACCATGGCGCGGGGCAGCCAGCGCGGCATGCGGCCGATCGTCCCGGCCTCACCGACGGGGAGCCGGGCGGGCGGTGTCGTACCGGAGGCTGGGGGCTGCCGGGCTGCCTGCCCGGACTCGTCAGTGGGTGCCACGGTCCAAGTCTCGCCCACGCCACCGACAGCCGTCTGCCCGCCTGCGATCTTCGTGACGGGCCCCTGACCCCGCCGAAGCCGGTCCGCCTCTGTCCGGAGGGGTCAGGGACCGGCCGGTCGGCGATCTCCGGCGCGCATCGGCTGGGGTCAGCGCCTCTCCCGGGGCACGTCCATCACCGTGCAGACCACCTGCCAGACCTCCTTGGCGTCCCAGCCGGCCTCCAGCGCCCCGTGCACCGTGCGTCCGCCCAGTTCCGACATCACGTGGTCGCGCGCGAAGGTTTCGGCGTAGCCAGGACCGAAGTGCTCCGCCATCCGCTGCCAGAAGACCGTCAACCGCATGACTCCAGTATCCCGCCCCTGGGGGTGGGCCTGAGCCGGGACCGCCTGCCGGCGCCTCTTCGCGCCCTACCGTCTGACCCATGGCCGAAACCGGAGCTTCCACACTCCCCCCGACGCCCCCGCGGCACAGCCCCGTCACGCGCGCGGAGCGCTTCGTCTGGCTCACCGCACGTGTGCTCGATCAGCACCGCTTCGCCCACGACTTCCGGGGTGGCTCCGCCGACCCGGTGGAGACCGCCCTCGACGCCTACCGCAATGAGGACGGCGGTTACGGCCACGCGCTGGAGCCCGATCTGCGCGGCCCGGTCAGCCAGCCGCTGCACACCGCGCACGCCCTGCGCGTCCTGGACGCGGTCGGGCGCTGCGCCGGCCAGCGGGTGGAGCACATCTGCCGCTACCTGACGTCGGTCTCCACGGCGGACGGGGCCCTCCCGGCGATCCACCCCAGCCAGCACGGCTACCCCACGGCTCCCTTCGTGACGGTGCTGGACGACCCACCCAGCGACCTCCTGGCGACCGGGCCGGTGGTGGGGCTGCTGCACCGCAACGAGGTGTGGCACGCCTGGCTGTTCCGGGCCACGGACTTCTGCTGGCAGGCGGTCGAGTCGCTGGAGAAGTCGCACCCGTACGAGATCGAGGCCGCCGTGGCCTTCCTGGACGCCGCCCCGGACCGCCCGCGCGCGCAGGCGGCGGCCGACCGGCTCGGCCGCCTGGTCCGCGAACACCGCCTCGCGGCCCTGGATCCCGACCGTCTGGACGCGTATCCGGTCTCCCACGGCTACGCGCCGGGCGAGCACCACTTCCCGTACGACTACGCGCGGACACCGCGCTCGCTCGCGCGCGCATGGTTCACGGACGACGAGATGACCCGCTCCTTGGACCACCTCGCGTCCCAGCAGCAGGAGGACGGCGGCTGGCCCGTCCGGTGGCGCCGCTGGGCCCCGGCGCCCGCCCTGGAGGCCCGCCCGGTGGTGACGATCGACGCCCTGCGCGTGCTCCGGGCGTACGGTCGCACCGTCGACTGATCAGCCCGCGCTCATCCCGCCCCCATGGCCCGCACCCCCGCGGTCACCACCACGGCCGCGGCGACGACGAGCAGGAACGGAGCCCTGAGCAGCAGCGCCACGGCCGCGGCCGCCAGGCCGGCGGCCCGTGCGTCCAGCACCGGTGTCCGCACGTCGGCGAAGGTCTGCTGGGCGGTGAGGGCCGCCAGCAGCGCGACGGGCAGCAGCGCGGCGAGACGCTTGACGAGGGGACGCTCCAGAGCCCCCGCGGGCACCAGGAGTCCCGCCAGCTTGACGGCGTAGCACCCCAGGACGGTCGTCCCGATCGCGATCCAGACGTTCACCGCGCGTCTCCCTGTCCCTCGCGCTGCCCCTTGCGGCGGCCTTCCGCCCACAGCACGACCGGCGCCGCCAGCGCGGCCAGCAGCACCGGCACTCCCGCCGGCAGCACGGGCAGCAGCCCGAGCCCCAGCAGCACCGCGAGACCGGCGACCGCCCGCTCGGTGCGGCTCTTGAGCATCGGTGCGAGCAGGGCCAGGAAGACCGCGGGTCCGGCGGCGTCCAGTCCCCACGCGTCGGTGTCCCCGATGGCCTCGGCGCCCAGGGCCCCGAGCAGCGTGGTGAGGTTCCACAGGATGTAGAGGCTCAGCCCGGTCACGACGAACCCGAGCCGTGCGGCGCGCCGAGTGGGCTGGGCCAGCGCGACGGCGGCCGTCTCGTCGATCACCCACTGGGCGGCGAACGGCCGCACCGCGCGCGGGAGGGCGAGCAACTGCGACAGACGCAGACCGTAGAAGGCGTTGCGCACGCCCAGGAAGAAGGCCCCGGCGGCGGCGGTGAACGGGCTGCCTCCCGCCGCGAGGGCCCCTACGAGGGCGAACTGGGAGGCCCCGGTGAACACCAGGAGACTGAGCGCGCACGTCTGCAGCAGCGTGAGGCCGCTGCCTGCCGATGTCACTCCGAAGGCGAACCCGGAGAGCCCCACGGCCACCCCGACACCCAGGGCGTCGCGTACGACCGCCCGGTCCGCCTTCCCACCGAGGTCCATATCTTCGAGAACTGTCCGATCTGCCACACCCCGCACGCTACGGGCAGCGGCTACCTCGGGTCTTGTACGTTCTTGCGCTCCCGCTGGTACGCCCCCGGAGGCACGCCGACGATCCGGCTGAAGTGCCGGTTGAGATGCGGTTGGTCGGTGAACCCGACGGCCACGGCGACCTCGGAGGGTGCCGTCCCCGTGTCCAGCAGCCGTCGCGCCCGCCCTACCCGCGCGTTGGTGAGCCAGGCGTGCGGCGGCATCCCGTAGAGGTCCCGAAAGGCCCGCAACAGGGCGAACGGGCTGGTACCGAGACCGGCCGCCAGCCGTTCCAGTGTCGGCGGCCGGACCATCCGCTCCTCCAGCACGGCACGCGCGCGTGCCGCGACACGGGCTCCCGCCGTCCGCACCTCCCGCCGCGGCAAGGGCCCGCCGTTCAGCCGCAGCAATCTGGTGACGGCGACCCGCAGCAGTGTGTCCGCGGCCAGCGCGTCGCCCTCGTCGGCGGCCCGCAGCACCCGGTGCACCAGAGCGACGGCGTACGGATCGTCCACCACCGGGCTGACGAAGCCCGGCGTCCCCCGCAGCGCCGTCGTCTCGGCGGCGATCTCCGCCACCACGTCGACCGGTGGGTACACGGCCCCGTACCGCCACCCTTCGGGCACCCCGGCCCGTCCGGTGTGCGGCGTATCGGGGTTCACCAGTGCGAGAGCGCCGGCGCCCGCGTACTGATCGCCCCCACCGTGGTGGAACACCTCCACCCCGTCGGCGATGGCGGCGATCACGAAGTTCTCGTGCGTGTGCCGCACGAACGTCTTGCGCACGTACCGGGCCCGCAGCAGGTCGACCCCGGGCAGCTCGTCGTACTGCCAATGCCGTGCGCGCTCGTTCATCCGACCATGGTCCGCGGCGGTGGCACTCCGCGGCCCGGCCCCGGCCCGCATCCCACGGCGACGGGGCAGGCCGCGAGGCGGCGAAGCCCCGATGTCAGTGCCGAGGTGCACGATGGACGCATGCCCAGCAATGCGCACCGAGCCCTGGACGGCTTCTCCCCCGCGACCCGCGCCTGGTTCACGGGTGCCTTCTCCGCGCCCACCTCTGCCCAGGCCGGTGCGTGGCAGGCCATCCACGAGGGCTCGGATGTGCTGGTCGTCGCCCCCACCGGCTCCGGCAAGACCCTGGCGGCCTTCCTGGCAGCCCTGGACCAGCTGGCCTCGGCTCCTCCCCCCGCCGACCCCAAGAAGCGCTGCCGCGTCCTGTACGTCTCCCCCCTGAAGGCCCTGGCGGTGGACGTCGAGCGCAACCTGCGCAGCCCGCTGACCGGTATCCGTCAGGAGTCCGTGCGCCTCGGCCTGCCCGAGCCCGAGGTCAAGGTGGGCATCCGCTCGGGCGACACCCCCGCGGCCGAGCGCCGCGCTCTGTCGACCCGCCCGCCGGACATCCTGATCACGACCCCTGAGTCGCTGTTCCTGATGCTCACGTCGGCCACGCGCGACGCGCTGGCGGGTGTGGAGACGGTGATCCTCGACGAGGTGCACGCGGTCGCCGGCACCAAGCGCGGCGCCCATCTCGCGCTGTCCCTGGAGCGCCTGGACGACCTCCTCCCGAAGCCCGCCCGCCGTATCGGCCTGTCCGCCACGGTCAGGCCGGTGGACGAGGTGGCCCGCTTCCTCTCGCCGCGCCGCAGGGTGGAGATCGTCCAGCCTGCATCGGGCAAGGAGTTCGACCTGTCGGTGGTCGTCCCGGTCGAGGACCTGGGCGAGCTGGGCGGCTCCCCGGCGGCGGACGGCCAGGAGGGCGCCGAGCGCCCGTCGATCTGGCCGCATGTGGAGGAGCGGATCGCCGACCTCGTCCAGTCCCACCGCTCCACGATCGTCTTCGCGAACTCCCGCCGTCTCGCGGAGCGCCTCTGCAACCGCCTGAACGAGATCGCGTACGAACGGGCCACGGGCGAGACACTCGACGAGCACCACTCCCCCGCCGAACTCATGGGCGGCTCGGGAGCGGCCCAGGGCGCCCCCCAGGTCATCGCCCGTGCCCATCACGGGTCGGTGTCCAAGGAGCAGCGTGCCCTGGTCGAGGAGGACCTCAAGGCGGGGCGCCTGCCCGCGGTCGTGGCCACGTCCAGTCTCGAACTGGGCATCGACATGGGCGCGGTGGACCTGGTCGTGCAGGTGGAGTCGCCGCCGTCCGTCGCCTCCGGCCTGCAGCGTGTGGGCCGGGCGGGGCACCAGGTGGGCGCGGTCTCCACCGGTGTGGTCTTCCCGAAGTACCGAGGCGACCTGGTGCAGGCGGCGGTGGTCACCGAGCGCATGCGCACCGGTTCCATCGAGTCGCTGAAGGTGCCCGCCAACCCCTTGGACGTGCTGGCCCAGCAGGTGGTCGCCATGACGGCCCTGGACACCTGGCAGTTCGACGACCTCCTCGCGGCCGTCCGCCGGGCCGCCCCGTTCGCCTCGCTGCCCGAGTCGGCCTTCACCGCCGTCCTCGACATGCTGGCGGGCCGCTATCCGTCCGACGCGTTCGCGGAGCTGCGTCCGCGCGTGGTGTGGGACCGGGTCACCGGTGAGATCACCGGCCGCCCCGGCGCACAGCGGCTCGCCGTCACCTCCGGGGGCACGATCCCCGACCGCGGTCTCTTCGGCGTCTTCCTCGCGGGGGCGGACCCCAAGAAGGGCGGCGGCCGGGTCGGCGAACTCGACGAGGAGATGGTCTACGAGTCCCGCGTCGGCGACGTCTTCACGCTCGGCACCAGCTCCTGGCGCATCGAGGACATCACCCGCGACCGCGTGCTCGTCTCCCCGGCCCCGGGCGTGCCGGGCCGGCTGCCCTTCTGGAAGGGCGACCAGCTGGGCCGCCCGCTGGAACTGGGCCGGGCGGTGGGCGCGTTCCTGCGCGAGGTCGGCTCGCTGTCCAAGGACGACGCCCGCCTGCGCCTCCTCGCCGCCGGCCTGGACGCGTGGGCGGCGGACAACGTGCTGTCGTACCTGGACGAGCAGCGCGAGGCCTGCGGCCACATCCCGGACGACCGGACGATCGTCGTGGAGCGCTTCCGCGACGAGCTCGGCGACTGGCGGGTGGTCGTGCACTCCCCCTTCGGGGCCCAGGTGCACGCCCCCTGGGCACTCGCTCTCGGCGCCAAGCTCTCCGAGCGGTACGGCATGGACGCGCAGGTCATGCATGCCGACGACGGCATCGTGCTGCGCCTGCCGGACGCCGACCTGATGGGCCTGGACCTGCTGGACCAGGAGCCGGTGAAGGCGGGCCGGGAGTACGACTCCGAGCAGGCACCCGTGGGTGCCGCCGATGTCGTCTTCGACAAGGGCGAGGTCGACCAGGTCGTCACCGACCAGGTGGGCACCTCGGCCCTGTTCGCCTCCCGTTTCCGCGAGTGCGCCGCCCGCGCGCTGCTGCTGCCGCGCCGCACCCCGGGCAAGCGCACCCCGCTGTGGCAGCAGCGGCAGCGCGCCTCCCAGCTGTTGCAGGTCGCCAGCGAGTTCGGCTCGTTCCCGATCGTCCTGGAGGCGGTCCGCGAGTGCCTCCAGGACGTCTTCGACGTGCCGGGGCTCGTGGAGCTGATGGGCGACCTGGAGTCCCGCAGGGTCCGCCTGGTCGAGGTCACCACCGCCGAGCCGTCCCCCTTCGCGCGCTCCCTCCTCTTCGGCTACGTCGCCCAGTTCCTGTACGAGGGCGACTCCCCGCTGGCCGAGCGTCGCGCCGCCGCCCTGTCCCTGGACTCGCGGCTGCTGGCCGAGCTGCTGGGGCAGGCGGAGCTGCGCGAGCTGCTCGACGCCGAGGTGCTGGCCGAGCTGGAGCAGGAGCTTCAGTGGCGCACCGAGGACCGGCGTGTCAAGGACGCCGAGGGCGTCGCGGACCTCCTCCGTCTCCTCGGCCCGCTCACGGACGCGGAACTGACCGAGCGGGGCGCCGAACCGCAGTGGGCCAAGGAGCTGGCCGGCACCCGCCGGGCCATCCGGGTCCGGATCGCGGGCAGGGACCACTGGGCGGCGATCGAGGACGCGGGCCGCCTGCGCGACGCTCTGGGCACCGCCCTGCCGGTCGGCGTCCCGGAAGCGTTCACGGAGCCGGTCAAGGACCCCCTCGGAGACCTCCTCGCCCGCTTCGCCCGCACCCACGGCCCGTTCACCTCGGCCACGGCTGCCGCCCGCTTCGGCCTGGGTGTCGCCGTCACCGAGGGCGCCCTCCAGCGACTCGCCGCGGCGGGCCGGGTCGTCCAGGGCGAGTTCCACCCGGCCGGCATCGGTCAGGAGTGGTGCGACGCTGCCGTACTGCGCCGCCTGCGCCGCCGCTCCCTGGCCGCTCTGCGGCACGAACTGGAGCCGGTGCCACCCGCCGCGCTCGCCCAGTTCCTTCCGCAGTGGCAGCACATCGGCAAGGGGCACTCCCTGCGCGGCATCGACGGGCTGGTCCGCGCCATCGAGCAGATGCAGGGCGCGTCGGTGCCCGCCTCCGCGCTGGAGAAGCTGGTCCTGCCCTCCCGGGTCGTGAACTACACCCCGGCGATGCTGGACGAGCTGACCGCCGCCGGGGAGGTCGTCTGGGCCGGGGCGGGCTCCCTCCCCGGCAAGGACGGCTGGGTCTGCCTCTACCTGGCCGACGCGGCCCCCCTGCTGCTGCCGCCCCCGCACCCCTTGGAGCTGACCGCCCTGCACCAGTCGGTCCTGGACACCCTCTCCGGCGGCTACGGCCTGTTCTTCCGCCAGATCGCCGATCAGGTCCGCGCCACCACCCACCCGGAAGCCACCGACCCGCAGCTGGCCGACGCCCTGTGGGACCTGGCCTGGTCGGGCCGTCTGACGAACGACACGCTCACCCCCATGCGCTCGCTGCTCGGTTCGGGCCGCACCGCCGGGTCCACGGCCCACCGCGCCAAGCGCACCGTCCCGCGCGGCCGCTACGGCTCCCTGACGGCGGCGGCCCGCACCGCCTCCCGCTCCGGCCCGCCGACGGTCGCCGGCCGCTGGTCCCTGCTCCCGGCCCACGAGCCGGACCCCACCGTGCGGGCCCACGCCCTCGCCCGCACGCTTCTCGACCGGCACGGCGTGGTCACCCGGGGCGCGGTCTCGGCGGAGGGCGTCGAGGGCGGCTTCTCGGCGACGTACCGCGTCCTGTCCGTCTTCGAGGAGAGCGGCCAGGCCCGTCGCGGCTACGTGGTGGAGGGCCTGGGCGCGGCGCAGTTCGCGATGGACGGCGCGGTGGACCGTCTGCGCGCGGTGTCCAACGCCCGCGATCGCGGTGAGGCCCTGCCCGGTCCGCCCCCCGGCTCCGCACCCGACCCGTTCCCCACCCATGACTTCGCCGGACCGGACGACTCCGTCCCCTCCCACGACCACACCGACGCCCCCGGCCCCGACGGCTTCCCCGACCTGGGCTCCCCTTACGAGGTTCCCGAACCGTCGCGGGGCGAGTGGGTCTCGCCCCGCGACTACGCCCCGCCGTGGCAGAACGGCGGGCGGGCGGCGTACGACCAGGGGTTCCCGGGCCGCCGGGGCCGCTCCGACGGCGCCTCCGGGGCCGTCGTCCTCGCCGCCGCCGACCCGGCGAACGCGTACGGCGCCGCCCTGGCCTGGCCCGAGCCTCCGACCGGCGCCGGGCACAAGCCGGGCCGCAAGGCGGGCTCCCTGGTGGTGCTCGTCGACGGTGAACTGACGCTCTACATGGAACGCGGCGGCAAGACCCTGCTGGCCTGGGCGACCGATCCGCACGGCGACCCCGTCGACGATTCACGCCTGCGCAGCGCCGCGGAGGCCCTCGCCGCCGCTGCCCGCGCGGGTTCTCTCGGCACGGTCACGGTGGAGCGCGTCAACGGCGCCCAGGCCCTGACCTCCCCCATCGGCACCCTCCTGGAAGGAGCCGGTTTCATCGCGACGCCCCGAGGACTGCGTCTGCGTGCCTGACGGTCACCCGCCCACAGCCGCTCCGGCCGCTCACACGTCCGCCGTGCCACCCTTGACCCATGCCCGAAGGTGACACGGTCTGGCAGGCCGCGAGGCGGTTGCACGACGCCCTCGCGGGCAAGGTGCTGACCCGCAGCGACCTCAGGGTGCCCCGCTTCGCCACGGCCGACCTCACCGGCCGCGCGGTCCGGGACGTCACCCCGCGCGGCAAGCACCTCCTCACCCGCATCGAAGGCGGCCTGACGCTCCACTCCCACCTGCGGATGGACGGAACCTGGAAGGTGTACGGGAACGGCCAACGCTGGACCGGCGGCCCCGGCCATCAGATCCGCGCGATCCTCGGCACCACCGACCGCACGGCTGTGGGCTACCGCCTCCCCGTCCTGGAAATCCTGCGCACCACCGACGAACACCGCGTGGTCGGCCATCTGGGGCCCGACCTCCTGGGTCCCGACTGGGACCCCGACCGGGCCCTCGCCAACGTCCTCCAGGATCCCGCCCGGGAGCTCGGCGAGGCCCTGCTCGACCAGCGCAACCTCGCCGGTATCGGCAATGTCTACAAGAGCGAACTCTGCTTCCTGCTGGGCGTCACGCCTTGGCTCCCCGCGGGTGCCCTGCCCCCCGAGCGCGCCGCCAAGCTGCCGGGGCTCGCCAAGAAGCTGCTGGAGGCCAACCGCGACCGCCCGATCCGCAGCACGACGGGCCGCCGTGGCCAGGACCTCTTCGTCTACGGCCGGGCACCCCGCCCGTGCCTGCGATGCCGCACCTCGATCCGCGTCGCCGAGCAGGGCGACGGCGCCCGCGAGCGCCCCACCTACTGGTGCCCCACCTGTCAGCCGGGCCCCGCCCCGGCCGCTTCTCCCGGCCGGCGGCGCAGTCACATCAATTGACGATCCGTCAGAAACGCTCGTACGGTCCCCGTATGCCTGTCACGGCGTACGACCTCACCGGCCGCACCGCGTTCGTCACCGGCGCGGCGAGCGGCATCGGCCGCGCCTCGGCGCTCCTGCTGGCCGAGGCGGGCGCGACCGTGCACTGCGCGGACCGTGACACCGAGGGTCTGCGCGAGACCGCGATCCTGATCGAGGACAGGGGCGGCACAGCCCGTACCCACAGCCTCGACGTCACCGATCGGACCCTGCTGAGGCAGGCCCTCACCTCCTGCGAACGCCTGGACGCCCTGGCCGCGATCGCCGGGATCATGCACCGGAGCCCGGTGCTGGAAACCCGTGACGAGGATCTCGACCGGGTGCTGAACGTCAATTTCAAGGGGGTGCTGTACGCCTGCCAGGAGGCGGCCCGTCTGATGATCGCCCGCGGCACCCGGGGCAGCATCGTCACCATGGCCTCGGGCGCCGTCGACACGGGCGGACCCGGGCTGCTCTGCTACGGGGCGGCCAAGGCGGCGGTGGTCCAGCTGACGAAGACCCTGGCGACAGAGGTCGGCCGGTACGGCATCCGCGTCAACGCGGTCGCCCCGGGCTGGATCCGTACACCCATGACCGACCGCCACGACGTTGAGTCCCAGACGCACACCGAGTCCGCCATGGCCCGCATGTCCCCCCTGCGCCGGGTCGGTGAGCCCGAGGACATCGCCCACGCGGTCCTCCACCTGGTCTGCGACGCGTCAGCCTTCACGACGGGCCAGATCCTCCGCCCGAACGGAGGAGTGGCCATGCCGTGGTGACACGGGCCCGGCCCGTCTCCCCCCAGCGCCCGCCCGGCCCCCTACTGGCCGCCGCCCCCGATCTCCCCGGACTGGCACCCCCACAGCCCCCCATGCACCCAGGAACTCCGCCCCCACAGCCCCGCAGCACCCCCGCACGAGCGACCACATCACCGACCACACAACGCCCCACGGACCCAGGCACACCGCCGCACCCTGCACCCAGGCGCCCCGCCCCAGCCGTCACCCCGGTCCTAAGGGGTCCTTTCACTATGCCCCCGGGACAACCGCCCCCACAGCCGCAGCACCCCCGCACGAGCGACCACACCACGCCCCAAACACACAGTCACCCCAACAGTCCCCCAACGCTCACCCCCGCCGCTCCACCATCCCCCGGCTCACCGCCTTGCCCACCCCCCAGACCTTCCGCCAGCGTCCTGCCCCTACAACCCCCCGCGCCCTCCCCTTGGGCACGCAATGTACGGGCAGGACGCTCAGCCCCCATCCCCCGGCCGCGACCGCCGCCTCCAGCGCCCCCGCCTCGGGCGTGGCCAGCAGCCGCAGCACGGCCCACCACCACAGCGCCCCGAGCCCTAGCACGGCTCCGCGGACCCCCCAGTGCCGGCTCCCCCAGTGTGCTATGCCCGCCACGGCCGCCACCCCCAGCCCGACGCTATGGAGCGGCCCGGGACCGCGGACAGGGCGCACGACGGGCACACGGGCGCACGGTCCCTCCGGCTCGGGCCGCGCACACGCACACCGCCCAGGTCGCGCACTCCTGCGGGCCGAGCGGTGACCTCTCGCCCGCCCGGCCCGTCACTCGCTCCCGCGCTCTCCGTCACCCGTTCTCGGCCTGGAACATCCAGTGATGCTTCTCCAGGTCCGCCGTGATCCCGATGAAGATGTCCTGGCTTACGGGATCCGGCTCACCGGTCGTCTCGACCCTCTCCCGCATCCGCGTGATGACCGCACCGAGCGCCTCGACGAGCGCGCTCACGGCAGTCGTGTCATCGACCCACCCTTCGGGGGTCACCCCGATCCCGCTGCCGACGGCAACCGTCGCGGCCCGCCCGTCCGGTGAGATTCCGAGGGCCGCGGAACGCTCGGCGACGGTGTCGGAGTATTTCCGTGCGGTGTCGACGACCTCGTCGAGCTGGAGATGCACGGAACGGAAGCGCGGCCCCACCACGTTCCAGTGGATCTGCTTCGCCACCAGGGCGAGGTCCACCAGATCGACGAGGGCGCCTTGCAGCGCCTCGGACACGGTCTTCAGGTTCGCGTCCGACAACGGGCTCTTCACGACGTACATCCGCACCTCCGAGGACTGCCCCCGCCATCACCTCAACGATGACCGCCGCACGCCCCACCGGCAAACGCACACACACCGGACACGGCCCGCAGAAGCGGCACGAGACCCGTGGGCGGCCCCGAACAAGCGAAAACCCCGGGCGGCACCCCTCCGGATCTTCCGGAGAGGCCCGGCCGGGGCCTTGGTCATGCCGTGTGAGCGCAGAGCCTCACGCGGCGACGACGTCCACCGCTTCGGCAGGCGCCTTGATGGTCACCCGTTCCGGTGGCACACCGGTCACCGAGACGGAGCCCAGCATCGGGCGAACCGGCGTGGGAACAGGCTCGCTGGGGGTGGCCGCAGCAGACTGGGCCAGCTCGGCGAGGGCGAGCTCGTCGCTCACTTCCCGCATGAGCTCGGACATCCGTACGTCCAGCGCGTCGCAGATGGCGGAGAGCAGCTCGGAGGAAGCCTCCTTCTGCCCCCGCTCCACCTCGGAGAGATAGCCGAGTGAGACTCGGGCGGACGAGGAGACTTCGCGCAGAGTACGGCCCTGGCGCTGGCGCTGCCGACGCAGCACGTCACCCAGCAGGCGACGGAGCAGAATCATCGGTGGCTCCCTCCTCGGACCGCGTAGCCGCATCCATTACGCCCCACCGTACCGCCTTGCGCCGCGGCCGTGCGGGGAGCGATGTCGTGTTCACTCAGGGCTGCAAACATCAAAACCCCCCGTTCCGTTCCGTATCCTGTGCCCGCTCATTCCCAGTCTGTTCGCCCGCAAGCTCCTTCAGGAGCAGTGCGAGTACGCTCCGTACACTCTCTCTACGAATTTCCGCGCGGTCGCCGTTCAACCGCAGAGCCTCCACTTTTCCGCCGCCGGCAGAACCGGAATCGACTCCGTCCGGTCCGTCCACGGCGACGAAGACCGTGCCGACGGCCTGTCCGTCCTGCGGCTCGGGGCCCGCGACGCCGGTGGTCGCGACGCCCCAGTCGGCGCCGAGCGCCTTGCGTACGCCCGCTGCCATCAGGGCCGCGACCTGCGGATCCACCGCCCCACGCGCCGCGAGCAGGGTGGCGTCGACACCGAGCAGTTCATGCTTCAGATCGGTGGCGTAGGCGGTCACGGAGCCCCGGAAGACCTTGGACGCCCCGGGGACGGAGGTGAGGTCCGCCGCAACGAGGCCACCGGTCAGCGACTCCGCCACGGCGAGCGTCTCGCCCTTCACAGTGAGTAGTCGCACCACGTCGGTGGCCGTGGAACTCACGCTTCCTTCTCCTCCAACGCGGCCTTGCGCTCGGCGATTCCCTGCCTGCGCAGCACAATGGCCTGTTTCACATAGTCGAGGCCGGTCACCACGGTCAGCACGACGGCCGCGGCCATCACCCAGAACCTCAGCGTGGCCAGCCATCCCGTCAGTGCCAGCACGTACATGCCCACGGCCACGCCCTGGATGAGGGTCTTGAGCTTGCCGCCGCGGCTGGCGGGGATGACGCCGTACCGGATGACCAGGAAACGCAGCAGCGTGATGCCGAGTTCCCGGCCGAGGATGACACCGGTCACCCACCAGGGCAGATCGCCGAGCGCGGACAGACAGATCAGCGCCGCCCCCATGATGGCCTTGTCGGCGATGGGGTCGGCGATCTTCCCGAAGTCCGTGACCAGGTTGTACGTGCGTGCCAGATGACCGTCGAACAGGTCGGTGATCATGGCGACGGCGAAGGCCGCCCAGGCGAGGGACCGCCACGCCGGGTCGTAACCGCCGTCGGTGAGCATCAGCGCGACGAAGGCCGGAACGAGGACCAGCCGGAGCATGGTCAGGAGGTTGGCGATGTTCCAGACGCTGGCCTGGTTGACGGCCGCGGCGGCGATCTTCCCGCCCCGGGGGGTCTTCCCTTCCCCCTGGGCGTCGAAGTCGGCGTCTTCACCGGAAACCGCTTCATCGGCACCCGGCGCCGCCGCGGCAGCCTCGCCGTGACCCACGTCGGACGAGGCACCGGGCCCCGCACCGGGCGTCCCGCCATCGGCCGAGCGCGCGGCCGAATGCCCGGCCGCCGCCCCGGGGGTCACGGGGGCCACGGACGACGCGGAGGCCGCAGCGCCCGCTCCGGCCGCTGCCCTCCTCGCGCCGGAGGCGCCTCCCGCCGCGGATGCCGGGACACCGGTCATCTGCCCGCCTCCTCACTCCACGCAGGCGACGTGAACGAGCCCTGCAGCGGCTCGGCCACCAGGTCGACACCTTCCGTGCCGACCACCTTCGCCTCGACCATACGGCCGCTGCTCAGCCCCGCGCCGCTCGTGAGCAGCACCTGGCCGTCCGTCTCGGGCGCCTGGTGCTCCGCACGGCCGTACACGCCGTCCTCGCCGTCCTCGCCGTCGACGGACTCGACGAGGACCCGGACCGTCTGGCCGACGCGCTCCTCGGCACGCTGCGAGACGAGTTCCTCGGCCAGCCTCGAGATGTGGGCCAGCCGCTCGGCTACGACATCCTCGTCGAGCTTGTTGTCGTAGGTCGCCGCCTCGGTGCCCTCCTCGTCGGAGTAGCCGAAGACGCCGATGGCGTCCAGCCGGGCGCCGTTCAGGAATCGCTCCAGTTCGGCGAGGTCGCCCTCGCTCTCGCCGGGGAAGCCGACGATGAAGTTGGAGCGCACACCGGCCTCGGGGGCCTTGCCGCGGATGGTGTCGAGCAGCTCCAGGAACCGGTCGGTGTCGCCGAAGCGGCGCATCGCGCGCAGCACGCCGGGCGCGGAGTGCTGGAAGGACAGGTCGAAGTAGGGCGCGACCTTCGGGGTCGAGGTCAGCACGTCGATGAGGCCGGGCCGCATCTCGGCCGGCTGGAGGTAGCTGACGCGGATGCGCTCGATGCCGTCGACCTCGGCGAGCTCGGGGAGCAGCGACTCCAGCAGGCGGATGTCGCCCAGGTCCTTGCCGTAGGACGTGTTGTTCTCGGAGACCAGCATGATCTCCTTCACGCCCTGCTCGGCCAGCCAGCGGGTCTCGTTCAGCACGTCGCTGGGGCGGCGGGAGATGAAGGAGCCGCGGAAGGACGGGATGGCGCAGAAGGAGCAGCGCCGGTCGCAACCGGAGGCGAGCTTCACAGAGGCGACCGGGGAACCGTCCAGGCGGCGGCGCAGGGGAGCGCGCGGGCCGGAGGCCGGGGCGAGGCCCTCAGGAAGGTCGGCCGGGGCGTGCCCGGGCAGCGCGACGTCGGAGGCCGACTCCTGGCGTTCCGCCGGGCTGATCGGCAGCAGCTTGCGCCGGTCGCGCGGGGTGTGCGAGGCGTGGATGCCGCCGTTGAGGATGGTCTGGAGGCGGTCCGAGATGTCCGAGTAGTCGTCGAAGCCGAGCACGCCGTCGGCCTCGGGGAGGGCCTCGGCGAGTTCCTTGCCGTACCGCTCGGCCATGCAGCCCACCGCCACGACGGCCTGGGTTCTGCCGTGCCCCTTGAGGTCGTTGGCCTCCAGGAGGGCGTCGACGGAGTCCTTCTTGGCGGCCTCGACGAAGCCGCAGGTGTTCACGACGGCGACGTCCGCTTGCTCGGCGTCCTCCACGAGCTGCCAGCCGTCCGCCTCCAAACGGCCTGCGAGCTCCTCCGAGTCCACCTCGTTACGGGCGCAGCCAAGGGTGACGAGTGCGACGGTACGGCGTTCAGGCATGGGCTCAAGACTACTTCGTCCCGCTGACGCCCTACGTCGACGGGGTTGGCCGCTTCCCGGCCAACCCCGCATCAACTGGACTTTTCGGGCCGGTCACCCGGCCGCGGGGTCGCCCTTTGTGTAGGTCAGGCGTTCGACGGACCCTCGCTGGAAGTTCTCCTCGATCTTCTTGCCGTTGACGAAGAGGTCGATCGCGCCGGCGTCTCCGAGGACGAGCTGGACCATCGAGCTGTCCTGGAAGGTCTTGGTGTCGCCCTTCTTGAGAACGCCGTCGAAGATCATCCGGCCGTTGTGGTCCTTGGCGGCGATCCAGCTGCGGTCGTCGGCGGCGACCACCCGGACCGTCACCTTGTCCCGCGGCGCGGCCGCGATGGCGCTGTCGGACGGCTCGGGCTTGGGGTCGGCGGGCTTCTTGGTCTTGGTGGTCGGGGAGGCGGAGTCGCCGGGCGCCGAGCCCTCGGCCACGTTCGCCTCGTTGTTGCCGCTGTCGTCGCCGCCCTGGAACATCGTGAACCCGACAAAACCGATGACGGCGACGATCGCGGCGACCATGGCCGCGGTCCAGTTGGGGCCCCGCCGCTCCGGACGAATGCGTTCCGCTTCGAAGAGGGGAGCTGCCGGAGTCGGTGCCGGACGCCCGCCGTGCTCGTCGCCGTACTGGTCGAGCAGCGGTTCGGGATCGAGGTGGACGGCTTTGGCCAGGGCCCTGATGTGCCCACGGGCGTAGACGTCTCCACCGCAGGGGGTGAAGTCGTCCGCCTCGATCGCGTGCACGATGTTCATGCGGACCCGGGTGGCGCTACTGACGTCGTCGACGGTCAGTCCGGCGGCGATACGAGCCTGCTGCAGGACACGGCCGATGGAGGGGCGGGCTTCCTCGCGGTCTGCTTCGACGCGCTCGTCTTCGAACGGACGCTCGTCTTCAGGGGAGTTGCCGATGGACACGGGGGCGCCTTTCGAGCGTGTAGCCGCCTGTGCTGGAGGTTCAGTCTAGGGGGGGTGCAAAAGGGTGGGGCAACCGGGCGGTGGCACTTTGTACGCCATCGGAATGGCCCGACATTCCGATGGTGGGCTCGCTGCTTGTCGCTTCCCTCAACTTGACGTACGCCGAAGGGAAACGGTTGCTCAATGATCCCCTACGGGTGGGTCACGATCAGGACACCCAATTGCCGTAACCTCGCGACGCGACCACCGTGTCCCGTTTCCCTACCCTTCAGACTCCCCCCGGATCAGGGCGAGCACTCCATCCAGCTCGTCAGGCTTCACAAGAACGTCACGAGCCTTCGAACCCTCGCTCGGTCCGACGATGTTCCGGGACTCCATGAGGTCCATCAGCCGGCCGGCCTTGGCGAAGCCGACGCGCAGCTTGCGCTGGAGCATGGACGTCGACCCGAACTGCGTGGAGACGACCAGCTCGGCCGCCTGGCACAGCAGGTCGAGGTCGTCGCCGATGTCCTCGTCGATCTCCTTCTTCTGTTTGGTGCCCACGACGACGTCGTCCCGGAAGACGGGCGTCATCTGGTCCTTGCAGTGCCGCACGACGCCCGCGATCTCCTCCTCGGTGACGAAGGCGCCCTGCATGCGGGTGGGCTTGTTGGCCCCCATGGGCAGGAACAGCCCGTCGCCCTTGCCGATGAGCTTCTCGGCGCCCGGCTGGTCGAGGATGACCCGCGAGTCGGCCAGCGAGGAGGTGGCGAAGGCCAGCCGCGAGGGCACGTTCGCCTTGATGAGACCCGTGACGACGTCGACCGACGGGCGCTGCGTGGCGAGCACCAGGTGGATGCCGGCCGCGCGGGCGAGCTGCGTGATGCGCACGATGGCGTCCTCGACGTCCCGCGGTGCGACCATCATCAGGTCGGCGAGCTCGTCGACGATGACCAGCAGGTACGGGTAGGGCTGGAGCTCGCGCTCACTGCCCTCGGGCGGCTTGACCTTGCCCTCGCGCACGGCCTTGTTGAAGTCGTCGATGTGCCGGTAGCCGTAGGCGGCCAGGTCGTCGTAGCGCAGGTCCATCTCGCGCACGACCCACTGGAGGGCCTCGGCGGCCCGCTTGGGGTTGGTGATGATCGGCGTGATCAGGTGCGGGATGCCCTCGTACGCGGTCAGCTCGACCCGCTTGGGGTCGACGAGGATCATCCGGACGTCCTCGGGGGTCGCCCGCATCATGACCGAGGTGATCAGGCAGTTGATGCAGGACGACTTGCCGGAGCCGGTGGCGCCGGCGACCAGCATGTGCGGCATCTTCGCCAGCGAGTGCATGACGTAGCCGCCCTCGACGTCCTTGCCGAAGGCCACCAGCATCGGGTCGTCGTCCTCCGCGGACTCCGCCAGACGGAGTACGTCGCCGAGGTTGACCATCTCCCGGTCGGTGTTCGGGATCTCGATGCCCACCGCGGACTTGCCGGGAATCGGGCTGATGATCCGCACATCCGGGGAGGCGACGGCGTAGGCGATGTTCTTCGCCAGCGCGGTGATCCGCTCGACCTTCACGGCGGGGCCGAGCTCGACCTCGTAGCGCGTGACCGTCGGCCCGCGGGTGAAGCCGGTGACCCGGGCGTCGACCTTGAACTCGGTGAAGACCGTGGTCAGCGCGGCCACTATGGCGTCGTTGGCGGCGCTGCGGGCCTTGCCCGGACCGCCGCGCTCCAGCAGGTCGAGCGACGGCAGGGCGTAGGTGATGTCGCCGGACAGCTGGAGCTGCTCCGCGCGCGGGGGCAGATCGCGGGGCTCGGCCGGCGGCGCCTTGGTCAGGTCGCGGACGCCGGCCTTCGGCTTCTGCGGTTCGGGCTCGGACTGCCGCGGCTCGTCCTGCCGGGGGCGGGCGGCCGGGACGGGGGTCGGCGTGGTCGCCTCCTGGTCCCCCGCCCGTACGCCCTGGGTGAGGTCGGCGACGACCGGTGAGGGCGGCATGCCGTGCAGCACGGCGCCGTCGAGCGCAGCGGCGGCCGCCGCTGCGATGTCCACGGCGTCCCTGGGCCGGTCCATGTCGGGCTGCGGCACGGCGGAGCGCCGGGGGCGGCCCCGGCGCCGGGTGAGCGCCTCCTGCTCGGCACTGTCCGGGTCGTACGCCGCGGGTGCCTGCGCCCGCCGGCCGCGCGGGCGCGCGGGCAGCGCCTCGCGCCACTGCTCCTCATAGCGCTCGTCGTCCTCGGCGAAGACGAACTCGTCCTCGGCCGGGTCGCGGACGATCCCGAGACGCACCCCGAGCAGCCGCAGGCGCTGCGGAATGGCGTTGACCGGGGTGGCGGTGACGACCAGCAGCCCGAAGACGGTCAACAGCACCAGCAGCGGCACCGCGAGCACGTCGCCCATGGCGTACGACAGCGGCGTCGCCATGGCCCAGCCGATGAGGCCGCCGGCGTCCCTTATGGCCTGCATGCCGTCGCCGCGCGCGGGTGAGCCGCACGCGATGTGGACCTGTCCGAGCACGCCGATGACGAGCGCGGACAGGCCGATGACGATGCGCCCGTTGGCCTCGGGCTTCTCCGGGTGGCGGATGAACCGCACGGCGATGACGGCGAGGAGTATCGGCACGAGCAGGTCGAGGCGGCCGAAGGCACCGGTGACGAGGATCTCCACCAGGTCGCCCACGGGGCCCCTGAGGTCGGCCCAGGTGCCCGCGGCGACGATGAGCGCGATACCGAGCAGCAGCAGGGCGACACCGTCCTTGCGATGGGCCGGGTCGAGGTTCTTGGCGCCCTGCCCTATGCCGCGGAACACGGCGCCGACAGCGTGCGCCACGCCGAGCCAGACGGCGCGCACCAGCCGGTAGATGCCGCCCGTGGGGCTGGGTGCCGGTCGGGGCGCGACCTTCTTGGCCGCGGCCTTCCTGGCGGGCGCCTTCTTCGCGGGAGCCTTCTTGGCAGCGGCCTTCTTCGCCGGAGCCTTCGCGGCCGCCTTCTTCGCGGGCGGCGGCTTCTTGGCTGCGGAGGGACGTGAGGCCATGGGTGTGAGGTTACCGGGGGAGACGACAGGGGACACGCGTGTCCACGGCTTCACCCGTTCGTGTCGCTTCGGAAGAGGCACGAAACTGACGCGCGGTCACGGGGAACAATCCCGTCCGCGCGCGCGTCAGTTCTGCGAGGACATCGGGGAAGCGCTTCCGGTGCCCGGCTCCAGGGCGTCCAGCGCCCGCCGCAACCCCGTGAGCTTGCGCTCCAGATGAGCCGCCGTGGCCACCGCGGCGGCGTCCGTCGACTCGTCGTTGAGCTGCTTGGTCAGTGCTTCGGCCTGCTCCTCGACGGCGGCCAGCCGCGCGGAGAGCTCCGCGAGCAGCCCGGCCGACTCCTTGGCCTCGCCGCCCGTGTCCTTGCCGTTGCCCTCCAACTGCAGTCGCAGCAGGGACGCCTGCTCCCGCAGCTGACAGTTCTTCATGTACAGCTCGACGAAGACGGAGACCTTCGCGCGCAGCACCCACGGGTCGAACGGCTTGGAGATGTAGTCCACCGCACCCGCCGCGTAACCCCGGAAGGTGTGGTGTGGGCCGTGGTTGATCGCCGTGAGGAAGATGATCGGGATGTCCCGGGTCCGCTCGCGGCGCTTGATGTGCGCCGCCGTCTCGAAGCCGTCCATGCCCGGCATCTGGACGTCCAGCAGGATGACCGCGAAGTCGTCCGTGAGCAGCGCTTTGAGCGCTTCCTCCCCGGACGATGCCCGCACCAGCGTCTGATCGAGCGCGGAGAGGATCGCCTCCAGCGCCAGCAGATTCTCCGGCCGGTCATCGACCAGGAGGATCTTGGCCTTCTGCACCATGGCCCGCCCTCCTCGCCCCGGCGTGGGGCCTCCCCTGTCCGCAGGACCTGTGGAAGCACCGGTGGGTGCCGCCCCAGGGGACGACTCCCTTGCGCCGCCCGTCCTTGTGCCGGTCATCGTAGCCGCACCCCGCCCGTCACCACACCCTGTCACCGTGATGTCACTGTGCACGTAGCAGAAACGCGGCGCGAGACCAGAGGGTTCCCCAGATCTTGTGCTTCTACACGACTATGCGCACACCGGGTCCGCAACTCCGCGTGAACACGGAACCTTCCCGTCATGGTCGCGCAACAGCCCGACGTCCCCCTCATTCCCCTCGCATCCACTGATCCATCACCGCCAGCAGGTGATCGGGGTCGACCGGCTTCGTCACGTAGTCGGAAGCGCCCGACTCGATCGCCTTCTCCCGGTCGCCCTTCATCGCCTTCGCGGTCAGCGCGATGATCGGCAGCCCGGCGAACTGCGGCATCCTGCGGATCGCCGTGGTCGTCGCGTACCCGTCCATCTCCGGCATCATGATGTCCATCAGCACGACCGCCACGTCCTCGTGCTGCTCCAGGACCTCGATGCCCTCACGCCCGTTCTCCGCGTACAGCACGGACAGGCCGTGCTGCTCCAGGACACTGGTCAGGGCGAAGACGTTGCGGATGTCGTCATCGACGATCAGGACCTTCTGGCCACCGAACCGGATGCCGCGGTTCGGCTTCGGCGCCGGGCTCTCCTGCTCGGGCGGCGTCCACTGCTCCAGCTGCGCGGGGCGCGGCGGCAGCTCCGGCATCCTGCGGCGCCGCCGGAACAAGGCGGCCGGCCCGTTCTGCGTCTCCCGGTACGAGGTCACCTCGGCCGGCCTCTCGGCCTCCGCGTCCGACCGCTCGGACGACGCCACCAGGTCACCGGCCTCCAGGGCGGGCAGCTGCTGCTGGTAGCCCTGCGGCGGCAGTTCGCTGGGGTGCAGCGGCAGATACAGCGTGAACGTCGAGCCACGTCCGGGCTCGCTCTGCGCGTGAATCTCACCACCGAGCAACTGCGCGATCTCCCGCGAGATGGACAACCCCAGGCCCGTACCGCCGTACTTGCGGCTGGTGGTGCCGTCGGCCTGCTTGAACGCCTCGAAGATCACCCGCATCTTGCTGGACGCGATGCCGATCCCGGTGTCGGTCACAGAGAACGCGATCAGCTCGGCCTCCGGATCGGTCAGCGACCCGGTCTCCAGCAGTTGCTCCCGGATCTTCTGGGGGACGTCGTCCCGCGCCGGCCTGATGACCAGCTCCACCGACCCGGAGTCGGTGAACTTCACGGCGTTCGACAACAGATTGCGCAGCACCTGCAGCAACCGCTGCTCGTCGGTGTGCAGCGTCGCGGGCAGCTCCGGCGAGACCCGCACCGACAGGTCCAGGCCCTTCTCCGCGGTCAGCGGCCGGAAGGTCGCCTCCACGTAGTCCACGAGCTGGACCAGCGCGATCCGCGTCGGGGAGACGTCCATCTTGCCCGCCTCGACCTTCGACAGGTCGAGGATGTCGTTGATGAGCTGGAGCAGGTCCGAACCGGCCCCGTGGATCGTCTCGGCGAACTCGACCTGCTTCGGCGAGAGGTTCCCCTCGGCGTTGTCGGCGAGCAGCTTGGCCAGGATCAGCAGCGAGTTGAGCGGCGTACGCAGCTCGTGCGACATGTTCGCCAGGAACTCGCTCTTGTAGCGCATCGACACCGCGAGCTGCTCGGCGCGCTCCTCCAGGACCTGCCGCGCCTCCTCGATCTCGGTGTTCTTCACCTCGATGTCGCGGTTCTGCCGGGCCAGCAGCTCGGCCTTCTCCTCCAGTTCCGCGTTGGACGCCTGAAGCGCCTTCTGCCGCTGCTCCAACTCGGCCGAGCGCTCCCGCAGTTGCTCGGTCAGCTCCTGCGACTGCGCCAGCAGCAGCTCGGTCTTGGTGTTGACGGAGATGGTGTTGACGCTCGTCGCGATCATCTCGGCGATCTGGTTCAGGAAGTCCTTCTGGATCTGCGTGAACGGCGTGAAGGACGCCAGCTCGATCACGCCGAGCACCTTCCCCTCGAACAGCACCGGCAGCACGATCACCTGCGCGGGCGGCGCCTCACCGAGCCCCGAGGAGATCTTCAGATAGCCGCTGGGCGCGTTCTCCACCAGGATGGTGCGCTTCTCCGTGGCGGCCGTCCCGATCAGCGCCTCACCGGGCTCGAACGACGTCGGCATCGAACCCATCGAGTAGCCGTAACTGCCGAGCATGCGCAGCTCGTACTGGTCGTCGTCCGCGGCGTTCACGTCGTCACCGTCGACGAGCGGCATGGCCAGGAAGAAAGCGCCGTGCTGCGCGGAGACGACCGGCGTCAGCTCGCTCATGATCAGCGAGGCCACGTCCTCCAGGTCCCGGCGGCCCTGCATCAGCGCCGAGATCCTCGCCAGATTGCCCTTGAGCCAGTCCTGCTCCTTGTTGGCGATCGTGGTGTCGCGCAGGTTGGCGATCATCTTGTTGATGTAGTCCTGGAGCTCCTGGATCTCCCCGGACGCGTCCACGTCGATCTTCAGGTTCAGATCGCCGCGGGTCACCGCGGTCGCCACGCGCGCGATGGCACGCACCTGCCGGGTCAGGTTCCCGGCCATCTCGTTCACCGACTCGGTCAGGTCACGCCAGGTGCCGTCCACGTCACGCACGCGTGCCTGGCCGCCGAGCTGCCCTTCCGTGCCCACCTCACGGGCGACCCGGGTGACCTCCTCCGCGAAGGACGACAGCTGGTCGACCATCGTGTTGATGGTCGTCTTCAGCTCCAGGATCTCGCCGCGCGCGTCGATGTCGATCTTCTTCGTCAGGTCACCCTTGGCGATGGCCGTGGTCACCATGGCGATGTTGCGCACCTGACCGGTCAGGTTCGACGCCATCTGGTTCACCGACTCGGTGAGGTCCTTCCACGTACCGGCCACACCCGGCACGTGCGCCTGCCCGCCGAGAATGCCGTCCGTGCCCACCTCACGGGCCACCTTGGTGACCTGCTCGGCGAACGAACTCAGCGTCTTCACCATCGTGTTGATGGTGTCGGCGAGCTGCGCGACCTCACCGCGCGCCTCGATGGTGACCTGCCGCGTCAGGTCACCGTTGGCGACCGCCGCCGAGACCTGGGAGATGTTCCGCACCTGAGTGGTGAGGTTCTTCGCCATCAGGTTGACGTTGTCGCTCAGGTCCTTCCAGATGCCCGTGACACCCGGCACGTGCGCCTGGCCGCCCAGGATGCCCTCGGTGCCCACCTCACGGGCCACCCGGGTCACCTGCTCGGCGAAGGAGGACAGCTGGTCCACCATCGTGTTGACGGTCGTGACCAGTTCGAGGATCTCGCCCTTGGCGTCCACGGTGATCTTCTTCGACAGATCACCCCGGGCCACCGCCGTCGTGACCTCGGCGATGTTGCGCACCTGGATGGTCAGGTTGTTCGCCATGCCGTTCACGGACTGGGTGAGGTCCTTCCAGGTGCCGGAGACGCCCTGCACCTCGGCCTGGCCGCCGAGGATGCCCTCCGTACCCACCTCACGGGCCACACGCGTGACCTCTTCGGCGAACGACGACAGCTGGTCCACCATCGTGTTCAGCGTGTTCTTCAGCTCCAGGATCTCCCCGCGCGCGTCCACGGTGATCTTCTGGGACAGGTCACCCCGGGCCACGGCGGTGGCCACCTGGGCGATGTTGCGCACCTGGCCGGTCAGGTTGGACGCCATGCCGTTGACGGAGTCCGTCAGGTCACGCCACACGCCGGCCACGCCCGGCACCTGCGCCTGACCGCCCAGCCGGCCGTCCGTGCCCACCTCGCGCGCGACCCGGGTCACCTGGTCGGCGAAGGCCGAGAGCTGGTCGACCATCGTGTTGATGGTGTTCTTCAGCTCCAGGATCTCGCCGCGCGCGTCCACGTCGATCTTCTGCGACAGGTCGCCCCGGGCCACCGCCGTCGTGACCTGCGCGATGTTGCGTACCTGGGAAGTGAGGTTCCCGGCCATCGAGTTGACGGAGTCGGTGAGCTCCTTCCAGGTGCCCGACACGCCGTCGACACGCGCCTGACCGCCGAGGCGGCCCTCCGTGCCCACGTCCCGGGCCATCCGCGTCACCTGGTCGGCGAAGCTCGACAGCTGGTCCACCATCGTGTTCACGGTGTTCTTCAGCTTGAGCATCTCGCCGGAGACATCGACGGTGACCTTCTGCGAGAGGTCGCCGTTGGCCACCGCCGTCGTCACCTGGGCGATGTTCCTCACCTGACCGGTGAGGTTGCGGAACGCCGTATTGACGGAGTCCGTCAGGTCCTTCCACGTCCCCGCCGCACCCGGCACCTGCGCCTGGCCGCCCAGCTCGCCCTCGACACCGATCTCCCGCGCCACACGCGTCACTTCGGCACCGAACGCGGACAGTTGATCCACCATCGTGTTGACGGTGTTCTTCAGCTCCAGCATCTCGCCGGCCACGTCGACCGTGACCTTCTGCGACAGATCGCCGTTGGCCACCGCCGTCGTGACCGCGGCGATGTCCCTCACCTGAGTGGTCAGGTTACGGAAGACCGTGTTCACCGAATCGGTGAGGTCCTTCCACGTCCCCGCCGCACCCGGCACATTCGCCTGACCGCCCAGCCGCCCCTCGGCACCGACCTCGTTGGCCACCCGCGTGACCTCGTCCGCGAAGATCCGCAGCGTCTCGGTCATCTGGTTGATCGTGTCCGCGAGCTGCGCGACCTCACCCCGCGCCGGCACGGTCACCTTGCGCGACAGATCACCGTTGGCGACCGCGGTCGTCACCTCCGCGATCCCGCGCACCTGGGCCGTGAGGTTCCCGGCCATGGTGTTCACCGAATCGGTGAGTTCCTTCCACACCCCGTCGACCCCGGGCACCTGCGCCTGACCGCCCAGCGCACCCTCGGTGCCCACCTCACGGGCCACCCGGGTCACCTCGGACGAGAACGCCGAGAGCTGGTCCACCATCGTGTTGACGGTGTTCTTCAGCTCCAGCATCTCGCCGGCCACCTGCACCGTGACCTTGCGCGACAGATCACCCTTGGCGACCGCCGTCGTCACCAGCGCGATGTCCCTCACCTGGGCCGTCAGCCGGTACGCCATCGTGTTGACGGAGTCCGTCAGGTCCCGCCAGGAACCCGACATGCCCCGCACGCGGGCCTGACCGCCCAGCTTGCCCTCGGTGCCCACCTCGCTGGCCACTCGCGTGACCTCGTCGGTGAACGTCGACAGCTGGTCGACCAGGTTGTTGACGGTCCGCCCGACCTTCAGGAACTCGCCGCGCAGCGGCTGGCTGTTCCCGTCCGGCACCTGCGTCCGCAGCTCCATCCGCGGCGACAGATCACCCTCCGCCACCGCGGACAGCACCCGGCCGACCTCGGACACCGGCCGCACCAGGTCGTCCACCAGGGCGTTCGAGTTGTCGATCGCCGTCGCCCAGGAGCCCTCGCAGGCACCCGTCTCCAGCCGCTCGGTGAGCTTGCCCTCGCGGCCCACCATCCGCCGCACCCGCGACAGCTCACCCGTCAGATGCAGATTGCGGTCGGCCACCTCGTTGAACACCGCCGCGATCTCGGCCATCACGCCGTCCCCGGACACCGTGAGCCGCTTGCGGAAGTTCCCGTCCCGCATCGACACCAGGGCCGCCATCAGGCGGTTCAGGGACGCTGTGTCCACCTCGGTCGTACCGCTGCGCACCCTGCCCTGATTGATCGGGGACTGTCCGCCTTTCGCGCGCGCCTTCTTGCCACGCGTCGCTGCGCCAGACTCCACTGTGTCCCTCCCGCAGGGGTCGACCGTCACTGCTGTGTTCCGGTACCACGCTCGGCGTACCGGTTACTACTGCGTATTCTCCGCCCTGCATACCAGCCCGTTTCCAGGGGGCTGCTGCCCACGGGCGGCATCGGGCACACAGCCTGCCCTGACCTTCACCACAAGCTTGCCCAGTGTTTCACCCCGGCCGAACCAGGCCATAACAGTTCGGCAGCTTCGCACACCGTCCGCACACCCTCCGGATGGAAACACTGCAGACCGGCATCCGCATGGACCGCGAAGGTAAGTAACCTTGCATCCGGCTGTCCAGCCGCGCCGGTCCGTCCGGCCTGGGCGGTGGCACGAAGACGAGCGGGCATCGGAGGGGCGGCCGCACACATGACCACCGGACTGATCCCGGGGGGACAGCCCCCGGACCCCCGGCCGACGGGCAGCCTGCCGCAACAGCGGCGCGAGCCGGTCGGCCCCGCAGCCCAGCACGTCGAGAACCGGTCGAGGAGTTCTGTGATCACCGCGCGCGCGGCCGCCAGTTTCGAGCCCGTCGGGCGATCTGTCGCGAGCGCCCGCTCCTTCGTTCGCGACACCCTCCAGGGCTGGGGCTTCGCCGACATCGTCGACGACGCCGTCGTTCTCACCAGCGAACTCGTCACCAACGCCGTGGTCCACGCCGGCACCTCGGCCGACGTGCTCTGCCTGCGCAGCGACGACGGCGCACGCATCGAGGTGGCCGACCACTACCCCGAACGCGAGATCCCCCTCCAGGGAGCGGCCGTCAACATGGGCAGCCCGGACCGCGAGGGCGGCCGCGGCCTGCAGCTGTGCGCGGCCCTCGCCGGCCGCTGGGGCGTCGAATACACCCCCACCCACAAGACCGTCTGGTTCCAGCTGGATCTTCCCGCACGCGCGGTGGGCACCCGCACGGCCGGCCCGGCCCTCCCCGTCGACCTCCTCCCCCTCGCCGACGGCCGGGTCCGGGTGGCCGTCATCCAGATCGACCGCACCGGCGCCATCACCGCCTGGAACGAGGACGCCGAGGAACTCTTCGGCTATCCGGCCGAGCAGGTCACCGGCAAGCCCCTGACCGACCTCGCCGCCTGGCCGCATACCCCGGGCACCAGCACCGGCATCGTGGAAGCCCTCCGCCTGTCCCGCTGGGAAGGCAGCTACGGCATCCGCGCGGCCACCGGCCGCGTCACCCCGGTGTACGCCTCCCACCTGCGCGTCCGCGACACCGGCGGCGAACCGTCAACCGTGTGCCTCCTGGTACGGGACCACGAACGGGCAGTTCTGCAGACTCCCCAGCGGGTGCCCGCCGACAGCACGACCGGCTCCGAGGGCCAGAGCACCGATCCCTTCGAGGTCTTCATCGGCTCGCCCGCCCCGGACGACCTCGACGGCCTCCTCCAGCGCACGGTGGAACGCGCCCGCGACATGCTCGACGGCGACTCCGCGTTCCTCCTTCTCGCCACCGACGACGAGACGGAACTGGAGGTCCGCGCCTCGACCGGCCTCCCCTCCGCCCGCCAGCGCTTCGCCCGGGTCCCTGTGGAAGCCGGCCCCGGCCGCTACGGCTCGGCCCGGATGCCCGCCGTCCACGACGACCTGGCCGCCGTCCCCGGCGCCGTGCCACTGCTGAACGGCACGGGCATGCGCTCGGTCGTCACGGTCCCGCTGAAGGTCGAGGGCCGCCTTACCGGCTCCCTCGGCGTCGCCGCCGAAGCCCCCGCCAGATACACCAACGAAGAGGCCCTGCGCCTCCAGTTCGCCGCCGACCGCATCGCCCTCGCCGTCGAATCGGCCCGCCTGGGCGAACTGGAACGCCTGCGCCGCGGCTCCCTCAGCTTCCTCGTCGAGGCCTCCGACCTGCTGGCCGGCACCCTGGACCGCGACCAGACCCTGGCCCTGATGGCCCAGATGACGGTCCCGACACTCGCCACCTGGTGCGCCGTCTACACCATCGCCGACCAGGCCTCCGAGCCCTACCTCTCCTACGTCCTGCACGAGGACGAGGAACTCATCGACGGCATCAAGTACCTGCTGTCGAAGGTTCCCCCACCCGACCCGGTCCCCACCCCCGGCGCCCGCGTCTGGACGGCCCCCGCCGCGATGGCCCATCAGGCGGCCCTGCGCAGTTCCATGCGCAGCCTCGGCCTCAGCGGTGGGCCGAACCGCCAGGTCACCCCCGGCATCGGCCCGACCCTCGCCACCGCCTCGGCCGTCGGCGGCGAGACCGTGGTCCTCCCGCTGGTCGCCCGCAACCGCGTCATCGGCATGCTCACCCTGGGCAAGCCGACCGACGAGCACTTCCGCCAGGAGATCCTGGAACTCGCCGAGGACCTCTCCCGCCGGGCCGCCCTGGCCCTGGACAACGCCCGCCTCTACTCGGAGCGCACGGCGATCAGCCAGTCCCTGCAGCGCAGCCTCCTGCCCCCGGAGCTGCCGCTGATCGACGGCGTCGAGGTGGAGGTCATCTACCGCGCGGCCGGCGAGGGCAACGAGGTCGGCGGAGACTTCTACGACCTCTTCCCCATCCGCGACGGCGCCTACGGCTTCGCCATCGGCGACGTGTGCGGCACAGGCCCGAACGCGGCGGCCGTCACCGGCCTGGCCCGCCACGCCCTGCGCCTCCTGGCCCGCGAGGGCCTCAGCGGCCCGATGGTCCTGGAGCGTCTCAACTCCGCGATCCTCGACGAAGGCGCCCGCAGCCGCTTCCTCACCCTCCTGTACGGGGAGATGCGTCCGCAGGAGGACGGCAGCGCGGAGTTGAAGGTGGTCTGCGCCGGCCACCCGCTCCCGCTGCGCCTGCGCCAGGACGGCACGGTCGAACCGGCCGCGGAACCCCAGCCGCTGCTCGGCGTCATCGAGGACCTGGAGCTCTACGAGCAGACCGTCACCCTCGACCCGGGCGATGTCCTCCTGTGCGTCACGGACGGCGTCACCGAACGCCGAGAGGGCGCCCGCATGCTGGGCGACGACGGCCTGGCCGACGTCCTCACGACCTGCACGGGCCTGACGGCCGGCGCGGTCGCGGCTCGCATCATGCGCGCGGTGGAACGCTTCGCGTCGGACGCGCCTTCGGACGACATGGCGATCCTGGCGATGCGTGTCCCGGGCCTCCACCAGGACTAGTCCTATCGTTCGGATCAGGTTGCAGGGAATGGGCGGGGCTTCTCCATCCCGCGGCTGTGGCCTGATCCGGACGCGGGGCCCCAACGGAACGCGAAAGGCCCCACCCGTGGGAGTGAGGCCTTTTCTGGTGGAGCCCCCAAACGGAATCGAACCGTTGACCTTCTCCTTACCATGGAGACGCTCTACCGACTGAGCTATAGGGGCCAGTTGCCTGTGAGGTCTCCCCCGCGGCAACGGAATAGATCATACCCTGAACAGGCCCGTGCTCCCAACCGCGTCAGAAGGCCGGCTGGAGAAGCCCTCCGAGGGCATTACAGGCGGACGCGATCCGCTGCATGTCCCGCTTCGTCAGTGACGCGTCCACGGGCAGCGCGAGCGTCTCGTCGGAGGCCCGCTCGGTCTCCGGAAGGGAAACACACCGGCGGAATTCGGGCAGCCGGTGCACGGGCGTCTTCACCGGCACCCGGCAGGCAATTCCCTTGGCGCGCAAGGCCCGTGCGAAGGCGTCCCGGTCCGGCCGTCCGTTGCCCGGAATCCGCACGACGTACTGCTGATAGGTGTGCCCGTCACCGTCGTCGGGGGTCCGCACACCCCGCAACTTGGCATCGAGACAGGCCGCCCGCTCCCTGCGCTGGGCTATCTCGTCGTACGGCGCCTCGGACTCCCCTTGTTCCAGCACCAACAGTCCATGTCGCTGACCCACGGCGTGCAGCCGCGCGATGTCGGCGAGCCGACCGAAGCGGTGGACGGCCACCACGGCGGCGGTGCGCGAGGTGACGACCGCTTCCACGGAGGTGGCGTCGAGGCAGTAGGTGGCGGGGTCGATGTCGGCGAACACCGGGAGCGCCCCGGCCATGGTCACGGCCTCGGCCACTTCGACGTTCCCGAAGGCCGGCACGACGACCTCGTCACCGAGTCCGACGCCGGCGGCCCTGAGCAGTGCAGCAGTACCCATGCTGTGCATGCTGGTAGCGCAACGTGAACTTCAAGTGACGGGCAACAAAAAAGGGTTGGACCCGAAACCGAAGTTCCAGGTCCAACCCTTTCAATGATTGTTCGGCGGCGTCCTACTCTCCCACAGGGTCCCCCCTGCAGTACCATCGGCGCTGTAAGGCTTAGCTTCCGGGTTCGGAATGTAACCGGGCGTTTCCCCTACGCTATAACCACCGAAACCCTAATGGTTTCGAGCGAACAAGCACACTCTTCAATTGTGTGTTCAGCTCAAAGCCGACAACTGTTCGTTGCCTCAGAACTAACACAGTGGACGCGAGCAACTGAGGACAAGCCCTCGGCCTATTAGTACCGGTCAACTCCACACGTTACCGTGCTTCCATATCCGGCCTATCAAC